>SVHO01000053.1 GCA_015055725.1 Clostridiales bacterium | reverse complement strand
TTTTGCTCTTTTGCCTTAATGTACTATTTCTTAAATTAAGTCTTTCTCGATTGATATTTGACATATCTCTCTTTTTCTCTATGCAGTTGTCAATCTACTTTGCAATCGCTACGGCGATTGTTGATATTTTTACTTAAAAACATCATAAAAAGGCATACCCCTCGAAGCGGTAGCCTAAATATATTAGCACTTATGTTTTTTTAAGTCAAGCGTTTTACAAAGGATTTTCTACATTTTTTTGAAATTTTTTATAAAGATTTTTTTGGCCTCTAAACCTTGTGTTTTTGTTTGTAAAAAACGGCACATCTTGTATTTTAACCTTATTTTAGTTGCTTTTTATTATATATAATGTTAGAATAATCCAAAGGAGATTTTAAGATGAACGTTAAAACCCAATGCGAAAGCGCAGTTAATGAATTGATAAAAATCGCTAAACTTAAAGCAGGTGACGTTTTAGTGGTTGGTTGTTCCACGAGTGAAGTTATCGGCAGTAAAATCGGCACAAACTCTGACCCCGACACCGCAAAACAAATTTTCGACGGAATTTACGGGGCGTTAAAACAAAATGGAATTTACCTTGCCGTTCAATGCTGTGAACACCTTAATCGCGCAATAGTCACCGAACGAAGCGCCTTACCAACAGCGGAAGCCGTTAACGTTGTTCCACAAAAAAAAGCAGGCGGTAGCCTTGCAACCGTTGCATACCAAAACTTTGAAAACCCAATAGTCGTTGAGGATATTAAAGCAGACGCGGGTATGGACATAGGCGACACGTTTATTGGTATGCATTTGAAAAAAGTTGCAGTTCCCGTGAGATTATCTACTAAGCAAATTGGTGAAGCGCATTTAACCTGCGCAAGAGTTCGCCCAAAATTTATTGGCGGAATAAGAGCAATTTACGACGAAAATTTATTATAAACTACAAACTTAAAGCCGTTCCAAGATTGGAACGGCTTTTCTTTTTGATTTTTACAATTTATCTATACCACTCTTCTTTAAGCGGTTGGTGGTCTGCTAATAATTCAACCCCACCACTTCTTTCGCGAACAGTCTTTAAAACGTCCGTCATTTTAACGACCGAACAAAGTTGGACTTTTGCATTGCCGATATACCCGTCGACTATCGCACCGTGATGACGAAATGCAGGTTCGTATTTCCCAAAATATTCGGACGGGTCGGAAATACCTTTAGAATACATATAATAAGTTTCTTTTTCAAAAATCGTGCCGTCGCGAAATCTTACACCCAAAGTGACCTTATCATTAGATAGACGATTTGGAACGTTTAACATTTCTTCAACACAATGCAAATAAGTGTTTTTTTCTTGGCCAACGCCAATGAGTAAAACGCTTCCTTTTAAATCGAAAAGTTTGCCATAACTCCCTTTTGGAGAAGTTGGCGTATCGACGGATTTTTCACACTCTATAAATTCGTTTACTTTATCTTCGTCACCAAAAACCGTAACCGAGTGAGTGGGATTAAGCGCAGTTTTCCCACGCAAATCTTTAGATGCGATAATTGGAAATATTCCAACGCATGGTTTAAAATCGTTAAAATCTAAACTTATACTTTGGTGGTCTTCATAATAATTTTTAAAAGTATGAGTAGGAACGACCAATAAACCGCCGTCAGCAGTCACGTGTTCAATAAGCGCATCTAATAAAGTTTGCCCACCGCCATGTATTTCACCAACTGCTTTTAGTGACGTATGAACTATTACGGGTTTATTTTTAGGAACGCCCACTTTTGCAAGTTGAAACAATATATCTTTTTTAGTAAACATAGTTTTTATCCAATAGTTATTTTACAAGTTTTTCAAATTCTTCCTTAACACGTTCAAAAGATTTCAACGCTTTTTCTTGATTTTCACCTTTAATTGAATAATAAATTTTAAGCTTAGGCTCTGTTCCGCTTGGGCGAATACAAATAAAACTTCCACCTTCTAATTCATAATAAACGGCGTTGCATTTTGAAATGTCCATATCAAACGTTTGCCCGTCAGCAGTTTTTCTTTGTGCAACAGAATAATCACGCGTTGCGTCGACTTTTATTCCACCGATTTGGTCAATCTTCACGCCTTTCATCTTGTCAACAACGGCGTTCATTTCTTTCATTGCGTTAAGCCCGCTATACGCAACGCTAACGTTGGTATCGTAAACGTAGCCGTATTTAGCATAAAGTTCGTTTAACCTTTGATAAACGCCTATACCGTGATAAGTATAATAACAAACCATCTCTGCAAAAAGCATGCTTGCAACGACGGCGTCTTTATCGCGACAATGCGTTCCGCGTAAATAACCGCAACTTTCTTCAAACCCAAAAATAAACTTGCGCTTACCCGTATCGTCAAGTTGCATTATTTTTTCACCTATAAATTTAAATCCAACAGGCGTTTCAATAAGTTCAACACCGTAATCGTCTGCAATAAGTTTTGCCATACTCGTGGTCACAAAACTCTTTACCACAAAACCTTTAGACGTGAGTTTATCGCTTTCTTTTAATCTTCTCAAAACATAATCAAGCAAGAGTATGCCCGATTGATTGCCCGATAGCGCAACGAATTCACCTTTATCGTCACGAATAGCAACACCAAGTCTATCACAATCGGGGTCAGTGCCAAAAACTACGTCAGCATTTTTTAAGTCCGCCATCTTTATGCCCAAAGTTAAAGTTTCCTTAATTTCAGGGTTAGGAACTGCAACCGTTGAAAATTCCGTATCCTTTTGCGTTTGTTCGGGAACGAGCGTTGCATTTATGCCCATTTTTTTAAGAATAGTGGTGACGGGGATATATCCGCTCCCGTGCACGGGGGTATAAACCAACTTGATTTGTTTGCCAACCTTTTTAACTTCTTTAGAAGATAAGGATAATTTTTTAATAATTTTATAATATTTTCTATCAACACGCTTTGGAACGGCGTTTATCTTTCTACCTGCTTGTTCGTCGTATAAAATTTTATCGGATAGACAATCACCTATTTGGTTGATATATTCAACCACTTTTGCCGTTGCTTCTGGTGACATTTGCGCGCCGTCTTCCCCATAAACTTTATATCCGTTATATTCTTTAGGGTTATGGCTTGCCGTAATCATTATACCAGCAATAGTGTTTAATTCTCTAACCGCAAACGACAACATAGGAACGGGGTGAACGTCGTTAAACAAATAGGTTTTTATGCCGTTGCTCGCCAGAACAACCGCACTTGCGCACGCAAATTCTATAGACATTCTTCGCGTATCGTAAGAAATAACAACCCCCCTTGACATCGCCTTTTCGCCAAGAAGTTTGATATATTCACAAAGCCCTTGTGTTGCACGGCGCACGGTGTGAACGTTCATCATATTAGTTCCCATACCAATAAATCCGCGCATACCTGCCGTTCCAAATTCTAAATCTTTGCCAAAACGATATTCAATTTCTTTTTGGTCGTTTTCAATAAGTTGAAGCTCTTTTCTTTCTTTTTCAGAAACTTTTGAACTTTCTAACCAACTTTTATAAATCTCTTTATACATAATAAATATTAAACTCCATATAATTCAATTAATAATATATTGTTTTATAGGTATAATTATACATAAGGGGCGCGCGCTTGTCAAAGAATTTTCTTTTTTTATCCTTTTAAGCGAGTAAAATTCTAACAATTTAATGAAATTTTATAAAATTTAAAAAAACATTTTTCAAACAGTTGACATTAAAAAAACATTTTGGTACAATTTATTAGCGTTGTCTACGGAGAGATGATGCGGGTGTAATTCAATGGTAGAATTCCAGCCTTCCAAGCTGGCTGCGTGGGTCCGATTCCCATCACCCGCTCCAAACTTTGTATCAGGCTATGCTTTTACGCACCTGTAGCTCAGTTGGATAGAGCATCGGCCTTCTAAGCCGAGGGTCAGGGGTTCGAATCCCTTCAGGCGCACCATGATGGCGGGTGTAGCTCAGTTGGTTAGAGCGCAAGATTGTGGTCCTTGAGGTCGTGGGTTCGATTCCCATCACCCGCCCCACATTCCTTTATACAGGGGTGTCGCCAAGCGGTAAGGCACTGGATTTTGATTCCAGCATTCGTAGGTTCAAATCCTGCCACCCCTGCCAAAGTTAATACTCCTCTGTGGACAATAAAACGTACCTTTAGCTCAGTTGGTAGAGCAACTGACTCTTAATCAGTGGGTC
>SVHO01000022.1 GCA_015055725.1 Clostridiales bacterium | reverse complement strand
AAGTTTATAATAAAATTTTAACACATAAAAACCTTTTTAGTAAATGGAATTTTTGGTCAAAACATTTAAAAAAGTTAGCCAAAATAAAAAAGTTGAAAAATATCATATATAAATATCAAATTATACACAAATATTTCCAACTTTTCAAAAGAAAAAGCAGTTCGTTTTTGCTTTTTCAATACGAACTGCTTTGGTGCCGCTGGCCGGAGTCGAACCGGCACGGTATCGCTACCACTGGATTTTGAGTCCAGCGCGTCTGCCAATTTCACCACAGCGGCAAAATATTCATTTATTTGTTGCATTTAAGGCTATTTTTTGCTAAAATTAAATAGTAGGTGGCGATTATAATTCGCCCTTTCGCTTGCTTGCTATAAGATAATATCACAAAATTTTTTTAATTGCAAGCGTATTAAAGGATTTTTTATGGAAAAATTAGTCTTGATTGACGGAAACAGTCTTATAAACCGTGCTTTTTACGCTATGCCCCTTTTAACAACTAAAATCGGCACGCCTACGAACGCGGTTTACGGCTTTATGAATATGTTTTTTAAAATGCTTGGGGAAATTAAGCCTAAATACGTTGCCGTTGCTTTCGACCTTAAAGCCCCAACTTTTAGGCATAAAATGTACGACGGGTATAAAGCGACGCGCAAACCTATGCCTGAAGAACTTCGCCCACAAATTCCGCTTCTTAAAGAAGTTTTAACCCTTATGGGCGTGACCGTGCTTGAAAAAGAAGGCTCTGAAGCGGACGATATTATCGGCACGGTTGCAAAACACACTTCAATTCAAACGGTGATTTTCACGGGTGATAAAGACTCTTTTCAGCTCGTTGATAACGAAACGGAAGTTCACTTTACAAAACGCGGTATAACAGACGTAGAAATATATAATGCTAAAAACTTTACCGAAAAAACTGGACTTGCCCCCGCGCAAATCATAGAACTTAAAGCGCTTATGGGGGACAGTTCTGATAATATCCCCGGTATTGCGGGCATTGGCGAAAAAACTGCCGTTTCTCTTTTGCAATCTTATGGTAGCGTTGAAGGTGTTTACCAAAACTTAGAACAACTTAAAGGCAAATTAAAAGAAAAAATAGAGCAGGGAAAAGATAGCGCGTATCTTTCAAAAACGCTAGCCACTATCGATTGCGACTGTGGTGTTGAAACCGACGTTTCAAAAATGACTGTTCCAACCCTTTTTTCGACTGAAGTTAAGAAAAAATTTATTCAACTTGAATTTAAATCTCTTTATAAAAAGGACGAGTGGTTTGAAAGTGATAATGAAAGCGAACAAGTTAAAACCGAAACCGCTTTTTCGCACGCAGAAAGCGTTATAATAAGTTCAACGCAAGACTTAACCACTCTTTTTGAAAAACCGTTAGCACTTATTATCAGCGAAAAATCTATCAATTTATCAGACGGAAAAACTGAATACGTTTTGCCCATAAAAGAAACCCTTTTTGACGACGGATTTAACCTTTCCGACGCGTTAAACACACTTATTCCCGCCTTTACGGGTAAAGAAAAACTTATCGTCTATTCTAAAAAGGACTTAAAGCATTACGTTTTAAATTGCATAAACGTTGAACTTTCCGCCCCGTGTGACGACGTGTCTATTATGAAATATCTTGCCGACTTTTCGGGCCGTGACGAAAGTTTTGACGACGTTATAACTCAATATGACTTAGACAAAAACACGCCTGCGTTCTCACTATTTTTTGCGCGCAACCTTTTAAGCGCAAAACTTGAAGAAGAGCAAATGACCGACCTTTACGAAAACGTTGAACTGCCTTTATCAGACGTGCTTTTCTCTATGGAACAATCGGGATTTAGAGTTGATATAAACGCACTTAATCTTGCGGGTGAACAGTATAGAAACACTCTTAACGGTTTAGAAAATGAAATTCGCACGCTCGTTGACGAACCTAATCTTAACGTAAACTCACCAAAGCAATTAGGCGACGTTATATTTGAAAAACTTAGGCTTGGCAAGGGCAAAAAAACTAAGCACGGGTATTCGACCACTGCTGAAGTTTTAGAAAGCCTTGAAGGCGCGCACCCCGTTATTCCATTAATCCTAAATTATAGGCGAATACAAAAACTCAATTCTACTTACGTTGAAGGCTTTAAGCCTTTAATTGAAAAATCTACGGGGCTTATCCACACGTCATTTAACCAAACGGTCACGGCAACGGGCAGACTATCAAGCAAAGAACCAAACTTGCAAAATATTCCCGTGCGCGACGACGAGTCAAAAGAAATCCGCAAATTTTTCGTTCCTAAATCTCAAGATAGAATTCTTATCGGTGCGGATTATTCGCAAATAGAATTAAGACTGCTCGCTTGTTTTTCTGGCTGTGAAAGTTTAATAACGGCTTTTCGTGAAAATCAAGACGTACACGCGCAAACGGCATCAAAAGTGTTTGGCGTTCCTTTATCAAGCGTTTCCCCCACTATGCGAAGTAGCGCAAAAGCGGTTAACTTTGGCATAATTTACGGCATGAGTGAATACGGTCTTGCCAAAACGTTAAAAATAGAAAACTATAAAGCGCGTGAATATATTGATTCCTATTTTAAGCAATATCCCGAAGTAAAAGCGTATATGGATAAAAACGTTGCCTTTGCAAAAGAACACGGCTACGCAACCACGCTTTTGGGTAGAAGACGTTATATAAGAGAACTTTTATCAACAAACTACAACTTGCGCCAATTTGGTGAACGCGTTGCTATGAATATGCCTTTGCAAGGTTCAAGTGCGGATATAATCAAACTCGCAATGCTTGGCGTTCAAAAAAGATTAAAGAAAGAAAATCTTAAATCCGAACTTATTCTTCAGGTGCACGATGAACTTATTATAGACGCCTTTATAGACGAAAAAGAACAAGTTGAAAAAATTCTAACAGAAGAAATGGAGGGTGCAGTCAACCTTGCCGTTCCCTTGACCGTTGGTTTGGGTAGTGGGAAAACTTGGTTTGATGCAAAATAATTATGAACTCTAAAAAGTTGATTGCCGTGACGGGCGGTATCGGAAGTGGAAAAAGCGTTGCCGTTAACGTGCTATCCGTTGCAGGATATAACACCCTTTCGTGTGACGATATAACCACCGACCTTTACGAAAAACGCAAGGTTAAACTTCTTTTAAAGAAGTTGTTCCCCTCTGCCGTAAAAGGTTTTTTTAACCCCGTTATCGATAGAAAAGAAATATCAAAAATCGTTTTTAACGATGCCGAAAAACTTAAAATTCTTACCGACGCGATAACCCCATTAGTTTTAAATGAAGTTTTTGCTAGGGCAAAAAAACTTTCGGGCAAAATTTTCGTTGAAGTTCCACTTTTATTTGAATGCAACTATCAAGATTCATTTGACGGCGTTATCGTTATCACGCGCCCACTAAACGCGCGTATAGAAAGCGTTATGGCTCGCTCTAATTTAACCGAAGAACAAGTTGTTGGGCGAATAAAAAGCCAAGTTGATTATGAAAATATTGACCTTACCCCCTATCACGTTATCGAAAACACGGGCGACCTTGAACAATTAAAAAACAACGTTTTATCCCTTGCTAAAGAAATATAACTAAAATTAAAAGACGGCTTTTACCGTCTTTTTTTATTTTTGTTATTTGTTTATTGCTTTATAAACTATGCTACTTATAAAGGCTAATACCGCTGTAATAAGCGCAACAATTATTCCCGACCCTAAATATAAATTTTTTATACCCGCTGTTTCTGCTAAAACCCGTATCACAACAACAAACACAAAAAATATCGTTGTAATAACCACCGACACAATGTTAGAAAACCACAACTCCTTTTTGCAAGCCTTATCAGAACAAATATGCTGAATGTTTCTATATACTGAATAAGCAAAAACTAAAGAACATATAACATTTACAAAAATTGATATTTGCGAAAATATAAGTATTAGATTGCGATTTGGAACATCTCCGCCCGCTATAAAAAGCGTAAAATTTTTAGCAAAACTTCCCGCAGAAAAATAACCGCTTGTACTTTCAAAAGTTTTTGTGTTTATAAAAACAAGCGTTATAATCCAAGCAACTAAACCTATTGATAACGGCAAACTCTTTTTTAATATATCTTCTATATTTTTTCCATATTGTTTTTCAATTGCCGTCAATATTACGTCTATCAAAAGCAATATTGCGCTAATGCAAATTCCTACAACAACTGTAGTTGAAACTTTCATTTCAGACACAAACCAATACACATAATTGAGATAATACATATTTTGCATTGTATATACAATTAAAGTTGTCACAATTAATGAAATAAAAGATATAAAAGCGCAGTAGTTTTTTGTCGTTTTTTTATTTGCTATTTTATTTATAGAATTTATAATTCCAATAGTTGTTGCAATTGCTTGAATAATAAAATTTACAATTATTGCTATTAAACATATAATATTTTCAGCATTTACAACGAACAAAGCAGTTTTTTTCATTTGCTCAGGAACAGCAGAATTTATTAAAACTTTTGACTCTCTAAACGCTTTTGAGAAAAAATAAAAACAGTCAATCTTGATTTCCGCTTCTTCCGAAGTTGAAGTTAGCCCTATAAAAAAACTAAAAACAAACGTGAGCAACAAAACACATATGCTTAAGCTTGGACTAATAATATTTACTACCTTAGAATAAACAGCGAAACCGTCTCTTGTTTTGCTTTTTGCTAAACCTTGCTCTTTTTCGTTATTCTTTGCTCCACATTTAACGCAAAATTTTCCATTAATTTCCTCTCCACAATTTGCGCAAGTTTTCTTTCCGTCCACACGTGCGCCACAAAACGTGCAATATACTGCATTTTCATCAATTAAGGATTTACAATTTGAGCATTCCTTTTTTCCGTCTACTCTTGCTCCACAATTGGGACAAAAAACACCACCGCTCGGCACTTCAAAATTACACTTGCCACAATTCATATCTTCACCTAGTTGTAAAAAGTTTTTTCTTATTATAGTTCTAATTTTAGAAAATGTCAAGTATACATATAAAAAAGTTCTAAAATTAGAATTATGGAAAATAAAATTTCTGAACGCATAAAAGAATTATTAAAAGAAAATAATTTAACTCCTTATAAATTATCTATTGACTTAAACGTTAGCAAAAGCGTAGTTCACTATTGGATAAGTGGAAAAACGACTCCAAACGCTGACTATATAATTAAACTTTCTGAATATTTTTGTGTCTCTTCTGATTTTTTATTGGGAATTAGCGATAATTAAAAAAGACGGTTTTTACCGTCTTTTTTCATTTTTGTTATAATTTAAGTTCAAAGTAATAATGCGTTTGGTCTTCGTGCGATTTAGTTAAACCTAAACGATTTATAAGGTTTGCAGATGGTATATTTTCCTTAAAGCACCGTGACTTTAATTTCTTTGCACCCAACGTATCAATGACGTAATTTTTTAACGCGGTTGCGCTCTCTATCGCAAAGCCCTTGCCGTGAAACTGCTTAAAAAATCTAAAGCCCATTTCAACGCCACCGAAGAAGTCAAAATTATGCAACACCAATTCGCCAATCATCTTACCGCAAAGTTTAACGGCAAACGAAAACTCTTCTTTCTTTTCTTTAAGAGAGTTTTGGAAAGCGAAAAAATAATCGGGAGTTGGTTCTTCGCCGTTTAAATCTTCTTTATAGTCGTATCCCCACAACTTATTTAATTGGTCGTCAAGATACAATCGACAATAATCTTCCTTATCACTCTCAAAAATTTGGGTTATCGTTAGGCGTTCGGTTTGAATAAGCACAGGCGTGGATATTTTATCAAAAAGAGTGTGTGCTGTTAAAAAGTTCTTTTCCTTGACTTCTATCGGTTGATATTGTAATTTAGATATCCTTAAACCTATATCCCCACAGTCTTCTTCCCTATTTATAAGTTTAACTCCACCCACGGCAAACGCCTTGGCGAATTCTTGCGCCATGGTGGGATATACTCCTTCATATTTTCTAAGCGCCTTTTCGACGTGAACAATAAGCGTTTTATTAACCACTTCGCCAACGGAAAAGGCAACCACTTTTCCGTCAACTTCTAAAAGTCCACCAACTTGGTTTAGATTGAACATGTTTAGCACGAAATCATAAACTTTTTTTTGCTCAATCGCTTCCGTCCATCTTAAAAACTCGGTTTTATTTTCAAACTCATCTAAAAATTCCTTTATGCGCACAAAGTCGCTTTGCTCAATAACCTTAAAATTATAATTTGGATAAAGTTTTTTAAATTTATTAACATGGTTTCTCTGCCCGCTAAATTTTTTTCCCGAATACGTTCTAAATTTTTCCGCGTCGTAAATATAATCACTCCAATCTCGGTCATTTTTAATGCTTACTTTGTGATATCTGTTTGCAAGTTGTGACGCGGTTAAGTTATCTAAACAACAAAAAGTAAGCGGTAAGTTATTTTTAACGCAATAATTTTCTATTTCACAAAGCGCGCCTTCCACGTCTTTCCCCATAGGGTAGTAAAAGGCGTTTTTATAATCGGGTGAACTTTCTTTCATAATAAGCGTGTCGTTAAAAATGCAATAGTCAACGACAAACTCGTCCCCCCACATATATCTTATACCAACCGAAATATCGCAAAAAGAAATTGTAGATTGCTTTATATAATCGTTTAAGAACACAACGTCTTTTCCAAGTCTACTAAACTCTAACATACTTCTCCAAACGAAAAGGGCCTATTTTTAAGCCCTTTTTCTTTTTTATCTTTCGCCTTTTAACAATTACTTTTTAGAATTTTTCAAAAACTCTAAAAGTTCGCTAAGCCTATCCAAATCGTCACGCGTGTAATAATCAATATAAATTCTACCCTTTTTATCGTTGCCGATTGCGTTAACTCTCGTGCCAAAAACCCTTTGCATATCAACGATAAGTTCTTTAAGTTCAGCAGAAAGTTCTTGTTTTATTTTCTTCTTTGCTTTTTCTTCAGGTGGAGTAAAATATTCTTTAACCTTCTTTTCAACGTCACGCACCGAAAGACCTTCTCTCACTGCTTGTTCGGCAATCTTAACTTGGTCGTATTGCGGAACTGACGCAATACTTCTTGCGTGCCCTGCCGAAAGGTGTCCGTTTGCAACCATCTTTATAACTTCTTGTGAAAGGGTTAAGAGTCTTAACGTGTTTGCAATCGCGGGGCGTGATTTACCAATTCTATCGGCAAGCTCTTCTTGCGTCATACCGTAATCATCCATAAGCGAACGCATAGCCGTTGCCGCTTCAATAGGGTTAAGGTCTTCACGCTGTAAGTTTTCTATAAGTGAAATTTCTTTTATTTGGCGTTCGTTATAATTCTTAACGATAACGGGAACTTTCGTTAGCCCTGCAATTTTACTCGCACGGAAACGGCGTTCACCCGCAATTATCATATACCTATCACCGCTCTTGTTAACGATTATAGGCATTATGACGCCGTGCTTTGCTATTGACGTTGCCAATTCTTCAAGAGCAGTTTGGTCAAAAACTTTTCTAGGTTGGTTGGGGTTAGCAAAAATAGATGAAATTTCAATTTCCGTCACGCCTTCGCCTTTAATTATAGGCTCTTCGTCAAACAATAAACTTTTGCCGTAATCTTCTTCAGTCTCAGAAAAGAGTGCCGAAAGACCTTTCCCTAATCCTCTGTTTGGTTTCATTTACTTTTCTCCGTTTTGTTAATAGTTCCCATCAATTCTTTTTTGCGGGTTGTCTTGATAAAAATTCTTCGGTTAAAGCCAAGTACGCCTTTGCGCCCGAACATCTCGTATCGTGTAGCATTATTGGTACGCCGTGGCTAGGTGCTTCGGCTAAGCGAATATTTCTTGGAATTGCCGTTTCAAAAACTCTCTTTCCAAAAAACTTCTTTATCTCGGCGGAAATTTGGCGTGAGATAATCGCTCTATTATCGTTCATAGTTAAAACGACGCCTTCAATTTTAAGAGTTGGGTTTAAGTGCTTAACAACCAATTTTATAGTATTCATAAGTTGGCTTAACCCTTCTAACGCATAATATTCGCTTTGGATAGGGATAATCACCGTGTCTGCCCCAGCAAGCGCGTTTATGGTTAAAAGTCCAAGTGAGGGCGGACAGTCAATAGTGATAAAATCATAACTGTTCCTTGCCTTTTCAAGCACCTTTTTCAAAACGTGCTCTCTATCTTTAACGTAAACGAGTTCAACTTCCGCCCCTGCTAAATCTATATTCGAGGGCAAAATATCTAGTCCGTCAACACACGTTTTAACAACTGCGTCTTCAATAGGCATATCGTCAATCATAACGTTATAAACGGAATTTTTAACTTCGCTTTTTGCAAAGCCTAAACCGCTCGTTGCGTTTCCTTGTGGGTCAAGGTCAACGATTAAACATTTATACCCTTTGGTTGCAAGGTATGAAGATAAGTTTACACACGTTGTGGTTTTTCCCACACCGCCTTTTTGGTTTGAAAAAGCAATTATTTTTCCCATAACTCTCTCCTATCGTAAGTATACTATTGCTCTTTTTATTAAATTATTGTTTATCGCCTTCGTCTTTATCGTCTTGCGATTGCTCTTTATTTTGTTCTTCTTTTTCTGTTTGAACTTTTTCTTCCGCCTTTTTAGGCTCTGGAACAATCACGCTTTTCGCACTTTTTCTTTCAAAGGGATTTTCTTGCAAGGTGCGTTCGTTTTCATCCATAAAGAGCATAATTTCTTCAACGCTCTTTCCGTCCATAATCATATCCACTTCTTCAGTAAATATCGTTTCTCTTTCAACCAAAAGCCTTGCCATAACGTCAAGCAACTTTTTGTTTTTAGAAAGAAGTTCGCGCGCTTTTTGTAAGCCGTCGTTTACAATTCTATGGATTTCTTCATCAATAACGCCCGCCGTTTGTTCACTATACGAAACGTGTGACGCCATGTCTCTACCTATGAAAACTTCTTTATCCGAGCCGTAAGAAATAGGTCCAACTTTATCGCTCATACCCCACTCGGTCACCATAAGCCTTGCGCGTTTAGTCACCGCTTGAATATCACCAGATGCGCCTGCAGAGATATCCTTAATAATAAGTTCTTCGGCAACCCTTCCGCCAAGCGTCATAACTATATCGTCTAACAGTTTTGCTTTTGTTAAGTGGTTGTCGTCGTTTTCAGGTCTCGTCATAGTGTAGCCTGCCGCTTGACCGCGTGGAATAATTGAAACTTCGTGAACAGGGTCACAATGTGGCAACAACCTTGCTAGAATTGCGTGCCCTGCTTCGTGATAAGCAGTTATGCGCTTATCCGTTTCTGTCACAAGCCTGCTCTTTTTTTGTGGCCCCATTATAACTTTGTTTATTCCTTCGTAAAGGTCGCGGTTATTTATAAATTTACGGTTTGCACGCGCAGCGAGTATAGCCGCTTCGTTGAGAAGGTTTTCAAGGTCAGCCCCCGAAAAACCACTCGTCATTCTTGCAACCGTTTTAAAGTTAACGTCAGGTGACAAAGGTTTGTTCCTTGCGTGAACTTTTAAGATTGCTTCCCTACCGCGAACGTCGGGAGTATTAACGAAAATTTGTCTATCAAATCTGCCTGGGCGCAAGAGTGCGGGGTCTAAAATATCTGCACGGTTAGTTGCCGCCATAACGATTATGCCGTCGTTCGTTTCAAAACCGTCCATTTGAACGAGAAGTTGGTTAAGCGTTTGTTCTCTTTCGTCGTGTCCGCCCCCCATACCCGTGCCACGTTGACGGCCAACTGCGTCAATTTCGTCAATAAACACGATACACGGCATACTCTTTTTAGCAACGTCAAACAAGTCTCTAACTCTTGACGCGCCCACACCAACGAACATTTCAACGAAGTCTGAACCGCTTATAGAGAAGAACGGAACACCCGCTTCACCGGCAACTGCTTTTGCAAACAACGTTTTACCCGTTCCGGGAGGCCCAACTAAAAGCACGCCCTTAGGTATCCTTGCACCAAGGTCTGAAAACTTTTTGGGGTTTTTAAGGAAGTCTACAACTTCAGCAAGTTCGGCTTTTTCTTCTTCTGCGCCGGCAACGTCTGAAAAACGAACTTTTAAGTTGTGATTAACACGTGCGTTCGTTTTAGCAAAATTCATTGCGCTCTTGGTGCCACCTTGCGTTTGCGTCATAATAATCATAAACACAATCGCAATAAGTATGCACCCACCGATAGGCAATAAACTTGACCAAATTGAACCAGCATTTGGGTCGGTATACGTGTAAGACACGCCCATTTTATCCATCATTGCTTGGATAACTGCAACATCTTGACGCGAGTAATAAGTTTTAAAGCCAACGGTTGAAATAACCGAACCGCTTGCATTTAGCAACTTAATATCGAACTCAACAACGTAATCATCAAAAATAACGTTATCGATTTTCGCTTCTTCAAAGTTGCGCAATTTAACTACGCGCCAAATACTCTTAGCGTTTGACGTTTCAATTTCGTCACGGGTAAGTTTTCCATCCGTATCTTCAAACTCACTTGAAATAAGTGTATAAAACTCTGAATAGTTAACCTCATTGCGTGAATTGATACAATTAATAACTGACAACGCGCCTATAGCAAGCACTATAATGCCAAGTATTATCCAAATAAGTCGCGATTTCTTTTTCAAAATACATTTTCTCCTTATAAATAATTACCGTAAATATTGTACGCAAAAAACGTTTTAATAACCTAAAAACAGGGCAAACGATTAGAAAAACACTAATGTTTATATTATTATACTATATTACAATAAAAAAAACAATCCTTTTTTTACAATTTATTCCAAACAAAATTTTAAGATAAAAATTCGATTGCGCCATATTATAAAACAATGCGCTTACGCAAAGCGCAAAATAAAAATAGTTAAACAAAAAGTCATAATCTTTAAATGCGCTACAATTTTTATCTGCTTTAATTTTTTAATATACTTATTGCCAAGTTTAACTTTTTGTTCCACGTGAAACTTTTTAAACCATAAGCCACATAAATAAGAACACTAAGAAAAGTATAAAACAACGTAAAAATAATGAAAATTTAAGCAATTTTAGCTATTTTAAAATTGTCATTTTAACGCTCTGAGACAGAATGGCAAAATTTTATACCAAGAAATTTTTTACGTCATTTTGTCTCAGGAAGGCGGTTTTTTAAGCAAAACACCAAACTAATTTTGACCCCAAGAACAACTTGTAAAAAATAGGGGAAACAGTATTGAGATAGTTGTAGAGCATAGATACATATAATTTTTGTATTTAAAATATCAATTTTTCTCATTAAAACTTGTAAAAGTTTTATGCACCATTTTATAAAAAGTCGTTTTTCGCTGTAAAAATACGATTTTTTATAAATTAGGCACAAAAATTGTTTCACGTGAAACAATAAAAAAATAATAGGGGGAATAAAATGTTTCACGTGAAACATTTTACCGTCTAAAACCATATATTCAGTAAATAAATTATATTTAGCGATATGGTTTTATTAAATTTTACTTAAATATAGGTATAATTCTTTAGTTTAATATTACAAACTTCTTTAAATCAAAATGCGCAACTTGTTATAATCCATAAATTAAAAGGAATATTAAGAATTATATTTTAAGTAATGCACTTATATTTTTAACCTAAACAGTCTATTAAATGCGTCATTATTATTGAAAGATTATATTAAATAGTTTAGATAACAATGAATTTATATTTTGCATCTTAATTTAGTGGCGCATATTTATTGTTTATGCGCCAATACTTTAGTGTAATAAAGTAAAAAATTGAACATAAAGCCTGCGCATATGCGCTGGCCTTAAATAGACTGTTTGTTTTTGTCGCTCATATCAGACATTGTGCCGTTTATTTTAAATTTTAATGATTTCTTTAACGTATTTTGTCACGTTGACCGAAGAAAGCGCGTCAAGTATTATTTGATATAAGCTTATATCGTTAATAAATTTAGCAAACACGGTTTGCCCTAATGCGGTATAAATATTTTGAACCGCGGGGATTGGTATAACCCCTAAAACAATAATAACTAGTTCAAGATATATTATTCCACTTATAAGACCGACAAAAAAACCAAGGCTTTTATCCACAACTGCAACGAGTTTTATTGCGTGCAGTTTTTTCACAAAAGCACCTGCTAAGAAAAACAATATTTTGAAAATTATAAACAGCCCTAAAATAGATATTCCCATAACCGCGTAATAGGCAAAAGTGGGGCAAAGGATTTCGTTTAGAGTGGTTGTTGTTGGAATTGAATTATCTTGAGCAAAACTCAAAATTATTGAAGAAAGTCCACTTCCCAAACCAAGTTCGGATAATTTTTCGCTCGTTGCCTGTTCTAACGTTGTGTTCATCACCTCTGGTTTAAAAACCGAATTTAGAATCCCACCGATAGAACCTGTAAGCGAAGTCACCAGCGAAAATTTATCTTCTAAAAATTTAGCGGTGCTTGCACACAACAAAACGGCAAAAAGCAAACTAAAAATCGTGCCGAAAACTGAAACGAAAAGTTTTGCAAAGCCTTTAGTTATTCCGCGGATAGTAAAAATTGCAACGAAAGCAATCGCAACAACGTCTATTATGACGGGCGTGTTTGCCATCAATAAATTTAACATAACTATCCAACTTTATTTTATTAAAAAGCGTAGCCTTTTTATATTTAAATAATACCACACAAAAAATATTTTTTCAAGATAAATTTATTAAATATTTAAATGAAGCGCCATTCTTGCGAATAAAAAGTTAAAAATTGGCAATAACCACTTTGAAATTTATTAGTGGAGAATAAAATGGCAAAACAATATTCATTTAACGCATTTAGCGAACACGCCTCAGACGGAATTTTTCAATCTATTTTAGATTGCAACCCAAAAAATAAAAAGCCCATCGTTATATGCGTGGGCAGTGATTTAGTTTTGGGGGACAGTCTAGGCCCACTCGTTGGAACAATGCTTAGAAAACGCAACGTGCGCTCTTACGTGTATGGAACGCTTAATTATCCCATAACTGCAAAAGAAGTTGATTATGCAGGTAAATACTTAAAGCAAATGCACCCAGAGTCCATTTCTATCGCGATTGACGCTGCCGTTGGAAACGCTGACGACGTTGGTTTAATTAGAGTTATCGATAAGGGGCTTAAACCAGGGCTTGGCGTTGACAAAAATCTTGGTTTAATTGGTGATTTAAGCATTATAGCCGTCGTTGCGGGAAAGTCACTTCAAAACCACAACTTATTTAATTTAACGCATTTAAACTTAGTGTATAAAATGGCAGAAAAAATTGCAGACGGCATTGAAAAATATATTTCTCACCGTGAAAAGAATTTTGAATTTATAGAAAATCAGTCTTTCGGTTCATAGTTATAACAAAACCCCCACCTTATTGGTGGGGGTTTTTAATTATTAAAGTAATGATATCGAATAATCAATTCTTTCTAAAGTTTTTTCTTTGCCTAAGATGTCGGCAACTTCGGTTGCGCCACCCGCGGTTGATTCTTTACCCGTTATTGCAATTCGCATAATCCATAATAGCGCTTGCTTTTTGATTTCAAGTTTTGCGGATAATTCAACCATTGCCGTAAACAAGTTTTGGTTGTTCCATTCGGTCAAAGTTGACAAAACTTCTTTTATTTGCGGTAAAATTTGTTTTGCAAGTTCCACGCTTGCTTTTTGTTTTTGGTTTTCAAAAAGCGCAAGGTCATAAACGCCAAACTCTTCTAAAAAGTCTATTTTTTCTGCAATTTCAGAATAGATTTGAACGCGCCCCTTTGCGATAGATAAAAGTTTATCTTCGTCATATTTACCATACGCCTTGCTTTGTTTTAAAAATTCATAAGCGTTTTTCTTAAACTCTTCCATCGTCATCGCTTTGATGTATTCGCCAGATAACCATTTCATCTTGGTTTCATCAAATATAGCGGGGGATTTGCCAATGCCTTCAAGTGAAAAGTTTTCGATAAGTTCATTTAAACTCATTTTTTCAACGTTCCCTTTGGGGCTCCAACCCAAAAGCGCGATATAGTTAACGATAGATTCTTTTACGTAGCCCTTATTAACAAAGTCTTCATAACTTGCATCACCGTTTCTTTTAGAAAGTTTGTGTTGCGCGTCTTTCATAATAGGGGGCAAATGAATATAAACGGGGCGTTCCCAACCAAACGCGTCGTACATAAGGTTATATTTAGGCGTTGAAGAAAGATATTCGATACCGCGGATAACGTGGGTTATACCCATTAAGTGGTCGTCAATAACGTTTGCAAAATTATAAGTGGGCATTCCGTCACTTTTAATTAAAATGCCGTCCTCAATATCTTTATAGTCAACCGAAATTTCGCCGTAAACAAGGTCGTTATAACTGCCAACGCCCGATTCGGGAACGTTTTGCCTTATAACGTAAGGTTCGCCTGCAGAAATACGCCTTTCAACTTCTTCTTTAGAGAGCTTTAGACAATGCTTGTCATAACGCATATTGCCCGCGTCGTCTTTAAGCGTTTCAATTCTCTCAGGCGTGCAAAAACAATAATATGCGCCACCGAGTTCAACTAATTTTTTAGCGTATTCAGTATAAATACTTTTTCTTTCGCTTTGAACGTACGGCCCAAAGTCGCCACCAACGTCCGGCCCTTCGTCATACATAATGCCCGAATCACGCATGGTGTCGTAAATAATTTGAACTGAGCCGTCAACGTATCTTGCGGTGTCGGTGTCTTCTATTCTTAGAATAAAATCACCACCGTTCATTTTAGAATATAAAAAACCGTAAAGCGCGGTGCGAAGTCCACCTATATGCAAATAACCTGTTGGGCTTGGCGCAAAGCGCGTTCTCACTTTTTTCATTTTTAATCTCCTTTATAACGGGTTGAATATTTTGTCTATGTTAGATTTTTCTTTAATAACGTCCATTCTTCTATGGGCGTGATAACCGTAAAACTCGTCGCCTGCAACTATAACGTGGTCGATAAGATTAACACCGTGTATAGAGCAAAGCGCGTTAATTCTCATCGTAGTGAGGTCATCTACACCACTCGGTTGCGCTATTCCGCTCGGATGGTTGTGCGCAATAATCACGTATGTGGGCTTATGAATAGCAAACGCCTTTGCCATCTCGGGCATATCGGCAGAAACGCTTGAAGCGTTTTCATCACAATATTCTATCTCGGTGATAATTTTGTAATTTTTAGCGAGCAATAAGAGTAAAAGTTTTTCTTCTTTTAACTTTTTAAATTTATTAGATAAATGGTTTTTTATCTCGTCATAACTATGCGCGTAAGTAGATTTTTTCTCTTGTTTAGAAACTATGTTAAAAATTTGCCCAACCACGCTAATGTGTGCAGAAACCTTTTCTCCCACGCCTTTAACCGCGCAAAGTTCTTTTGGTTTAGCATTAAAAATTGCGTTTAGCGAGCCAAAAGTTTGCAATAATCTATGCGCAACTTCGTTCGTGTTTATCCTAGGAAGCACGGCGTAGAGCAATACTTCTAAATATTCGTGTTCCGAAAGCATCTCGGGTGACTGCATAAGCCTATCAACCATGCGTTTGCGGTGCCCTGCATGCAAATTTTCTCTTTCGCTCATATAGATTATTTTAACATAATTTATACACAAAAGCAAAATAATAGCAATTGTTTTTTTGCAGTTTAGAATTTATTTACTTTTTTAAGTACAATATTTACGTATAATGTAGTATAATAATAAAAAACGTTTAAGGAGATTTGCGGTGTTAACTTCAACAGACTTTATTGAAAATCTTTCCACCTTAATTTCTTACAAAACCGTGCTTGGAAAAGAGCAACCCGGCGCACCGTTTGGCATTGAAAACAAAAAAGCGTTAGACTTCTTTTTAAGCCTTGCTAAATCTTTTGGCTTTGAAACTATAAACCACGAAGGCTATGCCGGTGAAATTATTTTCGGAGAAGGGGAAGAAATAGGAATTATAGGTCATCTTGACGTTGTTCCCACCGGCTTAGGTTGGCAAAGCGACCCTTTTTCTCTAGTTTTTAAGGACGGGTTTTACTACGGGCGCGGTTTAGTTGACGATAAAGGCCCAACCCTTATGTGCTTATACGCGCTAAAAGAACTGAAAGATAGTTGTCTTGCCGTAAACAAAAAATTCCGCCTTTTCGTTGGCTGTAATGAAGAAAAAGGTTGGAACGACTTAAAATATCTTACCAAAAAAACTACTCTTCCTGAATACGGATTTTCGCCCGATGGAAATTTTCCCGTAAGTTATGCCGAAAAGGGCGTGCTAAACGCAACGTTTACTTTACCTAAATTAAAAAACTTTTATAACCTTTCCGCAGGCACGGCAATAAACGTCGTTTGTGATTACGCTAGTGTTTACGCCACGCAAGACGGGATAAACCACCAACTTTTAGAAAAACACGGATTGTCTCTTAAAGACGGCAATTTAATCGAAAGTTTTGGTAAGGCTGCACACTCTTCTACACCAGACCTTGGCGTAAACGCGATAAAGCCTTTGTTTGAATATTTTTTGGATATGGGTGAAAACGTTAAAAACGCCGTTGACTATTTGTTTAACGATAAAAGTGGTTTTGCAAAAATGCAAAACGAACAAGGCACGGTCACTATCGCGCCGACAATCGCTTTTTCAGAACAAGATAAAACGGTGGTTCGCGTAAATTTCAGAGTTCCCGCGCCGTTTACGGCAAACGATATTTGCAAAAAAATGGATACTTTCGGTTATCCTTATGAATACGTTGAATCGCACGTTCCCGTTATGGTTGAAAAAGACGGCTGGTTTGTAAACACAATGTTAAAAAGTTTTTCCGCCGTCACAAAAATGCCTGCAAAACCCATTTCAATGGGCGGAAGCACATTTGCAAGGGCGTTTAAGAAAGGTTGTGCTTTCGGCCCTGATTTTTTAACCTATTCCACTAATATACACGACGCAAACGAACGCGTTTCCTTAAAAGATTTAGAAAAAGCATACTCTATTTATAAAACGGCAATTTTTGAGTTTGCTAAATAATTTTTGCATATTAAAACGCGCTACTTTCCGTAGCGCGTTTTCTTTATAAATTTATTTAATTTTAGTTCTTGAATAAAAACTCGTTGTAGTTTGTGGAAACTAACTTCTTGCTTAAGAAAGTGTATCTATCTAGTAAATACATTCTAATGAAATCATATTGCGTGTCAAAGTTAGAAGAAACGCTATTTCCGTGCCAAAAGTTTAAGTCAACTTTTGATGCAACGCTAATTTTTTCTTTATATTCCCCTAAATGAACTGCAACGTCTAAAAGGTTTTCCTTAACGTCGTCCCAGGCATCGCAAACCTTTTCAAAATTACCTTGGTTTTGAATAAAATAGGTAAACGGTGTTTTCTTATCTAAGTGGCAGAATTTTTTAGCCACGTTCTTTTCAGGTGCGCCGTAAGGTTCGTTCGTCCAAGTGTCTGAAACCGACCAGTCAAAATCCCACACGGGCCCGAATTTTAATTTTCCACTCGCAGTTTTATGCATATAAATACTGCCCCAAGTGGAATCTTTATTGAACATAACTTCGTTTACTAAATAATATTCTATAAAACTGTCAACGTCAACAAGGTCTTCAAACGCCTTGCTTTCGCCCATAAATTGCACGCTATTTCCCGTGGTTAAAGTTTCAAACACCGCCGTCATATAACCTTTTACGTAATCAAAAACTTCGTCCGTTTGCGCGCCGTCAGTTAAACCACGTTCGTCTTGTTCGGGATATTTTATTTCTATTGGTTGAAAATAACCCGTGTTAAAGTTATCAACCCCCGTCACGCCTTCTTTGTGCGCGTTTCTATCCATTTCTATAAGGAAGGGGAACTCGTCTTGCGTGTCTGGATTTATCTCATCAACTTCAACGTTTGCGCGCCCTTCTTTCTCATCAATTTGTTCGCACATAAGATATAACCCTTTGCACTCTCCGTTAAGGTATAAAACAACGTGGTGTGGGTCGGGTGTAAAATCTAAATTTTCAAACTCGCTTGCAAGTTTAAATGCCGTATAATTTCTTATTTTAGAAGTGTCTAAATAATCGGCAAGCAAAACCCAGTTTTTATTCTTTTTGTTTCCAAATAAAGATTGTTTTTTGTCAAATTTTATTCTATACGGCTTTTTATCGTATTGCATAGTTGAATTTCCGCGAAGCCTAATTCCAACCGAATCATCTTGGTCTATATCCGATTTCATTTCAACTGAAAAATCATCTTTTGGGTCTTCGCAATTAGAAATAGAAAAAGAACAGTTCACGTAATCCTTTTTATTTTTGGGTTGCTTTCCGCCCTGCGTGGTTATTTCCACGATAGGCAAGTCACCAATATCAAACTTTGCCATTTTATTACAGCCTGCAAACGCTGATAAAATAAAGCACAGCGCTAAAATAAGCGTGATATACTTAAACAATCTTTTTTTCATTTATCTTTGTACCGCCACAAATATTTGCGCCTAAAATAAAAAACGTCGCACCTATCGGAACGACGTTTGTAAAGCGCCTTTTCCGCATAGTTGCGACACTAATTCAAATAAATAACCCGTACAAAAGATTTTTTATGTAAGCGAAACAAGGTACACCTTACCCAAGGTATACTTTTGCACGAATTATTAAATTAGGTCGCAAATACATTTTAGCATAATACGACCTTTTTTTCAACCTTTTATCTATTGTTTATTCTTTTTAGTTAGTTTTGGCTTGGCATAACTGCAAAATAAGCCTTGGGGTGAGAACAAACGGGGCATTTTTCGGGTGGCGTTTTTCCCGTATGAACGTGCCCACAGTTTGCACATTGCCACTCCGTTTGTTGTTTAGCGCAAAAAATCTTGCCTGCTTCAATTTGTTCAGCAAGCGCGCGATAACGCTTTTCGTGTTGCCCTTCAATTTGCGCAACGCTATCAAAAAGCGTGGCAATATCTTCAAAGCCTTCTTCTCTCGCCGTCTTTGCAAAATCGGCATACATTACGCT
Source organism: Clostridiales bacterium (assembly GCA_015055725.1). Lineage (GTDB taxonomy): Bacteria > Bacillota > Clostridia > Christensenellales > Borkfalkiaceae > UBA1259. The sequence goes on along the minus strand of SVHO01000022.1, from coordinate 8,720 downwards.
TCTTTCGTGTTTTTCAAGGTCTGCTGAATCTATTAAATTATCTTTTGTTCCCGCAATTCCGTGAAAAAGTTTAAACCATATTTTTGCGTGTGCTTGCTCGTTTAAGGCAAACTGCGTAAACACCTTATAAATTTGTTCAAACCCGTCTTCTTTCGCTTGCTCTGCGTAAAAAGTGTATTCACAAAACGCACCGCCTTCTCTTAAAAATGCCGTTTGCAAATTTTCTTTGGTTTTAGAGTTTTCAAGTTTCATAAAATTCTCCTTTACGTTTAATTAAACTAAGTTTTCCCAAAAAAACTAAAAGCAATACGCGTTTTTGCATTATATTTGTTGTAGTTTTTTCAATTTTGATATATAATAATTTTACAAAAAGAATTTTCAAGGTGAAAAAAATGAAATTCGATATTGAACTCGTTGGCAAAATCGGTTCGATGGCTCTTATCGACAAAAATAGTAATATTTTAGATTACACTCTTATAGCAAGGCTTTCGTCTGAACTTAAGCCCGGCTATATTTGGGTAACGAGCGGTGCTGCAGAAACGGGCAGGCTTGACTATATAAAGCGCAACGGTAAAGAACTTAAAGGCTCTATTGAAGACGTTAAAACTGATTACGCCGCGCAAGGTCAATCAATCCTTATGTCAACTTACCGTCAATACGTGGACTCTAAATATTCCCTCCGCCAAATCTTGGTTGAACACCAGCATTTTAACGACGATGAAAAACGCGAACACTTAAAAGCAACTCTTTTACGTTGCAAAGAGCAAAACGCAATCCCGATTATAAATTACAACGACGCGGTGAGCACGGAAGAAAGCCGTCGCTTTGAAATTCAATCTTTGAAAAACAAAAACAAAAAGGTTGTTGAGTGCGTTGATAACGATGAAACTGCAACTCAAATCGCTTGCCTTGTCAAAGCTAAAACTTTGCTTATTTTAACGAGTGCGGACGGTATTTATAAAGACAGCTCAAACCCCAACACCTTGATTAACGAAATTAGCGGAAGCACTATAAACGAAGTTCTTGAAAATATAACTGAGTGCGAAAATTATTGCAACGGCGCGTCGCGTGCGGGCGCAAACGGGGCAAAGGCTAAACTTGAATACGTTAAAGAAGCGGTTAAGGTGGGCACGCAAGTTATAATCGCATCTGCAAAATATTCAATTAAAGATATCCTTTCTGGCAAAGCAAAAGCAACGAGAATAGGCGTTAGATAATATATTAACCGTGGTAAAAATTACCACGGTTTTTGTTTAATTTTGTAGTATAGCACGCGTATTCGTGCACATAATACTATCAAGGGGGAAGTTATGAGAGATAAGAAGAAAAATAAAACGACCGGCAAAAGTCAGAATACCGGTGCCAGAAATTGCAAATAAGAAAACTTTTGAAAGCGATTTCGACGCGCAAGGTTCGTATACGGGAGTTGATGCTTTTGATAAGTATGAAAAACCCGTTCAAGACGCGGACGATTTATAAAATTAAATCTTAAAAAAATGAACCTTAAAAAAAGGCAGTTAATTTCGTTAACCGCCTTTTTTGTTTTAAAACCTTGACAAACGCTGTTTCGCGGTGTATAATTACCTTGCTTTTTAAGTCGGTTATACGGTCGCGGGGGCAGGGCAAGCCTGTCAATGAGGAAAGTCCGAGCGTTTTAGAAACAGGGTGCCGGAGAAATCCCGGTGGAGGCGACTTTAAGGAAAGTGCAACAGAAAATAACCGCCTATTTTTAGGTAAGGATGAAAAGGTGCGGTAAGAGCGCACCGCCTTTGTGGCAACACAAGGGGCTGTGTAAACCCCACCTGACGCAAGATTGACAAACCGTTTCATACGGGAGTTTCACCGAAACGGTTTAACAAATATCGCTGGGGGATAACGGTGACGTTATTCGTAGATAAATGACCGTACACGACAGAACTCGGCTTACAGACCGTCTTAAAAGTAATATGCGCCATGCAAGGCTAAACCTTGCGGGGCGCTTGTTTTTTTGCTCTTTTTATGCTAAAATAATAATATAATTTTGTTTGGAGAACTTTTTATGTGCTTAAAAAATAAAACTGCTCTGCTTACGGGCGCAAGTGGTGGAATTGGCAGAGAAATTGCGCTTAGCCTTGCAGAAATGGGCGCAAATATTATCCTTTTTGGCGGTAGCAACCTTAAAAATCTTCAAGAAACGGCTTTTGCCGTTAGCGAAAAAGGTGTGCGCGTGCAATTTTTTGCAGGCGATTTAACTGACGAAAAATTTATTTTAGAAAACTTTGAACTCGCCGTAAAACAGTTTGGTGGGCTTGACGTTTTAATAAATAACGCAGGCGTAGCTTTTAATGCGGGCTTTGACAAAACTCCACTTGACGTGTTTGATAAAATTATGAATATAAACGCACGTGCGCCTTTTATCATTATTCAACAAGCCTTGCCCTATCTTAAAAAGTCGGATAGAGCAAGCGTTATCAATATTGCGTCTATCGTGGCGCACTCTGGCTATCCTTATCAAAGTGCTTACACGGCTTCAAAACACGCCCTTTTAGGTTTAACTAAATCGCTTGCAAACGAAGTTTATAAAGACGGCATACGCGTTCACGCAATTTCACCAGGTGGCGTTTACACGGATATGGTAAAAATTTCCCGCCCCGATTTAACGGGTGAAGGAATGATATCACCAAAAGAAATCGCCGATATCGTTGAATTCTTGTTAAAAAACCGTGGCAACGCCGTTATAGACGAAATAATCGTTCACCGTATTGGAAAAGAACCATTTTTAGTTTAAAATATATAATATCAAAAAGCACCGCTCTCGCGGTGCTTTTTTAATTGTTTTCAAAACAAAACATTTTATCTATTCTATATGGATTTTTATAATAACTTCCTTGTTTGCTAAGTTCCACAAGACACACACCATTGACTACTTCGCTTATTGGTATTTGTTTTATTTGCCCGTCTTTTATAAGCGCAGCCGTTTGGTGAAAGTACATTGTACAATTAATTTTCTCTCCGTTTACATCTAAAACAACCGTGTATTCCGTGCTTTTCTTTTCAACTTTTTCTATTGTTGCCTTTTCAAATTGGTTATAAACAATTGGTCCGTTACAGCCTGGGTCTATTTGGTGATAATCAAGAAACCGTTTATATAATTCGTTGTTTTCTATTTCTTCTTTTGTTGGAAAAATTCCCGTTATAGAAACGTTTGTTAAAAAACTTATCAACTGGGCGCGATATTCTTCAGCTTCTTCTTTTGAAATTCCTTTTTTGTCGCTAAAACTATATCCCCTTGTGCCGTAATTTATTTTCAAAAAACGCCTGCCTGAATATTTTTCGCACTTTCCCGTTGCCGTTTCTCCATTTTCAAACTGTATAGACACATCTGTCCAAACATATCTAGCGTTACGTGAACAAGTTAATTTACCCTTTAAAACTTCTCCGTCAATTAACGTGAAAACAACGTTTTTCTTTTTATCTATTTCAATTGTATAATAGCCATCGTATTCTTCATAAAATGGGCTAGACGTATCTGGTAAATTCACCGAATTATACCACGTTTTTCCACTCGGGTCGCAATAAAATGAGACTTCTGCGCAACTTGTTTGGCTTAAACACGCACAAAACACAAGCAAGATAATTAACACTGTTGTCAATAATTTTTTTATCTTTCTCATTATTGCTTCTCCAATTATATTCGTTACTTGCAATTATTGTATTTTTTTATTTTTTCAAATAAACCATTAAAACTGCTATGTCTGCAGGGGAAACGCCTGATATTCTGCCCGCTTGCCCAAGGTTTAAGGGGCGAATTTTATCAAGTTTTTGCCTTGCTTCAAGGCGCAAGCCTTTTATAGCCGTATAATCTATATCTTCTGGCAAAAGTTTTTCTTCTAATTTTTTTGCTTTTTCAATTTGTTCTAAGCCTTTTTGTAAATACCCTTCGTATTTAGCGTCCGTTTCAACCGTTTCAAGAATTTCCTTGCTAACGTTTTCAAAACCGCCAAACTCTTCCTTTATCTCGGATAAAGCAATTCCACGGCGCACTAAGTCCGCTCTCGTAAGTCCGCTTTGCGCTTTTGGGAAACCGTGTTTATTCAATAAAATTTCGGTGTCCTTAGGTTTAAGCGTTTGCGCCATAATCTCTGTTGCTCGGTTATATTCTTCAACACGTTTTAAATATCGTGCGTATCTCTCGTCGCTAACTAACCCTGCTTTTCTTCCCTTTTCGGTTAGGCGGAAATCGGGGTTATCTTGTCTTAAAACAATGCGGTATTCAGCACGGCTAGTCATCATTCTATACGGCTCGTTTGTGCCTTTTGTCACAAGGTCGTCTATTAAAACGCCTATATACCCGTCGTCACGCGATAAAACCAACGGTTCTTGACCGCGAATTTTAAGCGATGCGTTTAAACCTGCAATAAGCCCTTGCGCGCCTGCTTCTTCATAACCGCTCGTGCCGTTTATTTGCCCTGCGGTGTATAAACCTTCTATCTTTTTATATTCAAGCGTGGGCAAAAGGTCAAGCGAATCTATACAATCATATTCAATGGCGTAAGCATAGCGCATAATTTCACAACGTTCTAAGCCTTTAACCGTGCGATACATTTGCTTTTGAACGTCGTGCGGGAGAGAAGTGGACATACCTTGCACGTAAATTTCATTGGTGTCACCACCTTCTGGCTCTAAAAATAATTGGTGGCGTTCTTTATCAGCAAAGCGCACAACTTTGTCTTCTATAGACGGGCAGTATCTCGGTCCCGTTCCTTTTATTAAACCACCGTATAGGGGAGAGCGGTGCAAGTTGGCGCGAATAATTTCGTGCGTTTTTTCGTTTGTGTAAGTCAAATAACAAGGGCGTTGTTTTTCGGGCACACCGTCAGTCATAAAACTAAAAGGATAAACGTCTCTTTCTCCTTCCTGAATTTCAAGTTTATCAAAGTCTATGGTTCGCGCGTCAACCCTTGCTGGCGTTCCCGTCTTAAAACGGCGCACGTTAAAGCCTAATTTTATAAGATTTTCTGTTAGTCCGCCTGCCGCCGCCTGAAAACCGTTTGGCCCGCTGTTTTGTTTCCATTCTCCTGCAATAACGCTTCCATTAAGATATACACCCGTTGCAACTATAACCGCTTTACACTCTAAAATAGCACCGTAAGCAGTTAACACACCCGTGACTTTTTTCCCTTGCTCATCAGTTAAAATCTCTATAGCTTCGCCTTGAACAATTTTTAAATTAGGCGTGTTTTCAAGCGTTTGTTTCATCAACGCGTGGTAATAATTTTTATCCGTTTGCCCACGGAGTGATTGAACGGCAGAACCTTTACCACGGTTAAGCATTCTAATTTGCAAAAGAGAACCGTCTGCATTTAACCCCATTTGACCGCCAAGCGCGTCAATTTCGCGCACGATTTGTCCTTTTGCTGTTCCACCAATTGAAGGGTTGCACGCCAAAAAAGCTATGCTATCTAAGTTTAGAGTTAACATAGCCGTTTTCATTCCCGTTCTTGCTAAGGCAAGTGATGCTTCAACACCAGCATGCCCAGCACCTATAACGACAGCGTCGTATTTTCCTTCAATAAATGTTGTCATAATTTAATATCTCTGTTTTTAAGGATTAGAAACAAGCAAGGATTGTAGCCTTTGTCTTGACTTTTAAGGTTTAGAAACAAGCAAGCCACGGCTCGACCGAGCAAAAGGGTGAAATAGAAGCCCGTTCATTGAAATCTTTTGCGAAGGGCAGAAACGCAGTATTGCGAAGTTTATAAGCCTAAAAAAATTATTGTTTTAAAAGCATCTTCTTGATATCGTTTATTTCTATTGACAGTTTAGTGTCAGTTTTCATTTGTTTGTCAATTTTGTCGCGAGCGTAGATTACGGTGGCGTGGTCTCTGCCGAAAATGTTGCCAACGGTCACTTGAGGCAAAGTCATCATATCAAGAATTAAATACATGCTAACTTGGCGGGGAAGAACGAATTCTTTATTCTTTCTTTTGCCAAGCATATCGTTTTTAGAAATTTTATAAAAATTGCACACGCAGTTAATAATGTCTTCAGCCTGTAATTCTTCTTGTCTTTCGCCTGCGGATTCTTTTAACGCGTCGTTAACCAAGTCAATGGTTATAGGTTTTTCGTGCAATTTACTTGCGAAAACAACCTTGGTCAATTTGCCTATAAGCGTTCTTATATCACAATCGTTCATTTCTGCAATATAGGTCAAAACTTTAATATCAACAACGCATTTTTGCTCTTCTGATTTTCTGCGCAATATAGCGATACGCGTTTCAAGGTCAGGGGATTGAACGTCCGCTAAAAGTCCGCCTTCAAAACGAGTTCTTAATCTATCTTCTAAAAGTTCAATCTCTTTTGGTGGACGGTCAGAAGTCAAAACAATTTGTTTGTTTTGCGCAACAAGTTCGTTAAAAGTGTTAAAGAACTCTGTTTGCGTACTTTGTTTTCTCGCTAAAAACTGAACGTCATCAATAAGCAACACGTCAACGTTGCGATATTTTCTTCTAAAATCGGCAGGGGTAAGCTTGCCTTTACTTAAACTTTCAACCATTTGGTTTGTAAAGTGCTCGCACGTGACGTATAAAACGTTAAGAGCAGGGTTATGCACTTTAAGGTGGTTAGCAATAGCCATCAATATATGCGTTTTCCCAAGCCCTGTTCCGCCGTAAATAAAAAGCGGGTTATATGCGTCACCTGGGTTTTCAGCAACTGCTTTTGCCGCAGCGTAAATAAACTCGTTAGAAGAACCAACTACGAACGATTCAAAAGTAAATTTAGGATTGATAGGAGAGCCGGGGATATCCATTCTTTCGCGTTCTTCTTCCCCTAACTGTTTAAGATAGTCTTCTCTATCGCTTGCAACCACAACCGAATAATCGGTCACGTAAGTGTTGCACTTTAAAAGGGCTTCCCTAATTTTGCTACCGATAGCCTTATCGCTAACCGTGTCGGCAAAAAGTTTGCTAACGGTGGAAAGCACGATTTTTTCGCCTTTTATATCAACCGGTTTTAATTGTTTGATATAGGTTTCAAAGGCGATGGAACTAACCGTCTTTTCCAGTTCTGGAAGAAAGGTTTGCTCCCATAAAATTTCATAATTTTCTTTTTCTATCATAATCAATCCTTTTTAACAGTTGCTTTTAAGTAAAAAACATTATATAATATTTTTAAATTAAAATAAAGTCATTATGGCAAAATTTTTCAAATTTTTTATTTTTTATGTATATTAAGTCGTTATCACTCAAAAATTTCCGTAATTACACTCAAGAAGAAATTTCTTTTTCTAACGGAATAAATATCTTAACGGGCGCAAACGCTCAAGGCAAAACTAATGCGGGGGAAGCAATCTTTTTTCTATGCACGGGTTATTCTCCGCGCGCAAATAAAGATAAATTAGTGATAAAAAACGGGTGTGAAACGGCTGAAATTGCAGGCACGGCAGTTTCCCTTTACGGCGACGTTTCAGTGCGCGTTGCGTTTAATAAAAACGATAAAAAAAGCATTTACGTCAACGGCTTGCAAGTTTTAAAAATAGGCGAAATTTTAGGGAATATCAACAGCGTGTTTTTTAACCCTGCAGAACTAAAACTCGTGCAAGAAAGCCCAGAAGATAGGCGAAGATTTTTGAACGTTTCTCTATCGCAAATGTCAAAAAATTATTTTTACGCCCTTCAACGCTATAACAAGATTTTATCTCAAAGAAATAATCTCTTAAAAGACCCTGACGAATATATTATCCGTGAAACCTTGCCTATTTGGGACGAACAACTAACCAAACAAGCGGGCAAAATAATAAAGGCAAGAAACGATTTTTTAACCCAACTTGCGCCTATTGCCGAACAAAAACATGCAATTTTATCTGACGGAAAAGAAATTTTAAAAATGAAAACTGAAAGCGGTTATTACGGCACGGAAGAAGAAATTGCTTACGCTATGTATCAAGATTTAAAAATAGGGCTTACCCGTGATATGCGTTTAGGGTTTACTTCAATCGGCCCCCATCGTGACGATATTAAGTTTACTCTTAACGGGGACGACGTTAGGGTTTACGGCTCGCAAGGTCAACAGCGCACGGTTGCGCTTTCTCTTAAACTTGCTGAAACCGAAACTTTCTTTAACCGTTTTGGCGAATATCCTATTTTAATTTTAGACGACGTTTTATCTGAACTTGATAAAAAACGCCAAAGAAAGTTAGTTTCCGCCGTCGAACACTTACAAACTATATTTACTGCAACGGGTATGGATAGAACGGTGTTTAAGAACGTTTCGTTTAATCGTTTAATCGTTGAAAACGGCAAAGTAAAACAAGGCAAATAAAAAAACAACTCCAAAAAATTTTGGGGTTGTTTTATTTTTATATAGTTTTTTCTTATACGATAACTTTTCTTAACCATTCTAACGTGCAATTTACCATATGTTTGCCCGTTTCTTCGCTTGCTTCGGTGGCACTTTTTGCAAACCACTCGGTGTTGCGTTCACAACGCTTTAAGTCCACTAAGTTAGGATAAGTTCCCATCATAAGACTGGTTTCCCATTTTCCCGCATGGTCAAAGCCACCGCACTTGATTTGCGCGTCTGCACCGATAAGGGGGATAACTTTAATGTAAGAGAAGGGGTCGTCTTCACTACCCATGTCTTCATAATAAGAAGCATAAGAATCGCTACCCCACCAGCCTTTGCCGAGTTTTTGTTCCATATATTCCATAGTCACCTTTTTGGCAGCCTTATGGCAAGCA
>SVHO01000021.1 GCA_015055725.1 Clostridiales bacterium | reverse complement strand
CGGCATGTTTACGGGTGCTTTGGGCTACATTACGGATTGGAAAATATAGGTGCAACGATAGTTCCATCTTCGACCGGTAATTCTGAAAAACAGATTATGTATATGAAAGATTTTGGCACTACTCTTTTAGTTGCAACGCCTTCTTATGCGCTTAGATTAGCAGAAGTTGCAAACGAAATTGGCGTTGACCCCAAGAAAGATTTAAACGTTAAAATTGGGCTTGTTGGTAGTGAACTTTTGACAGATGCTATGCGTGATGAAATGCACAAGGCGTGGGGTGACGATATGCTTGTCACTTCTAACTATGGAATGAGTGAGTTAATGGGACCTGGCGTTTCAGGCGAATGCGAATATCTTTGTGGTATGCACATAAACGAAGACTATTTTATCCCAGAAATTATCAATCCCGAAACGGGCGAAGTTTTGCCCGCGGGTGAAAAAGGTGAACTTGTTATAACTTGTATAAAAAAAGAAGGGTTGCCTTTAATTCGTTATAGAACAAAGGATATAACAAGGCTTATTTACGAGCCCTGCAAATGTGGTAGAACGTTTGTTAGAATGGAAAACCTCTCGGGCAGAAGTGACGATATGCTTAAAATTCGTGGCGTAAACGTTTTCCCAAGCCAAATTGAAGAAGTTATTTTGAGTTTTGAAGAATTAGGCCCGCATTACGAAATTATCGTGACGCGTGAAGGGTATACTGATAAACTTGAAATTCGTGTTGAACTTACAAAGTCAACCGATTCGTTCGGTGTTTTACAAAGTTTATCTGAAAAGGTTAGGAATAAACTTAAAATTATGCTCGGGCTTGACGCCAAAGTTAAGTTGGAATCGCCCAACACTTTACAACGTTTTGAAGGTAAAGCAAAAAGAATTAAAGATTTAAGGACAAAATAAAAATAAGGGAACTGTTATGAGTGAAAAAATTATTATGTTAGGTAATGAAGCTATTGCGCGTGGTGCTTACGAGGCCGGCGTTAAGGTTTCAAGTGCTTATCCCGGAACGCCAAGTACGGAGATTAGCGAAAGTTTAGCAAAATACGACGCGGTTTATACCGAATGGGCGCCCAATGAAAAGGTTGCAACCGAAGTTGCTTTCGGTGCTTCTTTTTCAGGTGTTAGAAGTTTAGCGTGTATGAAACACGTTGGTTTAAACGTTGCAAGCGACCCGCTTTACACTTTTTCATATACCGGTGTAAATGGTGGGGCAGTTTTAGTCGTTGCAGACGACCCAGGCTTAGCAAGTTCTCAAAACGAACAAGATACGCGCATGATTGCACGTGCTTCGCATATTCCCGTTTTAGAGCCTTCTGATAGCCAAGAGGCCAAAGATTTTATTAAATTTGCTTATGAATTAAGTGAAAAATACGATACTCCCGTTATTCTTCGCACAACTACTAAACTCTCGCACTCACAAAGCGTTGTCACTTTAGAGGATAGAGTTGAGGTTGCTGATAAAAATTATGAAAGAGACGTTAAAAAATACGTTATGATGCCAGCTTCTGCAATAGGTAGACACGTAGTTGTTGAAAAAAGAGATGAAATGCTTGCCGTTGACGGTTGTTCTTTCCCTGTTAATAGGGTTGAAGAAGGGGATAATGAAATTGGCTTTATTACGAGTGGTATTGCTTATCAATACGTTAAAGAAGTTTGTCCAAATGCGAGCGTTCTCAAATTAGGGCTTGTAAATCCGTTGCCTAAAAAACTCATTGAAGATTTTATATCAAAATGTAAAACCGTTTACGTTTTTGAAGAATTAGAACCTGTCATAGAAGAACAAGTTAGGGCTTGGGGGTATGACGTTAAGGGTAAGGAATTATTCACAAGACAAGGTGAATATAGCGCAAATATGTTAAGGAAAGCACTTTTCGGAAAGGTTGAACAAGTGTTTAGTAAACAAGAAGCGCCAAATCGTCCTCCAATTTTATGCCCCGGTTGCCCGCATAGAAGTGTTTTCTCAGTTCTCAATAAACTTAAAATTCACGCTTCGGGTGACATTGGTTGTTATACGCTCGGCGCAGTTGCACCGCTCGGAGTAATCGATAGCACGCTTTGTATGGGCGCAAGTATTTCTGCTCTCCACGGCATTGAAAAAGCGCGCGGTAAAGAATTTATAAAAAATTGGGTGGCAGTAATCGGCGATTCAACGTTCTTACATACGGGTGTTAACTCTTTAATTAATATGGTTTATAACAAGGCTACGGGAACAGTTCTTATCCTTGATAACCGCACAACTGGTATGACGGGGCATCAACAACACGCTTCAACGGGTAAAACTCTTAAAGGCGAAGATACTTATGCCATCAATCTTGCTCAACTTTGCAAGGCGATAGGCGTGCCTTCAGTAATAGAAGTTAACGCGTTCGACGTTGTCGAACTTGAAAAAGTTATCAAAAACGCTGTAAACGGAAACCAATTAACAGTGATTATCGCTAAAGCACCTTGTGCTTTACTTAAAGGGCAAGTTTTCCCATTTAAGTGTGTTGCAAATCCAGAAAAATGTAGAAAATGTGGCATGTGCTTAAAAATTGGTTGTCCTGCAATCACAAAACAACCTGACGGCACGGTTAAAATTGACGAAACGATGTGCAACGGTTGTGGATTATGCAAGAGTTATTGCAAATTTAATGCGATTGAAAAGGTGGAAAAATAATATGGAAAAATTAAACGTTATGGTTGTTGGCGTTGGTGGACAAGGAACGCTTTTAACTAGTAGGATTATAGGTAAAACGGCACTTAACGCGGGATTTGACGTTAAACTTAGTGAAGTTCACGGTATGGCACAGCGTGGCGGTAGTGTTGTCACTTTCGTTAGATTTGGTAAAAACGTTAGTAAGCCCGTTGTTGAAGAAGGTGAAGCGGACGTTTTAATTTCATTTGAACGCCTTGAAGCGCTTAGATATTCTCATTACTTGAAAAAAGACGGCATTTTAATTGTTAACGATTGTAGAATTGACCCTATGACCGTTGTAATCGGCGCAAGTCAATATCCTGAGAATATTTTAGAACAACTTAAAAAAGACCATAAGGTTTACGTTATTGACGGTGGTGCTATCGCAAAAGAACTTGGTAATAGTAAAGTGCTAAATTCAGTTGTTTTAGGGCTTTCTGCAAAACATATTGGGTTTAGCAAAGAAGAATGGATTTCAGTTATAGAAAAAACCGTTCCGCAAAAAACAATTGATATTAATAAACAAGCCTTTTTAAAAGGGTACGAAGGCTAAAGTTTGGTTTTTTATAAATTAAAACACTTTAATAAAGGTGGAAATAGTTATGGTTGCAAAACAGTTATCGGTTTTCGTTGAAAATAGGCAGGGTAGATTAGGTGAAGTTCTTAAAGTTTTAAAAGAAAATGGAATTAGCATTTTATCGCTTTCCCTTGCGGATACAACTGAATTCGGTCTTTTAAGACTTATTGTAAATAATCCTTCACTTGGTAAAGATAAACTTGCTGAAGACGGTTTTTCTACAATGCTTTCTGACGTTATTATATTAAAAATTGACCATGAAGTCGGCAGTTTACAAAAACTTCTTCAAATGCTTTCAGAAAATAACGTAAACATTGAATATATGTACGGTTTATCAATTGATGGCGATGAAGCCTCTGTTGTTTTAAAAACTTCAAATCTCGAAAAAACTGACGAAGTTTTAAATAAAAACGGGGTAAAAACTTTATCTTATGAAGATATAAAGTAGATTTAGTATGATTATTGATTTTCACACACACGTTTTTCCCGATAAAATTGCAAGTTCAACAATTCAAGCGCTTGCGTTAAAATCACAAAATATTCCAAGCACAGACGGAACGGTTAACGGACTTTTAAACCATATGGAAAGTTCCGGTGCTGATTTATGCGTCACTTTACCCGTTTTAACTAAACCTACGCAGTTTGAAAGTGTTAGCAAATTTGCCGTATCTATAAACCAAACGTACAGCAATAATGGTGATAAACGCCTAATTTCTTTTGCTGGTATGCACCCTAAGTGTGACGATATTGACGGCAAAATGGCTTTCTTAAAAAGTCAAGGGATAAAAGGGGTTAAAATTCACCCTGATTATCAAGAAACATTTATTGGTGACGACGCCTATATAGAAATTATTTCCTGTGCAAAAAAATACGATATGATAGTTGTCACCCACTCTGGTATTGACGACGGCTATAAAGATATGCCCGTTAGATGCCCGCCTGAAAGAGTTAAAAAAGTTATTGAAAAAGTTGGGCATGAAAAATTTGTGCTTGCTCATTACGGCGCGCACAAACAATGGGAAGAGACGCTTGAAATTCTTGCAGGTACAAACGTGTATTTTGATACCGCCTTCACCCTTCACGAAATAGAAAGGCCACTTTTTGAAAAGATACTTAACAAGCACGGTGTAGATAAGATTTTATTTGCAACCGATTGCCCTTGGCAAAATATTAAAAATAACGTTTCAATCTTAAAGTCTTATGGGTTAAATAAAGAAATTGAAGACAAAATTTTTTATAAAAATGCATTGAAATTGCTTGGTATAAGCGAATAGGTGAAGTTATGGATATAAATGAAAAATCATTTGCTTTAGGTAGCAAAAGGTCAATTATTAGAGAAATTTTTGAATATAGTAAAACGCGTGCCGGGGAAATAGGCGCAGATAAGGTTTTTGATTTTAGTTTGGGGAACCCAAGCGTTGAACCGCCTGCAGAAGTTGATAAAGCGATAAAAGAACTTCTTTTAACTGAAAGCGCAACCGCTTTGCATGGTTATACGTCAGCGCAAGGAGATTTAGCGGTTAGAAAAGCCGTTTCAGACAACATAAATTCAAGGTTCAACTTAAACCTTACTCCTGATTATATTTATATGACTTGTGGTGCTGCCGCATCTCTTTCAATTTGCTTAAATGCTGTTGTGAATAAAGGTGATGAATGTGTTGTTTTCGCACCTTTCTTTACAGAGTATCGAGTTTTCGTTGAAAATGCGGGTGCTAAACTTATAGTTTCAATGCCTGAAGAAAAAACTTTCCAAATAAACGTATCAGACCTTGAAAGCAAAATCAATGAGAATACTAAGGCAATTATTATAAATTCACCAAACAATCCAAGCGGTGTGGTTTATACTGAGAAAACGATTAAAGCCGTTTGCGAACTTTTAGAAAGGAAACAAAAGGAATACGGAAAAGTTATCTATTTAATTGCAGACGAACCTTATCGAGAACTCGTTTACGGGAACGTTTCAGTTCCTTATCTTATGAATTATTACGCTAATACTTTGGTTTGCTATTCATATTCAAAATCTTTGTCTTTACCAGGTGAAAGAATTGGATACGTTGCAGTTAATCCACAAATGCAAAACGCTAAAAACGTTTATCTTGCAGTTTGTGGCGCGGGAAGAGCATTGGGATACGTTTGTGCGCCAAGTTTATTCCAACGCGTTATATTAAAGTGTATTAATGCGAAAGTAAACGTTGAAGCTTACGAACAAAATAGAAACTTGTTGTATAATTCTTTGTGTGAATACGGCTACGAATGTGTTAAGCCAGACGGTGCGTTTTATTTATTTGTAAAATCTCCGTTAGAAAGCGCAACTGCTTTTTATGAAATGGCTAAAAAGTTTGAAATTTTGGTTGTCCCGTGTGACGACTTTGGCGTTTCTGGATACGTTAGAATTGCTTATTGTGTAGATAAAAAGCGCATTGAAAATTCTTTGCCAGGATTTAAGAAGTTAGCCGAAATTTTGATAAAAAAATAAAAGATAACGCCTTTCGGAATTCCGAAAGGCGTTAAAATTTATAAATAATTAAATTATTTTGCAGTTAATTCGTATAGGTTTTTCTTGTAATTTTCCATAGATTGTTCAATTATTCTTATTGCAACGTCTTTATCAGATGCAACGTCAACAGTAGTATTTTTGTTTTCAAGTTGCTTATAAACGGAAAAGAAGTGTTGCATTTCGTCAAAAATATGCTTGGGTAAATCATGAATACTTTTATATGTGTTATAGTTGGGGTCGGTTTCAGGGATTGCAATAATTTTCTCGTCAACGTCACCGTTATCGTTCATTATAATAACACCAATAGGATAGCATTTAACCAAACTCATAGGAACAAGGCTTTCAGAGCAAAGGATAAGCACGTCAAGTGGGTCGTTATCAGCGGCTAAAGTGTGGGGAATAAAACCGTAGTTTGCGGGATAGTGGGTAGAAGTATAAAGGATTCTATCCAAGCGCAAAAGACCTGTTTTTTTATCCATTTCATATTTTTGTTTAGAGCCTTTATTTATTTCAACAACCGCAATAAACTCTTCAGGTGTAATTCTGCTACTTTCAATGTCATGCCAAATATTCATAAAAACCTCCTGTATTTTCATTATTATATCACAAAAAATATATTTTATCAACTATTTAAATATAATTAAAGTTTTTTAAAAAAACCGCTTAGTAAATTTGCGATAAAATAAAATATTTGGTATAATCATATAAGTGGTTAAAATTTTTTATTGTGACGTTTCAACAGTCAATAATGTTGATGGCTTAATAAATTCGTTGCCTTCACTTCGGCGAGATTACGTTCAAAGCATAAACGATTTTGAACGTAAAAAACAAAGCGTTTTGGTTTGGAAACTGCTTGAACGCGCTCTTTTTTTATGTTGTAGTAATAAAGAGTTTAACTTTTTGTGTGAAACTGACGGATTGTGGAAGATTAAAGGTGAAAAAATTAAATTTTCGCTTGCTCACTCACTAAATTTAGTTGTTGTTGCTATTAGTGATAATTCCGTTGGGGTTGACGTTGAACATTGTTGTGACAAATTGATTAAACTTAAAAAAAGATATAGTGAATGTGATAATTTAGAAGAACTTGCGATTAAATGGACGAAAGAGGAAAGTCAATTTAAGGCAAAGGATAGTGGTGAATTTACTTCGCTATTCGTTAAAGATAATTTTGGTCACGATTATATTATAACGGCGTGTCACAATAATGCTGATTGCGCTGAATTTTATTTAGAAAAAGTTGAAAATCTATTATAGGGAGATATAGTTATGAGTGAATGTACGCACGATTGTTCTTCTTGTTCGCAAGATTGCGCACAAAGAACGGCTATTGCCAAAGAAAAACAAAATGAATTAAGTCGCATTAAAAAAGTTATTGGTATCGTAAGCGGCAAAGGCGGTGTAGGTAAATCCCTAGTCACTTCAATGCTTTCGGTTTTAGCAAATAGAAAAGGGCTTAAAACTGCTATTTTAGACGCGGATATAACTGGTCCGTCAATACCTAAAATGTTTGGTGTTAAAGATAAGGCAAACGCGTTAAACGATAAATATTTATTGCCTAAAATCACTAAAAACGGCATAAAAATTATGTCTATAAATTTATTACTTGAAAATGAAAACGACCCTGTGGTTTGGCGAGGACCTGTTATTGCAGGCGCAGTTAAACAATTTTGGACAGACGTTGCTTGGGAAGACGTTGACTATATGTTCGTCGACATGCCCCCAGGAACGGGTGACGTTCCGTTAACCGTTTTTCAATCACTTCCAATTGACGGAATTGTAGTCGTTGCTTCGCCACAAGAACTTGTTTCAATGATAGTTGGAAAGGCGGTTAAAATGGCGTCAATGATGAATGTGCCGGTCATAGGCTTGGTTGAAAATATGTCTTATTTAGAATGCCCAGATTGCAAGAAAAAGATTAACGTTTTCGGTGAAAGTAAAATTGAACAAACTGCAAAAGAATACGGAATTGAAAAAGTCGCCCGTATTCCTATCAATCCCGAATTTGCTAAACTTAGTGACGACGGCGCAATTGAAGATTTTGACGGCGATTATTTGGACGCGGTCTTAGAAGAAATAATTAAAAACTAACGATAGGTATATTAAAATGGAAAATAAGAACATCAACACCACGCAAGCGTTAAGCGAAGAAATAAGTGGTTTTAGCGATAAAAAGCGCGGTGGGTTTACAGGCAAAATTGGTTTTGTGCTTGCTGCGGCAGGCTCAGCCGTTGGTTTAGGCAACCTTTGGCGTTTCCCATATCTTGCAGCACAATATGGCGGTGGGATTTTCGTTCTATCATACGTGCTTCTTGCTGTCTTTTTTGGTTTGACCCTTTTAATGCTTGAAATTGCTATTGGTCGTCACACGGGGAAAAGTGTTATCGGTGCTTTTGCCAACTTAAATAAAAAGTTTAAATGGTTTGGCTACGTTTGTGTTATTGTGCCTATAATAATCGTTCCTTATTACTGTGTAATCGGTGGTTAGGTTATTAAGTACGCTTGGTCTTATTTGGTCGGAAGCAGTGGTCTCGTTGCTGGTGCTGGTGAAGTTAATACTGAAAGTTTCTTTATGAATTTTATTTCAAGCCCTTATCAACCACTTGTCTTTTTCTTGTTTTTTGCTCTCATTACCGTTGTAATTGTTGGTTTTGGTGTGCAAAAAGGCATTGAAAAGATGAGTAAAATTCTTATGCCTGCGCTCGCTGTTATTGCTCTTTTCTTAATGATTTACGTTGTGTGTCAACCAGGCGCACTTAAGGGTGTTGAATATTTCTTCGTTCCAGATTTTTCGAAGTTTAGTTTTAAGACCGTTCTCGGCGCGCTTGGGCAACTATTTTACTCGTTATCAATCGGTATGTGCATAATGATTACGTATGGCTCGTATATGAAGAAGAGTGTAAACATAAAGTCTTCTTCAATACAAATAGCCTCGTTTGATAGTTTGTTTGCTGTCGTTGCAGGACTTATCGTTATACCTGCTGTGTTTGCATTTACTTCTAACCCTGAACAAGTTTTGGAAAACAACGGCGCATTCTTAATGTTCGTTCAAATTACAAACATCTTTAATTCTATACCTTTAGGAAGAGTAATCGGTATTATATTCTTTGTTTTAGTTCTTTTTGCTGCAATAACTTCGTCAGTATCATTAGTTGAATCAATAGTTGCGGTTTTATGTGAAGACGGAAGAATGAAAAGAGTCACTGCTTGTTCTATAGTTTTCGGTGTTATTTTAGTTCTCGGAACGTTATCTTCGCTTGGCTTTGGCGTCCTTTCTGACGTTTCAATTACGTTTAACGGAAAAGCGCTTTCAATTCTTGATATTTTTGACTTTTTAGCAAACAACATTTTAATGCCCGTTGTTGCAATAATTACATGTGTTATTGCTGGTTGGTTTATAGAAAAAGATATAATCCCTAAGGAGATAGGAATTGATAAAAGTAAGGGATTAACTACGTATTTTAACGTTATAGTTAAATTTGTTGCCCCAATTTGCATTTTACTTATTCTTATTTCTGGGCTAGTTATTAAAATTTAATTCAATAAATTATTTATCTATCTAGGTGGTGTCTATGAGTAAAAAATTGGTTAAAAAAGGGAAGCCTTGGTTTAGGTTTATGAAAAAACTTATGCGCTCTCGTTATAAAGAACCAAGGTTTATATTTTTGGGTGAAGAGTTTAAAGATGGTTCCTTGATTTTAAGCAATCACGAAGGCACGGATTCTCCAATGTCTTTAGAAATGTATCTTGATAAACCTTTTAGGCTTTGGGGTACACACGAAATGAACTCGGGCTTGGTGAAAATGTATAAATATCAAACTAGAGTATATTATCACGAGAAAAAACATTGGAATTTATTTTTAGCAAGGCTTTTCTGTCTTTTAGCAAGTCCGCTCACCAACTTGTTTTATAAGGGGCTAAACCTTATATCAAGTTATCGAGACGGACGATTTATGAAAACGATGAAAGAAAGTTTATCGGCTGTTCAAGAAGGGAATAGCATCGTTGTATTCCCTGAAGATTCAACTAACGGATATTTGCCTGAACTTGAAGGTTTTTTTGCTGGATTTGCAGTTTTTGCAGAGTATTGTTTGAAAAAAGGGGTGGATATCCCAATCGTCGTTTCATATTTTAAAAAGCAAGAAAGGATTTATATTTTTGACAAACCCATTAACTATTCAACTCTTCTCAAAGAATGTGGTGATAGGGAAAACGTTATTCAAAGATTGCTAAAAAGATGCAACGAACTTGGTAAGTTAAACGTTGACGAAATTGAAAACAAAATAGAAAAATAAAATTTTTGGGTTGCAATTAGCAACCCTTTTATTTTTTAAAGTTAAAATTTTTTGTTTTGCTATTGACAAAACATATGAAAAGAATTATAATGAATAAATATTAAATATACATATTTTGGGGATACAACTAATGCTTAGTTGTCGTCCCCGATATTTATTAAAGGGGATAAAATGGATAAGGAATTAATTATTAGTTGTATTTTACGAATGTTGCTTGCCTTAGTGCTTGGTTTTGCAATCGGTTTTGAAAGAAAAATGAGATACAAAGAGGCAGGCATTAGAACGCATACAATAGTTTGTGTTGGGTCATGTTTATACACAATCGTATCAATATTTGGTTTTGGAAGTGGGGACCCTGGCAGAGTTGCTGCACAAATAGTTTCTGGTATTGGTTTTATTGGTGCAGGGATGATATTTAATCATAAACAAGTTGTTCACGGCTTAACCACGGCAGCAGGCATTTGGGCAACTGCGGCGATTGGTATGGCAGTTGGTGCAGGGCTTTGGATTATTTCACTTGTGGCGTCGTTTATGATTATTTTGATTCAGTTCGTAATGCACCTTAATTTCAAGGTTTTCCACTCGCGTTATCACTTGAAGTTAAATATAATTTTTAAGTGCGACACGGGTTTAGAAAAAGAAAAAATCAAAGAAATTTTCGGCGTTAAGCGTTTTGCTAGAATTAACGCTAAAAAAGATGGTGACTCTATTGTTTACAGCACGTTAATTAGCACGGATACTGAATTTACGGATAGCGACATTTATAGCGCAATGCACGATAATGATTTTATAATTTCTATAACGCGTGAAGACGAAGAATTTTAATTATGATGCGTAAAGATTTTTTTGGAAAAAATATAGAAAAATTAAAAAATAAAAGTTTATTTTTGCTTGATATGGATGGAACTATATACCGTGAGAACGATTTATTTGACGGTGTTAAAGAGTTTCTTTCAAACGTAGAAAATAATGGTGGGAAGTATGTTTTTATAACGAACAATTCTTCAAAATCCGTTGATGCTTACGTACAAAAATTAGCAAATATGGGGCTTAAGGTTAATGAAGAGAATTTTTTCACTTCAACCCAAGCGTCAATCATGTTGCTAAAAGAAAAATTTAACGATAAACCTATTTATTGTCAAGGAACGAAATCATTTATTTCTGAACTTATAAATTCAGGTGTTAACGTTGTTCAAGAATACGACCCAAACGTTTTTGCGGTGATAGTTGGGTTTGACCCTGAACTTACGGGTAAAAAACTTAGGAACACTTGTAAAACTTTAACCTTGCACGATATACCGTATTTTGCAACTAATCCCGATTGGGTATGTCCGGTAGACTTTGGCGCTGTTCCCGATTGTGGGTCTATGTGTTTTGGAATTGAAAAAGCAACGGGCAAAAAACCTATTTTTATAGGTAAGCCCGAACCGACGATGATAACCGTAGTTATGCAAAAATTCGGCGCAAAAAACGAAGACGTTGTTGTTATAGGTGATAGGATTTATACCGATATTGCATCTGGTTTTAACGCTGGGGTTGACACTGTTTTGGTTTTAAGTGGTGAAGCAACCATAGAAGATTATAAAAATAGTGAAATTAAGCCTACTTTTGTTTTGAATTCTGTAAAAGATTTGTTATAATATTTTTGAAATTGATGATTGCAGTGTTAAATTGCAATCATTATTTTTTTAAAGGTATAATTATGGATAAACTTAAAAATCAAAATTTACAAAAAAAACGTTTGCTAAACGAACTAAAAAGATACTTTTTTATGGTCATAGGTTGTTTTTCATATTCGCTTAGTTTGCGTGTGTTTTTAATTCCTAACGGCATAGTTGGCGGTGGGGTAAGTGGTGCAGCGTCTCTTATCGAAATGTTAACAGGATTGCCCGCAGGTTTATTTATTATTTTAATTAACGCCCCTATATTAATTTTTGGGTTTAAGCTGATGGGGTGGCGTTTTATCCTTAATTGTTTTATAACAACGGCAACGCTTGGTGGCACAACTGAATTATTGACCGTGTTTGGAGATATGTCAATAACCCAAAACAAAATTCTTGCATCTGCATATGGTGGGATTTTGCAAGGTATAGGTATTGGTTTATTTATTAAATATGAAATGTCAAGTGGTGGAACTGAACTTTTGGGTAGATTAACGCATCACGTTGTTCCATTTGGAAGTATAGCAACGCACGTTGCGATATTTGATAGCTTAGTGGTTATTGTTGGCGCATTGTTAAAGCAAGATATCGAAAACATTTTGCACGCGCTAATATTGATTTTCTTGAGCGCAAAGATAAGTGACTTAATAGTGTTTGGTTTTACAAAAGCAAAAATGTGCTATATTATAAGTGAAAAAGCAGACGTTATTGCCGATTATCTTATTTCGCATAGCCCACGTGGTGTGACCAAAGTAAATGGTGAGGGTATGTACACTAAAACCGATAAAGGCGTTTTAATGACGTGTATAAAAAGTAATCAAGTAGTCAGTTTGCGTTCGGCAATACACTTGCTTGATGAAAACGCGTTTGTAATTGTATGTGAGGCGAATGAAGTTTACGGTAAAGGGTTTAATAGGATTTATTAGTATAAAAAGAAAAAGCACGAAAATTTCGTGCTTTTTATATATAATTTTTTCGAATAAATTAACAAAACTCTTTTACGTATTTAAGAACTAATTCACTAAATAACGAATTTGCCCAAGCAAACCACTTGCGAGAGAAAATTGCAGGGTCGTCACAATTTATGCTTTCGTGCATATAATAAGTGCCCGCGTGTGAAGCGCAAAGCATATCTAAAATATTTTCAATTTCAGACTTGTTATCCGTGGTTAATCCTTGAATAATTAATGCAATTGGCCAAACGCAGTTGGGGCGAGTGTGTGGACTACCGACGCCTTTAAGAATTGCTCCACTATAATAATAAGGATTGTCACTTGAAAGGATATACTTGCGAGTGTTTTGATAAATTTCGTCATTTTTATCACAATATCCTAAATATGGCACACCTAGAAGAGATGGACAGTTAGCATCATCCATTAAGAGATAATTTCCTAATCCGTCAACTTCAAATTTATAAATGGTGCCGTATTTTTCGTGATTAAATAAGCCGAATTTATTAATGCCTAAGTCAATTTCTTCTTTTAATTTTTTGGTTTTACCTAAAAGAATTTGGTCTTTATAAACTTTTTCAAATATTTCTTCTAAATAACCGAGAGTGACGACTGCAAACATTTCCGATGGAATTAAATAGTTGTAAGTGCAAGTATCGTCAGAAGGCCTAAAACCAGACCAAGTCATACCCGTATAACCAACAGGGTTGCCCTTGCCGTTTAGTGGAAGAGTGTCAAAAATATCAGTGTTCTCACGATGGAAAAAATAATCTGACTTTTCGGGATGGTTTTGCTCTTTTTCCCATAAATTTAAAATAATTTTGAACGTTTCTTTTAATTCTTGGGTAAAGAAATCCGTTCTACCCGTTGATTTATATAGTTTGTAGGGGAGAGAAATTACAGAACAAAGTGAATCAACTTCATATTTTCTTTCCCAAACCCAATGTGAGCGGAAAGACGTGTGGTCTGTTGAATAACCATGGTTGTTGTCAATTTCATTAAAAGCGTTAGCATACGGGTCTTTAGAAACACATAAAACGTATCTATTTATAACGCCAACTATAACGTTATAAATCTCTTCGTCGTCTTTAGCGTAAGGCAAGTAATGATTGACTTGCGCAGCACTATCGCGTAGCCACATTGCAGGGATATCGCCAGTTATAACGAAAGTATCTTTTTCGTTAATGACTTTAACGGTTGTGTCCCAAGTGTTTGGGAAACAGTTGGAAAAAAGTTTTGCGAGTTCTGGTTTATCAATTGAGTTAAGTTTTTTGCAAGTGGTGTTAATTACGTTTTGGATTGTCTTATTCTTATTCATGTCTAATCTCCTTGTCGATTATTCTAACATTAAAACAAAAGGTTGTCAACCAATAAGTAAAATCTGGTTTGTAAATTAAACTATTTATTGACAATGGGTAAAAAGAATTATATAATTATATTGAATAAAAAAGCAGGTGATAAGATGAAATATTATTTTGGTGTTGACGTTGGCGGAATGTCTGTTAAGGGTGGCGTTGTTGACGAAGATGGAAAAGTGTTGTTTAAGCATACTTGTAAAGTAGATAGTGACGCTATTTATTCAGTTGATAACGTTGTTTGCGCGCTTAAAGAATTTACTAAAAACAAAGAAATTATCGTTAAAAAATGTGGAATTGGCGTTCCATGTATATTTGATAAAAGCACGGGCGTCGTTTCATACGGGAACAACCTTGATTTTAAAGGGGTAAACCTTAAAGAACATTTTTTAAAAAAATTCGATTTGGAGCTTGAAATAGCAAACGATGCAACAACTGCTGGGCTTGGTGAAGCCAAGTTTGGTGCGGGTAAAGATTATTCTAATTCAGTTTTGATAACAATTGGAACGGGTATTGGTTGTGGAATTATTTTAGATAAAAAGCCAATTTTAAGCAATTCATCTGCAGTGGGAGAGTTGTCTCATACAACAATTGTTGTTAACGGAAGAAAATGCACTTGTGGAAACCGTGGCTGTCTTGAAGCATATTGCTCTATGACTGCGCTTTATAAGGATATTAAGCGCGAAATGCTTAAAAATAGGCAATCAATTCTATGGGAATATTTGAACGTAAACGATATTGACGGTAGAGTGTTTTTTAGTTTGATTGAAAAAGACTCCCTTGCGCGTAAGATTTATCAAAGGTTTATTAATTATTTAAAAATTTGCGTCACTAACGTTGCAAACTTACTTAGACCAGACGTAATCATAATCGGTGGTGGCGTTTCTGCTCAAGGAGACGTTATAATTAAACCGCTAAACGAACACTTAAAAGAGCACGTTTTTGCGCCTGAGTATACTGCTAAAATCCCCGTTGTAAGTGCTAAAAATGGAAATGATGCAGGAATAATCGGTTCAGCATGTTTGGTTATGTAATTAAGTAAAAAGTCCGCAAGAATGCGGACTTTTTTAATATTGTGACGGTGATTTTTCCGTTGCTTTTTTAAATACTCTACTAAAATGGCTTGGGTCTGAAAATCCTGAGGCTAACGATGCTTCGCTAACTGAATATAGCCCGGAAGAAAGCAATTCTTTTGCGTGTTCGATTTTTAGATTGTTTATATAATTTATAGGTGAAGTGCCAAAGAAATATCTAAAAATTTTCCTAAAATATTCTGGGGTAATCTTACAGATTTTTGATAATTTTTCAACGCTTATCAGTTGGTTTGTATAATTTTCGTGTATATATTCTACGGCTGGATAAATTAAATTGTATTTATCTTTTGAAACGTAAGTCGTTGTGTATTCTTGTTGAAGAGTATAAATTATGTTGTATAATTCTGCTTTGCACTTTAATTCATAACCTTGCAGTTTTTTTGACCAAGCGTTTCTTGCAATTTTAAAGTGTTCTAAAATAGATTGATTTTTCACTTTGAAAACAAAAGGGGGAAAGGTTGTGTCGTTGCTAAATTCAAAATTAATTGCAAAGCAACCGCCATCACTTGAAGATACGGAATAAGTTGAATTTTTAGGTAAGTATAAAATTTCATTTTTGTCAGGCTCTAGAACAGTTCCGTCACTAAACGAATATTTATGCTTACTTAGTAAAAAAACCAAGCCGTGACTTGCTCTGTTTTTATGGAAGTTTTGCGCACTCTTAAAAACGTCGCAAGCGATTAAAATTTTGGTGATATTAAAGTTTAATTTCATAAAATTTTTCATAGTTATATTATATATTTTTGTTTTGAAATGGTCAAGTGTTTTGAAATATACATTTACATTTTTTTATAATATTGTATAATTGTAATATAAATCACGGAGGTGTATAAATGATTAACAATATAGATAGGGAATTCATTGAAAACAAATATCACTTAAAAAGTGAGCCGTTTAACCCACATAGACGTATGGAATATCACGGTTATAATTATCCAAACAACGGTCTAACGGATAAAGAAATAATAGATGGTCTTAGAGAATATGCTCTTAAACTTGAAGGTTTGCCACGTCCAGTAATTAAGGCAAGGGCAATTGAATATGTTTTGAAAAATACAAAAATTGACGTTAACGAACACGATTATTTTATTGGTATTTACAGTTGGAATAGACTTGCGGAAAAAATCACTTACGATAAGTGGATAAGGGAACTTTTTGCATCAATTCCAAAAATGAACACTGTTATGCAAGATTTTGTTGCTTCAGGGGCAATGAGCTTAACACCTGACTTTGACCACGTTATTCCAAGTTGGGATTCACTTATGGATTTAGGGTTTAAGGGGATTTTGGATAGAGTAGTAAAATACGAAAATATACACAAGGAAAACGAAACGCTAACTGAACAATTAAAAGGGCATTTTGATGGCGTTAAGATTGCTTATCAAGCAGTTATTGATTTTATTGATAGGCTTTACAATTTTGCGCTTAAACAAAATCATGAAAAATCTAAAACAGTTGCAAATTGTTTAAAAAACTTAAGAGACGGAGCACCTCAAAATTTCTTTGATGCGTTGCAAATGATTTATATATATTTTATGCTGTCAGAATCTGTTGATTCATATCAAGTGCGTTCATTGGGGCATGGGCTTGACGGCACTTTGTATAAATTCTATAAGCAAGATTTAGAAAATGGCACGTTTACGCGTGAAGAGATGAAAAATTTCCTTTCATATTTTTTGATGCAATGGACGGGGATTGGCAATTATTGGGGGCAACCAACGTATATCGCGGGAACTAATCTTGACGGAACGACAAAGGTTAATGAACTCACTTATTTAATTTTAGACGTTTATGAAGAACTTGGAATTTACAATCCAAAAGTTCAAGTAAAAGTCAACCACAATACGCCTAAAGAATTCGTTTTAAGGGTTTGCGATATGATAAGAAAAGGGCAAACTTGTTTCGTTTTTTGCTGTGAACCAGGGTTCGTCAAAGCAATGATGGAATACGGACTCACTTATGAAGAAGCATATAATTTTGACATAAGTGGTTGTTATGAAAGCAAGGCGCGCGCAGATGAGGTTGCAACGGGTTGTGCCGGCTTTAATATGCTCAAGCCTGTTCTTTATGCGCTTAACAATGGTTATGATAACGCATTTAAAAAGCAAATTGGTGTAAAAACAGGTGATATTTCAACCTTAAAAACTTTTGATGATTTTTATTTTGCATTTATAAAGCAAAGTGATTATTTATTTGAAGAAGGCATGGAAATAATTAAAGATTTTGAGCAACATTTGGGTGAAGTTAATCCGTCTTTGTTGTATTCTGGGACTATTGAAAGATCTTTAGCAAAAGGCGTTGATGGATATCAATGTGGTGTTAAATTTAACAATAGTGGAATAGGTATTTCAGGGTTCGCAAGTGCAATTGACGCGTTAATGGTGATTAAAAAGTTTGTTTATGAAGATAAAATCGTCACTTTAGAACAGTTGAAAACGGCACTTGATAACGACTGGGTTGGCTATGAAAATTTGCGTTATAAAATACTTAATTCGAAGTTTAAATACGGCAATGACGAGCCTGAAACCGACGCTTTGGCAAAATCAGCGTTAACTCGAGTTTTTGAAAAGGTTAATAATATGCCAAATTCAAGGGGTGGTGTGTTTAAAAGTGAAATGCACTCTGCGTTAGAGTTTGTTAGAAAAGGTCAAAGAACAAGCGCCTCACCAGACGGAAGAAAATTTGGCGAAGAACTTTCAAAGAACGCTTCACCATCAGTTGGTGCGGACAGAGAAGGGGTGACGGCACTTATCAATTCAGCGTTAAAACTTTTACCTTACAAGCACCACGAAGGCTTTTGCCTTGACATAATGTTGCACCCCACAACCGTACAAGGTGACGAAGGGTTGGAAACTATGTATTCGTTGATTAAAACTTATATGCAAAATGGCGGTATGAGTTTGCAAATGAATATATTTAACGAAGAAATGCTTGTTGATGCTCAAAATAATCCTAAAAAATATGAAAATTTGCAGGTTCGCGTGTGTGGTTGGAACGTTTTGTGGAACAATTTAAGCAAAGAAGAGCAAGACGCTTATATTTTGCGTGCTAAAAATATTCAATACTAAAATGGACGTTATATCAAAAAAACGCTGTGTGATAGCGGACGGTCCTATTTAGAACGAAAAAGAAAAACTTTTGTATTTTTTAAACGCGCCTGAAAGGGAAATTTGCACACTTGATTTATCCACTGAAAAGTTAAAAATTAGAAAGGTTGACAAGTCGTGTTCTGCAATTTGTTTTGATAAAAATTTTAGGCTTATTGTGTCTCGTTCTGACGGTGTTTTTTATCTAAACGATAATGATGTGATAGAGCCGTTATATGATACGGAAAAATATAATATTATAAATGCAAACGATATGAAAGTTGGCCCTGACGGAAGAATTTACGTTGGAACGATAAGTAGCGCAAAACTTGGAATAGCTAATAACGTTGATGGAAAACTTTATTCAATCGATAAAAATGGCGTAGTAAATTTACTTTTAGACAAACTGTACGTGTCTAATGGATTAGAGTGGTCGATAGACGAAAAACGATTTTACCACACGGATAGCAACACGGCGACCATAAAAGAATATTATTTTGATAAAAGTTTAGGGACAATTGAGTATACTGGAAGAAAAATATTTCTTACAAGCGGTGTTGACGGGTTTACTATTGACCAAAATGACAACCTTGTAGTGACGCGTTGGGATGATAAAGACGTTTGTTTTATTGATACGAAAACAATGCAAATAATTGAAAATATTTCAATTCCAAAAACAAACCCAACCTCATGCTGTTTTGTTGGTGAAAATCTTGATGTCTTGATAGTTGTCACATCGAGCATAGATGGGATAGAAAACGGAAATGAAAAATGCGGGATATACGTTTGTTGTTAAAAGAAAAATTGGTGGTAGGAAACCATATTTATTTTTGAAAAATAAAACTATGGTAGAAAGAATATGAAAAAAATCGTGTTAATTGGTGATTCTATAAGGCAAGGATATGATAAGTACGTCAAAAAGGCGTTTAACGGAATAGCGGAAGTGTTTTACCCCAGCGATAATTGTAGATTTACTTCATATATTTTGCGTAATTTAACTGAATGGGCTGAAGAAATGGGGTGTGGTGAAGACGTTGATTTGGTGCATTGGAATGCTGGACTTTGGGATGACCTTGTTATGATAGATGGAAAGCAATTAGTCAGGATAGAACATTACGCGGAAAACGTGCAAAGAATATGTGACGTGATAAAAATCTTGTTTCCAAAAGCAAAGATTGTTTTTGCAACGTCAACCCCCGTACAAGAGGAATTATTTTTAGGCAAACTAAAGCGTTATAATTGTGACACGAAAGCATATAATGAAAAAGCGATTCAAATTGTAAAGGCGAACGGAGGGTATATTGACGATATTTATTCAGTGGTAGAAAATTGCCCTAAGGAATATTATTCTGACCTAACTCACCTTTACACAAAAAACGGAACTAAAATTATTACTGAGCAAGTTGTTAAGGTAATTGAAAACATTTTGGGCATAAAAGCAAATAACCTTGATTTTGATGCGTTATTTTCTGGAGAGAAAAACGCTACGGGTATATAAAATGAAAGCAAAAATAATTGATATAAAAAGATTTGCCGTGCATGACGGAGACGGAATACGCACAACTATATTTTTAAAAGGATGTCCGCTTAAATGTGTGTGGTGTCATAATCCGGAGGGGATAGAAAACAAACCGCAACTCGCATACTATCAAAATAAATGTTTAGGTTGCGGTGAGTGTGTTAACGCTTGCCCCCAAAGCGCGCACCAGATTATTGACGGCGTACACTTTTTCAATAGAGAAAAATGTTTGGCGTGCGGAAGGTGTGAGAACGTTTGTCTAGGAAAAGCGTTAAAGTTTTACGGTAAGGAATACACGGTTGATGAACTGCTTGAAATTGTTCTTAAAGACGTTGAGTTTTATAATAGTTCGGGCGGTGGTGTGACCTTATCTGGCGGTGAGTGTTTAGTGCAATGGGAATTTTGTTTAGAGCTACTCAAAAAACTTAAAGAAAAAGGTATAAATACTGCAGTGGATACCTGTGGATACGTTTCTAAAGAGGTTTTAGAAAAAGTTATGCCGTATACAGACGTTTTTTTATACGACGTTAAGGCTATTGATGAAGACGTGCATATTAAGTGTACGGGAAAATCAAACGAAATTATATTAGAAAATCTAAAATTTTTAGACGAAAACGGTGCAAAAATTGAAATTCGCTATCCGTTTGTTCCTAATTATAATGATGACCAAGTTGATAAAATTTACAACTTTATAAAAGGTCTAAAAAACGTGCAAAAAGTTAAAGTTTTGACATACCATAACTTTGCGGGGTCAAAATACGAATCTATAGGGTTAAAAAACACTATGCCAAAAGTTATCCCAAGCGAAGAACGAATAAATAAAATTCAAACGCGTTTTGATTTTTTATTAAAATAAAAAAGCAAAAAACATCTAAAAAAATAAATCTCCCTAATAGTAGGGGGATTTTTTTATTAAATTGCACAAATGGATTTTGTTCTAAAACAGTTCAATATTTTTTTACAAAAAAATACAAATATCGTAATTTTTGACACATTTATCCGAAATTTTGGTATTGATTTTGTGTTTTTAATGGGGTAAAATGAATATGAATAATTTTGTAGCGTGGGAAATTGTGATTAATTTTTGTGCAAAATTTATGAGGGATAAATGGTATACGATAGAAGAGTAGATGAAAAAGATAGCTATTACTTTAATCTGAACGTTTGTGATTCAGGGGCGAAAGTCGTTTTGCATATGCACAATTCTATTGAATTGAAATTTATTTCGCAAGGCGAATATTCGGCTACCGTTGCGGGTAAAAAAATCTTGTGCAAAAAAGGTGACGTGCTTTTTATCAATTCCCGTCAACCGCACTATTACGAATCTGTTGGAAAATCTGTCAATTTTGTTTTGATTTTTGATAAAGAAATATTTAGGGCAGTTTGTTCAAAAGGAAAGGTTCTGCCATTAGTTTTTAATTTGGGTGAAGATTTTGAACGCATTTCTGCTCTTTTGAACGAAACACATAAAAAATGGCAAGATATGTCTATGGATTCCAAAAGAGGCTTTGTGTTTAGGATTTTAGGCGATTTGACGCAAAATACCGAACTAATTAACGACGTGGTTGTAAAAGAAGACGTTGCCGTAAAAATTATTGAATATATAAAAGAGCATTGCAATGAAAATATCACGCTAGAAGTTTTGTCAAAACAGTTTGGCTATACGCGCAATTATTTTTCCACTCTTTTGAATAACAGAATGAACATGGGGATAAGAGAATGCGTGAATCGATTTAGGATAGAAAGAGCAGTGCAAATGATGTATTTCGACAAGGAAAAATTGCCACTTTCAACCGTTGCGGAAAGGTGTGGTTATGAATCTATGAATACTTTTTATAGGGCGTATAAAAAATATGCAGACGACTTAGTTGTTAAAGGCAAATAATTAAAAAATTTGTGCATTTTGTATAAAGTTTATAACTTTTGACATAAACATCGTAATTTTTGGTATTGAATCGCAAGTTTTCGTATGTTAAAATATAATTTGTGAAAAATGTCGATTTTATTGATTTAGTTCATGTGTTTATCGGTGAAACTCACCGAAATTTACATAAAAAATAGGAGGACACTATGAAGAAGAACAGAACAAGAGTGATATCGTTTATCATTTGTATGATTTTAACGATAGCAAGTGCAGTCAGCAGTGTTGGCTGTGGGCCCAGGGTTACGGAAAAACTTGATAAAACCAAAACCCAACTTTACATCGGTACCTATGGTGGTGGTTATGGTACTGCCTTTTTGCAAGACCTAGAAGATAGGTTTGAAAAATGGGCGCTTGATAACAACAAATCTTACGAAGAAAGTAAGGTTGGTGTTCAAGTTTATAAATCAGCAAGTAAGACAAAATATACTTCAAACGCATTAGTTGAAGGTATTGCTTCTGATAAGAACGAAGTTTATTTTGTAACCAGCGATGCTCTTCAATCGTTCATATCTAACGATTCAATTCTTGAGATTACCGATTACGTTGCTGTTGCAAATCCTTTTGACAATAATACTAAAACTATCGGTTCTAAACTTAATTTGGGCATGAGTGAACATCATAACGTTGGAACTGAAAGTCAACCTCGTTATTATTCATTACCATTCGTTGACGGTGGCTCTGGTATAGCGTTTGATAGAGGCGTTTTCAATGCAAACACTTTATATTTTGCAAAAGGCTCTTGTCCTAGTGAATATGATCGTCGCACTTCTGCTCAAATCATAGCTGATGGTGGCGTTGTTCCCGCTGGATATGCTGAACCACTAAGTGGCACGTTTACTAGCTGGGGTGAAAACGTTGCATCTTCTGAATACGATATGGATGGCAACTGGATTTGTGATAATGAATTATCTGCTGGTCCTGACGGTTGCTACGGCACTCAAGATGATGGCTTGCCCGCAACTTTAGAAGAGTTTGGAAGACTTTTGACTGTTATGAATGACCGTGGCGTTTATTCAATAACTTGGTCAGGTCAATATGAAACCGAATATTCACCTTTCTTGGCACGTGCTTTTGCTAATAACTACCATGGTTATTTAGAATCAAGCATTCGTACTGATGCTGGTGGTGCAACCGGGCGTGAAACCACTGTTGTTAAAATGGATTCAGCAGGAAATGCTTTATTTCTCCCTGATGGTACTCCTGATACAGAACGTATCAAGATTACTAAAGATAATCTTTATGACGTTGCAAGACAAGCAGGTTATTATTACGGCTTTAAGATGTTTGAAATGCTTCTTGCATCTGGTACCGTTAGCCCAGAAGTTGACCAAAGCTTATCACACGTTGACACACAATATAGATTTATTATGAGTTTGCCTGACCAAGGTAAAACCGATATCGCAATGCTTCTTGATGGTTGCTGGTGGGAAAACGAAGCAGCTTCTGCCGGAACTTATAAAGATATGGTTAGATATTTTGGAGAAGAGTATGCGCGTGAAAACCGTGACTTTGCATACTTCCCAATGCCTTGGGTTGATGCTATCCAAATCGGTAATAAAATGACCATAGCAGGCGGTGGCGGAAGCTTCTTCGTGTCTAAGGCTAGGGCATTAGATCGCAATGGTGAACTTGTTAAAGGTGATTTAATCAAAGACTTTATTCAATTTGCATATTCTGATGAATCTTTACAACGTATGACGGTAAATATTGGTTTGCCATCTCCTTTCATTTATGAAATGAATGGTGTTAACCCAGACTATAACGGAACTGCTCAAGAAGGCAAAACTTATTATGAAACAATGTCTTCTTATACGAGAAGTTTCTATGATTACTATAAGACTGCTGACGTGTTCTATGGGTTTACTGCTAATATAGACGCTACAACCAATGGTAAACTTACTTCGCTCAATAATATTATTTCGTATACGTCAGCTGTCACTGCTTCTGGAAAAAGATTTGGTACTTTCCCTTATGCATACGGAAATAAAGATTTGAGAGCTACTGCAAAAACATACTTTGAAGGTATGTATAGAAAAACTGTTCAAGAGTTAGCATAATTGATACTAGATTAAATAATTTACGCAAGGAGAATTTACGTTGAAAAAAGCTTTTTCAGTTATATTCTTTCCGCTAACATGGTTTTTTAGAAAAATTGGTGACTTATTTTATGCGTTTAGCGTTTGGCTAAACGCTAAAATAAGAAAACGTTGGCCAAAAAAACCTTCAACCTTAAAAGCGGATGGAATAAAAGATTTAATATTTTACATTGGTTTAATTTCTTTTCCTTTGGTAATGTTCGTCTTTACTAAGATTTATATTAACGCCGCAGGTATGTTTTTAGGGTTTGTTGAATACGAAGAGTTCACAAATAAAGTTCTTGGTATCAACTTTAAAACGTTTGAAAGATTATTTGAACATTTAGCCACACCTAGAATGGGAGAGATGTTTAAACTTTCACTTATCTCTTGGTCGATAAGTTTAATTGTTTCTAACATTATTCCTATTACGTTCTCTTTCTACGTTTACAAAAAATACTTAGGGCACTCTGTGTTTAAGGTTCTTTTGTTTTTGCCAACGTTGTTTGCATCAATGATAACCGTTTCAATCTTTAAGATGATTGCTAACTGCGTTATCCCTGAAATTTTTGGCTCGGCACCTTTGCTTAGTGCAAAAAAATCAACAGGTGAACAAATTTTTACAACCTTATTAATATATAACTTATGGAGTGGGCTTGGTGGTGGACTTTTAACTCACCTTGCACTTATGAATGCAATTGACCCATCTATTTCAGAATCCGCTCAACTTGATGGCGTTGGCTTTTACGGTGAATTGTGGCATATAGTTTTGCCTTCTTGTTATAGAGTTTTGGCTCTCGGTTTAGTGACGAGTTGGTCTGGAATATTCACAGGCTCTTTAAACTTGTTTGCTTATTTCGGTAAGGTTGAGCCTGATGGGGCAACGTTGCCAGGGCATCACTTCTATCTGATAACTCTAGATGCGGCTCTGAATAATGACTATTATCAATATTCATTCTTGTCTGCTTGGGGCTTACTTATAACTGCAATTTGCACGCCTTTGACGCTTATTTGCCGTCGTTTGATTAACAAGTATGGACCTTCGGAGGAATAATATGAGAAAAGCTACTAGAAAAATTAAAAAAAATGCAGGCGCTTTTGCAATATTCCTCTTCGTTTTTTTAACGCTTTACGTAATATCTAAAATGTCAATGTACGTTTGGGGTCTATATACGTCTGTTAAAACTCAGTTTGAACTTACCCACAGTTACATAAGCTTCCCTCAAGGTTGGCCGTGGGAATGGGCGTGGGATAACTACATTAACGCTTTTACAAGCCTTTCTATTCCAATCACGCTTCCTAACGGTGACGCAGGTGTTGCACTTTTTGATACTTTGTTGCTTAACACCTTATTGTATACGCTCGTTTGTACTTTGCTTGACTTAGGAACTTCATGGCTTGTTGCTTATCTTATGGTTAGGTTTAAAAAGTTCAAACTTAACGCAATTATATATACTGTTAACATTGCTATAATGACCATTCCTATTTTTGGAACGGGTGGTGCAACATTACAGGCTTATCAATTTTTAGGTTGGTGGAACAACTATTCGTTCTATTTCTGGAACAGTGTTGCATTTACAGGTATGCACTTATTATATTTCCACGCCTTTATCGAAGGTTTGGGTAAAGAATATTATGAAGCTGCATACGTTGACGGTGCGGGCAACTTTACCATTATGATGAGAATAACTTTCCCGCTTACGCAAGGTATGTTCTGGGTTTTCTATATGACTGGCGCAATCGGTCGTTGGAACGACTGGAATACTCCTATTATCTGGATGCCAGACTATCCTACGCTCGGTTATGCATTGTATTATATGACTAGTGGTGAAGGTGGAAATGAAACGTCTGCTGCTTTCTTGCCTAACCAAATCGCTATTTGTATGATGCTTATGGTTCCGCTACTTATTCTTTTCTTTGCTTTCCAAGAGCAAATGCTCAGCAACTTGAGAATTGGTGGTATAAAAGGCTAAATTTTATAACATTTTCTGCGAATATTGCCCTAAAATTTTAGGACAATATTTGCATAATAAAAAAAAGGAGAAAATTATATGACGAATTCGTATTTTTCTAAAAAGCACGTTCGTAAGATTTCAATTTTATGTTTGCTTGTGCTTTCTGTCGTTTGCTTGTTTGGCTCAGTCATAGGTATGGTTGGTTTTGCGCAGGAAACTTCTCTAACCGGCGTTGAACTCAAAGAATACTATAACATTGGTGATGAGCTAACTGTTGAAAACGGCACCCTTCACGTTGGTGGACAAGAATATTCTGTTAAACCAACGATAACTTATCCTGACGGTTCTGCTTATAATTCTAACGTTTTAACTTTAAATCAATTAGGTAAATATACCGCTACTTACGAAGTTGAAGTTGCAGGTAAACTTTATTCTGAGATTAAAGAATTTAACGTTTATAATTATTTATTTTCTAATTCCGTGACAGGCGAAACGTTCCGTTATGGCGATTATGAAGTAGAACTTCCTGATGACAACGTTATTAAAACGGGTTTAAGCTTTAATTTGCTTAATGGGGAAGAGTTGTTGTATAACAAAATCGTTGACCTTAACGATAATGATGCAACGGATCCGTTAATTAAGTTTATCGCAACCCCCGCTACTTATCAAAACAGAGAAGCGATGGGTGTAATAGTTGTTTTAACCGACCTTTACGATAGTTCTAATCAAATTAAAATCCGTGTTCAAAAAGCATCTAAGGCATATACCCCTGATGAAGAGTATTCTCATATCAATGCTATACACGATGATGCCCAACAGTTCCAATACATGAAAAATGGTCAAATGTATTATGGTATCGGTTGTGATAACGGTCTCCGTGGAACAGTGACAAGGGATGCGGTTGAATTGCGTTTTGACTACGCAAATAAACGCCTTTATGCTCCTTTCCGTGGAAATAACACTTTAGTTAAAGACTTTATTGCAGATTTCCCCAATGATGAGTGGGAAGGTTTCACCACGGGTGAATGTTGGCTTAGCCTTTACGTGACTGGATACGTTTCTACTGACACGACTATTCCTTTTAGCGGAATGATTTTAGAAATTGACGGAGAAGATTTTACTGGAAACGAAAGTGGTTCTTTTGGTACTAGCATCGTCACCAAAACAAATTCTCAAATCATTGATTTCGCTGAATATGAATCTGCTAAAAACGTTCCTAAAGCTATGGTTGGATACGCTTATAAAGTTTTTGATTCAAACTTCAATTCTATTTATGGTGGTGAAAAGTTATATACAAACGTTTATTATGCGTATAACTCATCTTCAAAATATGAAGTGCCCGTCTTTAACGGTACTTTTGTTCCTGATAAGGTTGGTGTGTATACTATCGTTTACACTGCTGTTGACGTTTTTGGAAACGTTTCTAAAACCTTACTCGACGTGACTGCTATTCCTGACACTGGTTATGGAATTTACGTTGAAGTTCCTGGCTATGAAAATCACTTGACTGGCAACGTTGGTGAACGCGTTGAACTTGTTGGTGTTGAAAACGTTATCACGGAAGGCAATCTTGGTACTGCTGAAATTACAATTTCTGCAATTAATTCTTTAGGTCAAATCGTTGACGTGACTAACAATAATTTCGTGCCTGCTGTAGGTGGGGAATGGGAAATCGTTTACACCGCTAAAGATCACGCTGGTAGAATAGGTAAATTCCCGTATAAACTTAACGTTGAAGTATCGGATAAAGTTGTATTTGGTGAACCACAAGATATGCCTAAATACTTTATCGTTGGCGCAAAGAATCCTATTCCATCTATACAATATATTGATTATAACGTTCAAAACCCTGCATCAGAAACCTGTTCTGATATCGTAGTTAAAAAAGGCTCTAACGTCTTTACACTTGTTAACAGTTGTTTCGTTCCTACAGAAGCAGGTATTTACGAAGTAGTTTATTCTCAAGATTCTTCTTTGGGGATAACTAACACAAAGTCTTATTTTATACGCGCGATTGACGTTAATTTCAATGGTGGTATAGACTTTGATAAATCTAAATATTTTTATTCTGATAACGGTGACGTTGTTAATTCGCAAACTAATGACCTTGGCGCAGTTTTAACGCTTAAACCTAACGCTAAAGTTGATTTCATTAGACCAATAGCGGCAAACAATATTGATTTATCTTATTTTGTGTCGGATGATTCACCAATGAACAAGTTAAACTTATACTTGACAGACGTTAATAATCCTGACCAAATGTTAAAAATTTCGATTATTGATAACGTTGGTGACCCAATTTTACAAATTAACGACTCTAAAAACGTCGTACTAACAAATGTGTATTATAGAAATTCTAAAAATACTCTAACTATAAATAACGGTGTTTTAGTTATCGGCACGGTGACCACTCTTATCACTAATTTCTATAATGGTGACGAGTTCACTGGATTTGAAAGTTTACTTGCAAATCTCGTTATTGAAATCGGTTCTGATTCAGGTGTCGCTGAAAATAGCGTACTTAGGATTGATACTATCAACGGTCAACCTTTCGCCTCGCCAATTGATGCTAAACCTGATAAAATTGCACCAAGAATAGTTTCTAGCGAATCTTACTTGCAAAAATTCGATATAGGAACAAGATTTAAACTTCCTTACGTTAAGATTA
>SVHO01000020.1 GCA_015055725.1 Clostridiales bacterium | reverse complement strand
ATTTGATATTTATATATGATATTTTTCAACTTTTTTATTTTGGCTAACTTTTTTAAATGTTTTGACCAAAAATTCCATTTACTAAAAAGGTTTTTATGTGTTAAAATTTTATTATAAACTTTAATATATGGAAGGAGGGACTTTTGATGAAAAAACGCATTTTGAAAATTTTAATCGTTTTAGCAATAACGTGTTTTGCTGTGGGGTTATCCGTGGCGTGCTCTAAACCGCACGTTCATAGTTTTTCAACGGATTATGAAACCAGCTCTTCTTTTCACTGGCAAGAGTGTTCTTGTGGGGAAAAAACAAATATTGGCATGCATATAGGCGGGATTGCAACTTGTACGGAAAGAGCTATTTGCGAAACTTGTTTGGTTAGATACGGAAACGTAAAAGAACACGAATTTAATATACCCGTAGTGACGGATACGGTGCATTATCTAAAATGCACCTGTGGTGAAACCACTACTATGGAAGAACACGTGTTGTCAAACGGTGCGTGTGCTTGTGGGTATAATAAACCTGATGCGTCACACGTGCATCAATGTGATGCGCTAAATTTTAATGATTATAGCCATTGGTATCAATGTTCTTGTGGTGTGACTGAAAATGGTGCAAATCACGAGGGCACGGTTGCAGACTGCGACCATAAATCAGTTTGTTCGGGGTGTTCGCAAGAATACGGTGATTACGGCCACGTTTGGAACAATGGAGAACTAACTGTTGCCCCCACGGAAACAACGGATGGAAAAGCCACGTATACTTGTTTGCTTTGTAGAGACAATAAAGAAGAAACTGTTTCTAAAGGCACAAAAATTTATACGCGTGCAGATTTAGAAAAAGCAGTGGTAGAAGTTGGTTGGGCATATTATGCTAAAGGTAAGCAAGTGCAATATGATTCTACTAATATTAATAGATTGACCTCGATTTACGGTGGAACAAGCCGTCACTCACAAGAAGTTTCACCAGAATACGGTAGTAGTGACACGACTATTTTTTCAGTATGTACTGCATATACAAGCGCGGCTTATCTAGAAGCGACAGGGCATAGAATTTTCGAACAGAGAGGACACACAAACGCTATAACAACGCATTATTTATGGTATATGGGGGAAAACCAAAACGAAGATTTTTATTTTGCAACAGCAACTAATTCCGCATGTCCCATAACTGAGCTTGATAGAGACGTTTCTATAATGCGTTGGGTTGATTATGATAAGTATTTAAAAACTTCTGAATTAGAAAATGCAAATAAGTTCGGTGTTTTTCAAGCAACGTCCTTTTATGATTGGTATGAAGACGGCATTTTAGAGTTGCGTAAAGAAAAAGGAAAATACGTTTACTATTTAGACAACAAAAAAATAAGTTATGAAGAAGCAAAAAGTTTATGTTTTGAATATTTGCTTGAAAATGAAAATGGTGAATTCGTAAATATGCGTTTAGGAGACGTGTTGGTTTACGACGGACACGCCCTACTCTATATAGGCAATGGATACGTTTTAGATTGCAACGGTGCTAAATTCGACCCCGAAACAGGATTGGATAAGATAGAAAACAACGGGGGTATTGCAGGACGAATGTTAACGCTAGCAAGCACTTTGGAAAGCGCAAAAAGCGATTTTATTATCATACGACCTTTTGATTTTTACGCTTCAGGTTGTGATGGAAACTTGGATAATGATATAATCGTTTACGACGGCAAGGCGTTAGAGGTGACGGATGCAACAATTACTCGTGAAAAATATCCTGCAATGAATATTGACAGAACGATTGACATAACACCTTTTGGAACGATTGCTCAAGGCGAAAACGTCACGTATAAAGTTAAGATAACGAACAACACAACAAACGGGAAATATAAATTTTGGAGAGGTGGTGGCTACGTTGGGCAAGATTATAACGACTTAGTGATTACCGAAAAAATACCGCAAGGCACAACGTTCGTGAGTGCTTATATGGGTACAACTCCAACAGATGGCACACTCACTTGGACCGTTGATATTCCTGCGGGCGAAAGCGTTGAATTAACTTATACTGTAAGAGTTGACGCGCCTATTGGTAGCGTTATAGTTAGTGACGGCGGGTTTGTGGAAAATATACCGTCTAATGTGATTAAAAACAGGGTTGGTGGAGCAAAACTTAGCGAACAGCAAAAAGCCGTTTTAAATAATATTGCAAGCACTTCGACAAGCACTTGGGCAACCACATATGGTAAAGATATGGATTTTGCTAAAAACATATATGGAGAAATGGGAGTTAACCTTAATTTTGCAAACGTTCAAGAATTGGTAGAAAATTTGTATAAGCCCACGCTTTTAAGAAAGCAAATTTCTTTCGGTAGTATATACCCAAATATAAACGATGAACTAGTGATGTATATGCCACAAAAAACCGTAGGTGAAACCTATCAACAAGTGAAGAGTATGCTTGTTGACGGTTATTATGGTGGTTATCGTATATACGATATAGATTTAGAAAAGGTAGCTGATGTCGGTGTAGAGAATATTGATATTTCAGTTGAACTAAATAAATCTATTATAGAATTTAAAATGGAATATCTTGAAGTTGGCGATATAATTGTTTACGCAACGGCTAAAAATAGAACGGATTTAGGGTTAACAAGCCAGCTTGCAAGTTATGAAATCGCTATATACGTTGGCGATGGAAAGTTAATTAGTATAAATTCATCAGGAAAGGGAACTGTTTATGCTAATCAATATGCTAAGGAGTGGTTATTAAAAGCAATGATGTCAAATATTGATATTTTCTTCGCGTTAAGGCCAAGTCAAGCAGGCGTTATATCATAAACAAAATATTAAAAAGAGCAGGAAGCACAAAACTCCTGCTCTTTTCATTAACAATAAATAATTACATAGATAAAATAAATTTTCATATTGACAAAAAGTGGCTTTATGATATTATAAAATTATAAACCAACAATTACTGAAAGAAGGAAAAAACAAAATGTTTGAAAACAGCAGAAAAAGTATTTTAAATAGCGATAATAAAAAATGGACGGAATTATTGACGGCAACGCTTGATTTGTGTGAAAAATCCATTCGCCAACCAAACGAAGCCGTTGACCACGTTTTTCCATATCCGTGGTTAGAACTTGGGCCGGGTTATGCTTATGGGCCTGCTTTTGGGCATTGGGATATCGTGCACGCCACTTTTAATTTGCTAAAAGACGAGCCAGGGGAAGTGATGAAGCAGTTGGAAAACAACTTTTCACTAATGTGCGACGACGGTAGGCTTGTGGGGGCGATTTTCTTTCGTGCTAATCAAAAATATTGCAGTGACGTGGTTACTCATCCGCCACTTTGGGTTTTTTTGGCTGACGAATTGCATAAAAAATACGGGGATAAAGATTTCTTGCGCAAAAGTTTAGCCGTTTTAGAAAAACAAATCGGCTGGTTTGAAAGAGAGCGCAAAACCGAAGACGGCGGGTTTTATTATCACGACGTTTTTGCACAAAGAAAATGGGAGTGCGGTGTGGACGAATCAATTAGGTTTAAGGATTTAACCCCTTGCGTTAAAGCCTGCATAGATGCGTCTTCGCACGTTTTCGCACTATATGATTGCGCATATAGATGGTCGGTTGCTTTATCTTGTGAAAAAATAGAACATAAAGAAAAAAGAGATAAACTCGGCGAATTTATCATTGCAAAAATGTATAATGAAAAAACCGGTTGGTTTTATGATGAGTTTGCCACGGAAGAGCAAAGAGAAACAATAGAAGCAATTGACGGCGCGTGGCCTTTGGTAGCCGGTGTTTGCAATGAAGAAATAGCAAAAAGAATAGTTGAAAATTTAACGTCTAAAGAATTGTTTTTCACAGAACATCCTTTGTCTATGGTTGCCCCTTCTTCTAAAAGATTTAAGTTGCAAATGTGGCAAGGGTGTTCGTTTAACAGTTTTTCTTTTTGGTTTGCTTACGGCATGTTTAAAAACGGTTTTTTCAAAGAGTGTAAAATATTAACCGAAAGCATTTTAGAAGCAACTGATAAAATTTATAAAAAGACGGGCAAAATTTGGGAGTTTTATCATCCGTTTGGCGGTTTACCGCAAGAAACGGCACGAAAACCACAAAACGCACAAAACACACCGTGTTTTGATTATGTTGGGCATAGTCCGAATATTGCAATTTTCAACTTGTATGAAGAGTGTTGTAAGAAGTTGGAGATGGAAAGTTAATTAGTATAAATTCTTCAGGAAAGGGAACTGTTTATGCTAATCAATATGCTGAGGAGTGGTTATTAAAAGCAATGATGTTAAATATTGATATTTTCTTCGCGTTAAGGCCTTCTCAAGCAAACGCAATAAATTAAATAAAATTAACGAAAATTAAAAAAGAACGAGAATAAAAATGCTCGTTCTTTTTTATAGTATTTAAATAGTAAAAAAACGGTTAAACACCATTAATCAATTCGTCAATAGAAACGTTAAAAACTTCGCCTAGTTTTCTAAGCATATCTATGTTTGGTTCCGTTCGGCCTTGTTCCCAATTTGCATAACAACTTTCAACAACGTTTAATTTATTTGCAACTTGTTTTTGTGTTAGGCAACTTTCTTTTCTTGCGCACCTTAAGTTTTGACAAAATTGAGTATCCATACAGAAATTTTACCCAAAAACTACACAAAATGTCTTGACACTAGATAAAATATCTAGTATAATTATGTCAGTTTTTATACAATGGAGGTGTCTTTATGGCATATGTAGAGAAAAATTTAGGGAAAAATGAAGCCATTGTAAAGATGGCTGACAAGAACGCCTTATTCCTTGTTGGAACGTGGATTAAGGGTATTTTACTTTTTTGGTTGTTTTTGATACCGCTAATCAAAGCAATTATTGCAACGATTAAGTTTTTAAACGTTGAACTTGCAATCACCAACAAAAGAGTTGTGGGAAAAATTGGCGTGTTAAACACGCAGGCACTTGATGCTCCCCTTAACAAAATTCAAAACGTTGGCGAAAAACAACCTTTCTTCGGCAAAATTTTTAATTTTAGCACTATAACTATCAATACCGCTGCTGGTGAATACGTGTTTAACGGCATTAAATCAGGCGCACAATTTAAGGGTATGATTATGGCACAAATCGACCAATACGAAGAAGATAGGGTTAAACAACAAGCTAACGAAATGGCAAGTGCTATGGCAAGCGCTATAAACAAATAATAATGGATAATAAAAACAATAAAGATTTGGTTAAGGCAACGATAAGTGTTAAATCGCTTATCGTTGCTTGGCTTTCAATTCCTGCACTATATTTTATTCCCTTTTTGTTAATATATTTACCTAATTATATAAAAATGAAGGTAAGTGGTGAAATAGAATCGGCATTTCGTGAAGCGGCGAATTTAGGGCAAAAAATAGACGTTGCGGACATTGTGAAGCAAGAAATTTACGGTGGCATACCACCTATCATCATAAGCATGGTGGAAACTCTTATCGGGCTATTGTTTTTTGCGTGGTTAATTTGGGCTATCGGGTATACTATATTGCATTTTAAGTATAAATTGCATTATGATGGTAGCGAGTTATACGGCAGGACGTGGAAAAAGGAAATGCGCATTCCGCTAGATAAAATCAATAACATTTTTGTGGAAGATTCTTTGTGGGGTAAATTGTTTGATTACGGCACTATAACTATTGCGTCGTCAATAGGTGCAATTTCAATAAAAAACGTTTCGGGCGCGAAAAGATTTGCAAAAAAACTTGCAAGTGAAACGATAGAGAAAGGGAATAATTTTACAAACTTATAGTAAAATATTTAACAACAAATTCTTTTGTAAAAATTTAGAAAAAGAAAGAGCGTCTTTTCAATTACGCCCTTTCTTTTTTTGTGCTGAAAAAAGGTTTTTTTGAATTGCTTGACAAGGTATATAAGCACAATATATAATTAAAACGTGATTGTTAAAGCACAATCTAAAAAATTTTATGGAGAAGTATATGAGAAACAAAATAATTAGCCTTTTGGTTGCGTTGCTTTTAGCCATGGCTGTTTTTAGTGGATTAGTTGCGTGTTCGCCAGATTCGTCTAACAATCCACCGAACAACCCACCGACTTCGGGTGGGATAAAAACTATAAGTTCAACCTTGCTTGACGGAAAGATTGCTAACTTTATGGAAGCGCAAGCGTTGGGCGTCGTTGATAAGAACGACCAAGCGTCAACGTTTTCGGCGGGCGGTTTTGGAAACGGAACTTTTAGCGCAAGTCCATTTGACCAAGATAATTCAGAAGAGAACGTTGTTCAAAAGAAAAACGAACTTGTTAAAGAGACGAATAACGGGAATAAAGACGTTTGTTTTCACGACGGCGGTCAACACGCAAAAAGTTTTAAGGAATTAAACAAAAAATTCAACAAACATCATCATAAAGGGGTAGAATGCCCGCATGCAGAATGTGAAGAGATTTCAGATGAGATTGAAGCACAAGAAACTTCGGGTGAAGTTGAAACGATTATTTCTTTAGACGCAAGGGTTAATAAATTGTATAATTATGGCGATTTTACCTTTATGTCGGTGAGCAGTGCCGTTGAAGGGGCGCTAAGAGTTGTCGTTCAAAAAGATAGAATTAGAATGATGGTGGCTGCAGATGGGTTAGACGTTTTAGTTAACCCTGGAACGAGTGGAGAAGCAATTCAACGAGGCGTTGCTTTTATAACTGTTCCATCAAAAGGAAACATACCGTCTAGCGTTATATTCGTTAAGCAATTCGAAAACGATAGTGATTATCACAAATCAAATTACTGGTCAAACGCGTATAACCAAAGCTACGTTATAGATAACAAAACGGGCAAAACTTATTCGCTTTCGCAATTTCCTTATATCTATTCGGTTGAAAACGGAATTATTAAAGTTTATAACGAAACCGCAAACGGCAAGTTTGATTATTATGAACTTTCAATACAAAACGAGCAGTTGAGTTTTAATAAAATTCAGTTGCCAACTCAAAGTGAAGCAAATATTTCTTATAACCCTTATGCTAACAATATATTATTGGACAAACACGGGCATTTAGTTATCGAAAACAACGTAAGAACAAACGACCCGTCTTTTGACCAAAACGGTGAAAAGAAAATAGGCGATAAAGTTATAGTTTCCGTCGCATTAGAATCTAAATGTCAACAAATTTTGTCGCAAACGCAAGATAGAAATTTTGCCAACCGCATGCTTCAAAGGTATATAAGGGCTAAAAAATATCATAAAGGCAGTGACGATAGAATTTATCGTTTAGACTTTAATGGCAGTTTAAGTGAAATTAAGGTTGACGTGTTGACGCAAAACGGCACGTGGCAAAGGGTTGATAACGACACGAACGTCACGTTTGATAATGGAAACGGTTATATAATGTGGATGTATTCAGACCTATCGTTGGTTATGGATTCTTTCTTGATTACCAAAATTTCGGGCGGATACGCATATTATTCTTCGGCGGCGGCAACTGACGGCGGAAGAGTTTGGGATTGCCATAATATGCCTGCAAGTGACGTCTTAAATGGTGATTACGTTGGGGTTGTTAAAATACCTGTTGGCGGGCCTGTCGTTTCGCAAAACGGCGTACCTTATAAACATTTAGAATTGTTTAGAGAGTGGGATTATAAATACGCTATGGAGTTTAGGGGTTTTAACG
The DNA here is from genome assembly GCA_015055725.1 of Clostridiales bacterium. Lineage (GTDB taxonomy): Bacteria > Bacillota > Clostridia > Christensenellales > Borkfalkiaceae > UBA1259. Next base: position 20,850 of record SVHO01000020.1, on the reverse strand, counting down.
TGTTCCTGGTCGGTGACACGCAAATGTTATATTTACGCGCATCCAATAAAAAAACTGAAGGCGTAGCCTGCTTAATGGACGTGACGACTGGTCAAACGAAAGAACTCGATTATACTAAGGTGATTGATTCAACTAAGGAAAGTGTCAAGTTTGAAGGCTACGGTTGGCTAAATCTATCAAAAGAATTAGACGTTGAAACTTTTGGCGTAAATTCATTTACTTTGGAACCACAAGATTTCGGCGGTGGACTTGACGCATACTTTAAGTTGATAACGAATAAATAAAACTATCCAAAACTAATAAAATAAAAACGAAAGCGCACTCAATCTTGAGTGCGCTTTTGCTAATGAGTATTTTTTAATAGGAACGATTATTTAACGATAAAGTTTTTGGATTTATTTATTAATTAGGGCAGAGAAAAGGTTGCAAATTTTATTATCAACTTCTTCAATCGCGCCACTAACAATTTCGTGGCCATGCCCAGCAATTTCAAATAATTTAGACTCTTTATCGTTTCCTTTAATAACGGCGTTCATAAACTCTTTGAATTTAGGCATAAAGTTTGTTTCGGTTGAGCCATAAATTCCGTATACAGGAATATCAAAAGCATCTAAATATTTTTGATTTTGTGCATTTGTTTTTATTAATAAATAGGGGTTGTAAGGTGCTGCTTTTGCAGTTTCATAAGTGGTTGTATTTTCAAATCCGAGATATTCAACGAAGTTGTTTCTTATGTTTTGACCCCAAGCGCATTCTTTAATATCTATCCAGGTAGAAATTAAAACCATACCTTTTACACTTTCTTTATAAGTTAGCGCAAAGTCTATTGCCGTAGGGCCACCTGCAGAACCACCAACGATAAATACGTTATTAGCGTCGATATTGTAATTTTCTAGCACGTAATCCAAGCATTGTTTGTATGCTCTTGCAAATTGTGGCGCGCCAGCGCTAGGGAATCTGCCTATTTTGTTATTATCTCTCGCCCCATTACAGCCAAGAACGGCAAATCCTTGCTCTGTAAAATTTTGTTTTTGTTTGACAAACGTTTCTGAGTTTCCCCATTTGCCGTAGTAAACGTAGTGTGACAGTCCGTGAGCATATATGATAAGTGGAGTTGCCTTGCCTGTTGCTGAATAGTTTTTGGGGAGAGCGAGAACACCCGTCGTCGCTTTGTAATTACTCGTATTTTTTTCGTCTAAAGATTGATTTACTTCTTGACTAAAATAAATAAATTCGTCTTGGTAATTTCTGTATTGATTTAATTCTTTTGTAATAGGATAAACTATGTCACAAGAAAAACCGCCATAGGTTTTTATATCAGAATGTTTGAAAAAAGACGTTTTAAAGTATTTAGCGTTTTCAGGAACGGCAATATTTCTATCAACTGAACTTTTTTCTCCCGTTTTGTTTGCAAAGCCCGAAATATATACTTTGTTTTTATCATAAAAGGCTATTCCGATATTTGCCGTGCTACTTTGCACAGTGGTTAATTCAATGCTAACAGCGTCTTCGCAATCTATATAACTTGTTGCTGAATAGTTGTTGTTTGCAACAGCCACGCCGGTTGATGAATTAATATAATAGTAATCACAAAGTTCGTCGCTAGATAATGAAAGAGTTTGAACGTTTTTTAATATAGAAACATATTTCCAAGTGTTTTCAGAAATACAAGCATATAAACATTTTGTATCAACGTTTAAATATAAATCCCCAACGACTGCGCCTGTGATTATCGCCTCTATAGAATTTTCAGTCCCCGTAATCTCAGTGCCTGTAAACCATTTTGCTCCGTCTTTACCATTGGGGCCAGTTTCCCCAACATCACCTTGTGGTCCGCTTAAATTAAACACAATATTCCATCCTGTATTTTCATATCTCCAAATATTATTGGTGTCTGTTTCAAAGTAAAAATCTCCAACCTGTGCTTCTATTGTTGGGTTTTCTGTTCCAGAGTACCAAGTTGCTCCGTTTTTACCGTCGTCGCCTTTAGGTCCTTGTTCTCCTGAACAAGCCGTTAACGTGAAACACGATATAAAAACGGAAACACAAAAAAATATTGAGCAAAGAAATTTAAATGCAAGGGCGTGCCTTGTAGTTTTATTTTTAGCCATAAATTGTATTCCTTTACTTATGATTATTCGTTTACTTCTACAGGAAGCACTACACAAGAGAAATCATCTTCAAAAGAATAATTGTTATAATTGTCATTATACCAAGCTGTTCTTATATAAGTGTATCCTTCAAGGACTTCAAACTCAAAGTATTCAGCTGTGTTAGAATTTGTGTCCGGCGCCTTCGTGAATTGTTTTAAAGTTGCGAGATATTCTTGTGATGGATTATATGCGCAGACAGCCATGGTTGCTTGTCTATTGGCAGAAGTGCAATATACGGGAACCGTAATTTTTATGGTTCTGCCAACGTAGTTTGAAAGGTCAATAAAATCAGAGCATTTGAAGTTTTGAGAAGAACAAGGTTGTCCTAATACGTAAGTACTTCCTTGGGTGACTGAAGAGATTGTTTGATTTGCCGTCCATTCAAATTGTGAAGTAAGGTCTATTTGTCCTGTTGTAATAACGTCATCGTTGTCGTCGTTATCGTTATCGCTGTTGGGTGGGATAGCTTCTGTCGCAAAAGACGTTAAATATTGCCAAGTATCTTTTTCTACGCATTTATAAACGTTTGCCGTGTCAATATTTAAGTATAAGTCGCCAATTACAGCACCTGTGATAGTCGCCGTAATAGAAAGTTCAGTTCCAGTAATCTCAGTTCCCGTAAACCATTTTGTGCCATCTTTACCATCGGGCCCTTCAGGACCAGTTTCTCCTTGGGGACCTTTAATGTTGGAAAGAAAAACCCATCCTGCGTCAGTTTTTTTATAAATATTGTAGTCGTCTGTATCGTAGAAAAAATCTCCAACGACACCTTGGTTTTCGGAATATTCAACGCCAGAATACCAAGTTGTGCCATTAGCACCGTCATTTCCCTTAGGGCCTTGCTCACCTGAGCAACCAGTAAGCAAAAATGGATTGAAAATCATTAGTCCTGCAAGGGAAAGACCCATCAATCCTTTTTTTGATAATTTATTAGAGAATAAATTTTTTTCTTTTTTAATATTCATTTTGCTTTTTTTCATCATTATACCTTTAAAAAAACTTGCCCTCAACATTTCACTATTTGTAGATGAATTATTGAGGGGGAAAGTTTAAATTAAGTTTTATTCGCCGATAACCATAATTTGAACGGTTCTTGTTCTACCGCGCGTTTTATCCCAGTCGATAAAGTAAATAAACCCAAATTCGCCAAGGTCAATTTCCCCGTCGTCAATAACAGCGGTCACGTTTCTGCCGATTATTGAAGAAATAAGGTGGGCTTCGGTGTTGTGGCAACCCCTTGCGTCTTCACCGTGTTCTTCGGCAAACTTAAGCGCCTTAGGGCCGGGGTGAAGATATAATCCTTCTCTCGTATAAGAAGGGCAAATTTTTTCAAAAACGTCAACCAAATCTTGTTGCAAAGTTTCTCTACCCGTCATGGACATATCAAAAGCGCATTCTTGGGTGATAACGGAACAAGTGGTGTGGTGTGAGTATACTACAACGATACCGTCTTTTATCCCTGACGCTTTAACCGTTTCTTTAACTTGTGCAGTCACGTTGTGAAAGGTCACTTCTTTGTGATCTGATTCAACTTTTATTTTATTCTTGTAAATCATTATTTATCTCCTTTTATTTATTGAGTTTTTTTAATTTATATGATGCTTTTCAGGTTGCGACAATCGTTTCTTCTACAAATTATATTGCCGTCATTGTCAAGCACAAAATCTATGACAAACAAATCGTGATAGAGTTGTCTTGATTTTTCTATGCCATTGTCGTTAATTTAATATTTATTCAATAATCAATTGCGAATATCTGGGGTAACCTTATCGCACGCAATATACAGGTCGGTTCCTTCACGAGTGAATACATCGCGGAAGATAACGTTTTTGAAATAGTCCTCTTCGCGCATGCGACGGAAATCTAGGGCGCAACCACCAAATGATGTTCCAGGCTCGTTCATCCACTCTTCGTCGCAATGTTCGGCTGTTCCGTTATAATGAATATTGTTAAATATAACGTTTTCTAAAGTGGCACCGCCCCAAGCATAAAGTTGTTTTTGTTCAAGAAATCTATGAATAGCGTAAGTTGAAATTGCACTCATAGAAGTTCCCCTTGCATAAACGTCGCTAATATGTGAATCGGATAACGCTCCGCCAATAATCACGGTTGCTCTGTTTAGTGAATAAACACCTTTTACGCGTATGTCATACGTTTCGCCTATAATTGAAGTGCGCTTTTTGTAATAAAGATTTTCACCTATTCTAACTACGCTGCGCGGCCCGTAAATTCCACCAAGGTCTTTAATATTTTCTATCAATACCCGATATATTTTTGCACCATCGGTGTTGCGCAATGCAACTAAAGAATAGTTGGTGTCGGCACATACGTTTTTTATTGTTACGTCGTGAATATCGGGCGTCATACCATCAACTAAAAATGTTTCTCTTTCTTTGCTACCAGCAAATGCTGAAAGGGCAATAACGTCGTCACCACAACGTCCGCTGACGTTATTTATGTAAATATTAGAGCAACCCAAGCGTAAGTCGATTCCGTCTTGATTGCGAATAAGATTTCCGTTAAAAAAGCGAATATTTTCAAGTCTGCCGTTAGTACAACATATTTGATTGATTGCCCACCAACGCATGTTTTGACAAGTGATGTTTTCAATTACGTAATCGTCAACGTTATGAAATAATATAAAGTTGTTGAAACGAATGCTCGGTCTACCATCTTTCAAACTTGTGGCTTCAGTTAAGTCGTTTCCTTTGCCACCGTCTAAAATTGCATTACCAAATCCAATGATTCTAATGCCAGTTTGTTTACCTTCTTGTTTTAATGATACGTCTGTATAAAGATTTTTATTGCGGAATATATTTTCATACACGCCTTCTTTTAGTGTTAGATGACAGTCATCAAGAATAATAGTAACGTTAGAAGGTAAAAGTATTGATCTATCAATAATCCATTCGTTTTTGCCCGTTCTTTTACAAAGGCGAGGGATACAAATTGTTTTAATAGGTCCTTGTTCAGCTGCGTTAATTGCGTTTTGTATAGATTCAGAATCTGATTTTCCTAAAAACTTAGCGTCATTGGGAGATATGTAAATCATTATTTATTTCCTTGTAAATCGATTTTTGCTTGTTTGGTTGCTTTTATCATTTCTTCCATAGTTGCAATTCTATCTTTTGCATTTACGATGCCAGACGCTGCGCCCGCGCCTTCGCTACCAGCCATGATAAAATCGTAAACTTGTTTGCCCGTGGTAATGCCTGCTGCTTGTTCAACGTAAATATCGGGGTCAATTTCTTTAATTGCTTTAATGGTGTCTTTAACAAAGCCAAGGTCGCTAACCTTTCCGTCGCCACCACCGATAAGTTCTGAAGGTTCGGGGTTAATAATGTCGGGGTGTAGGTGCGCAAGTGCTTGTGCTTCCGCCGTGGTGTCTGCGCAAGCAAACACGATAAAGTCAAGTTCCCTTGCTCTTTTAATAGTGTCTTTTATTTGTGGTAAAGACATAGGCTTTTCACAATGGTTAACAACAACGCCGTGCGCGCCTGCGGCTTTTAAACTTTCAGGCAAAACAGCCGCCATACCGCGCCCTGGATATAACGTATCCATATAAGGAGCGATAATAATCAAATTCTTGGTGTTTTCGGCAACCCTGCGAATATCTGCGTAAGGCGTGGTGAACAAAATATCAATATCATATTTTTCCGCAAACTTGTCGGCTGCAACGGCAAGTTCTAAAACGTCGTCACCGTAAATGTAGTTTTTTGTCCCAATTTCAAAAAAAGGCGTTCTAATTTTTCTCATTTTACTTTTCTCCATAAAATTTTTACATTTTAATAATAATAACCAACTCTAAAATTTGTCAACGGATTTTTTTAAGTTTATGAAATATTGAGCGTTTCAGTTGACAAAATGAGCGTTTTTTTGTTATAATGTGAGCGAAAGGACAAATTAGGAGTATTTTGATTATGAAAATGAAAAAAACACTTGCTGGTGAGAATATTTTATTGAAAGAATTGCAACTTAACGGGTGTGTGACGCTAAAAGAAGCGATAGAAAGGTTTAATATAAGCGAAGCGACGGCGCGCAGGCTTTTTGCCCGTATGGAAAGCAAGGGTTTGGGCATACGCTCTCACGGTAAAATCAGTTTGCCAGATAGCACGTATAATTTTTATCGCTATGAAGCGAGCGAAGAACTTTACGTTAAGGAAAAGAAAGTTATTGCTGAATACGCCGTTAGATTGGTAAAAAGTGGTGACGTTTTGTTTTTGGACTCAGGGACGACGGTTTGCCTTTTTAGTATGGCTTTAGCCGAAGCAATAAGGCAAAATTCATTGGGAAACATTAAGGTTTTCACAAATTCTTATATGATTATAAACATACTTAACGATTTAGCCGAGGTTTCGCTAATTGGTGGAACGTATCGCCCGCACAGAAAAGACTTTTGCGGTTATATGGCGGAAAAGGCAATGAAAGACTGCCATTTTGACAAGTGTATTTTAGGAACGGACGGTTATCACGGTATTGCAGGCTTTACCACCACGGACTTTGAGTCTGCAAAAATTTGTGAAACGGCAATCGAGCGTTCTGATAACGCTTTAATTTTAATGGATTCACACAAATATAAAAAGGCGGCGGTTATAACTTTTTCAAAAGGTGACGATTTATCCGCCGTTATTACCGACGATAAAATACCCGTTGAGGCAGAAAAAGAGTTTTCCGAAAAGGGAATCAACTTAAGAATTGTAAAAAAATGATTGAACCGCTCAAAATTTACTTGACAATCTAAAATATTATTTGTTAAAATTTAAAAAAATTATATAAGGATTAAAGGGTAATTTTTATGTTTGGATTTGAATTAACGGATTATGACAAAAAGGTTTACGAAGAAGAGATTGACGGGTTTGTGCCAAAGAATATTATAGACGTGCATACTCACGTTTATACTATGGCTTCAAAAAAGCCTTCAAAAGGTCCTAAATATTGGCCAAGTAGAGTTGCCGAAGACAATTCTATTGAAGATATAAATCAAACTTATGCGGATTTGTTCCCCAACCAAAAAGTTGTGCCGGTAATTTTCGGTAACCCTGGTGGGTATTTAGACGTTGCTAACGCATATTGTAGTGAAAAGTCAAAAGAATTTGGCTATCCTGCATTGTTCTTGTCACATTTTAACGACAGCGCGGAATTTTTGGAAGAACAAGTTATAAAGGGTGGTTTCCAAGGCTTAAAACCATATTTAAATAGTTGTAAGGCTGGTGTTGTTGGCAAAGATGCTGAAATTTACGATTTCTTGCCCCCTGAACATTTAAAAGTTGCCGATAAATACGGATGGAAAATTATTCTTCACATTTCAAGGGTTGATAGATTAAAAGACCCAAAAAATATTAAAACTTTGATGGAAATAGAACAAAAATATCCAAACGTTAAACTTATCGTTGCGCATATTGGGCGCGCATATGCGCCTGAAGATTTAGGCAATGCATTTGATACCTTAAAGCATACTAAAAATATGATGTTTGATTTTTGTGCAAACACTCTTCCCGAAGCAACCGAAACTTGCATAAACGCAGTTGGCACAAAAAGAATTTTCTTTGGTTCGGATTTGCCTATTGCAAAAATGCGTATGTATCGCATAGTTGAAAATGGTTATTATATAAACGTTGTCCCACGTGGGTTATACGGTGACGTTTCAAATGCAGAACACATGCGTGAAACTGACGAAAAGAACGTGACCAACTTTATGTATGAAATTATACGTGGCTTTAAGAAAACGGTCAACAAACTTGGTTTAACTAAGGCAGACGTTGAAGATATAATGTGCAACAACGCTGCAAACTTATTTAACGTTAAATTTTAATATTTGGGGGAAATTATAATGAAAAAAATTAAAGTTGGCTTATTGCCTTTATATATAAAACTTTATGACGACGCTAACATTGACCGCACGCTCGTTGAAGAATTTTATGCCTTAGCGCAAGAGCAACTTGGAAAGCAAGGGTTGGAAGTTGTTCCTGCACCCGTTTGCAGAATAAAACCTGAGTTTTTAAAAGCAGTTAAAGAGTTTGAAAGACAAGGCGCGCAAGCGATTATAACCTTGCACCTTGCTTATTCACCGTCCTTAGAAAGCGTTGACGCGCTAACTTCAACTTCTCTGCCAATAGTCGTTATGGATACCACGAAAGACTATTCGCTGTCTAGTAAATATAGTAAAGCGCCGATAGGTTCTAACCACGGCATACACGGCGTTATGGATATGTGCAACTTGCTTAAACGTCGCGGTAAAAAATATTCAGTCGTAGCCGGGCATTTTGCTGACGGCAAACTTTTAAAGAGAACTGTTGATTGCGTTAAAGCATCGGTTTCAGCAAACGCAATGAAAGGCTTAAAGGTGGGCAATTTCGGAACGTCTTTCGACGGAATGGGTGACTTTATAATCGACGCAAAAACACTTAAGAAAAGATTTGGCGTTGAAGCGATTAAATTTACCGATAGCGAAATGATGAACGCAGTTAAGTCTATAACTGAAGAAGAAATTGAAAAAGAAATTGAATATTATAAAGCAAATTTTGTTTTCCCAAGTGAGTATGATGAAAACGCTTTAAAACTTTCTGTAAAAGCATCACTTGCAACGAGAAAACTTATTGAAGAAAGGGGGCTTGACGCTTTCTCGGCAAACTTCCTTGATATGAACACAAAGAACTTGGGGAACATGCCTTTTATCGAAGCTTGCTTGCAAATGCAAAAAGGCGTAGGGTATTCAGGCGAAGGCGACGTTTTAACCGCTTGTTTCGTGGGCGCGTTGCTTAAAACGTTTGAACAAGTTTCGTTCGTTGAAATTTTCTGCCCCGATTGGAAAGAAGATAGAATTCTAATCAGTCATATGGGTGAAATGAACTTCTCCGTATTGCGTGATAAACCCGTACTTTCGGTGGGCGCGTTTAACTATACTGACGCTAAAACTTCGGCAAGGGCATTCGGTGCGTTTAAAGACGGAAAGGCAGTTTATTGCAACGTGTTTAGGGTTGAAAACGAAAGATTCGTTATGTCCGTTTCTGACGTTGACGTTTCTTACGTTGAAGGTCAAGTTGAAAAAGCAATTAGGGGTTGGATAAAGCCCAAAACTGATATAGCAACTTTCTTAGAAAAATTAAGTGAAAGAGGTGCTATTCACCACGGATTTATGATTTACGACGTTGAGTTAAAAGCTATGAAAACGTTCGGCGAAAGTTTGGGCATGGAAGTTGTGGAAATATGATAAATAAAAAATATTCTATAGGCTTAGATTTAGGCACTTCTTCCGTTAAAGCCGTGCTTTTTGACGGAAAAGAAGTTGTTAAAAGCGCGTCTGCACCATTTCCGCTTAAAAAAAGCACGCTTTGTGACGGCGCTCAATACGTTGGTTTTAACGCTGACGAATATGCGGAAATTATTTTTTCCGTTATATCAAAATTGGCGGGCGAAGTAGATGGAAAAGTTTGCGGAATTGCAATGGCGTCGGCTAGTGGAAATACGGTTATATGCGATAAAAACTTTAACGCCGTTATAGACGCGTATTCTTGGACTAACGACGCGTTTAAAGAAGAAAGCGAAAGTGTTTACGGTGTGATTGATAGAAAATACGCCGCGGAAGTTTCAGGCTGGGGATATTCCTGTTCTTTCCCGCTAGCGCATTTAGCACACGTTAAAGTTCATAGCCCCAAAATTTTACAAGATTGCGGAAAGGTTTGCATGTCAACTGAATACGCACTTTATAAAATGACGGGCAAGTGGGGTATAGATAGGTCAACCGCCGTTCCGTTTTTTCTTTTAGAACAAAAAACGGGTAAGTGGCATAAGCCTTATCTCGACGCCTTAAAGATAGACGAAGAGAAGCTTCCTTGCGTGTATGAAAGTGGTGATTTGCTTGGAACGATTACTAAGGAATTTGCGAATAAACACGGATTAGACGAAGATTGCAAAGTTTATTTAGGCAGTTTTGACCACCCAAGTGGTGCAATAGCAAATTCGGTTGTTAACGAAGGTGAACTTTTGCTTTCGTGCGGAACTAGTTGGGTGTTGTTTTTCCCGTGCAAAGATAGGCAAAAACTTATCGATAACAGGCTTTTGTGCGATACTTTTTTAAGCAAACAAAAAGGAATTTGGGGAGCAATGTCATCTATCCCACAAGTTTCCAAAAAAATCGATTATATAATAGAAAAAAATATAGCAAAAGAAAACAAAATTAAACTCTTTAACGAATACGCCGAAAAAGCAGAACGCGGTGCAAACGGATTAAAGATAAATCCCGTGACAGACTTTGAAAACGACTTTTCTAATTATTCAAAAGAGAACGTTGCGCGCGCGTTGATGGAAGGCGCTGCAAACTTATTAAAAGAAAAACTTGAAATGCTTAAAGAAATAGGTATAACTTTCCACTCGGTAAAAATGGCTGGGGGCCCGTCACAAAGTAAAATTTGGGTGGATATAATTCGCTATACCGTGAATATGCCCGTTGACGTCACTTACGGCGTTGATAGTGGCGCGGTTGGCTCGGCAATAAGAGCATATAAATAAAGGTTTAAAAACAAAAATACGCATCACGTGGTGCGTATTTTTTGTTTATTTAAGATAGATGTCTAATTATGCAAAAAATTAGTCTAAAATTGTAAACGCTTACTTTTTGTTTTGTGATATCATTAAGACAGAGAAAGGAGTGCAAAATGGATTACGATTTTAATAAAATTATTTCAAAGTTCGATTTAGAAGGGGAAGTTCTTTCTTGCGAAAGTTATGGCGAAGGGCATATAAATCAAACATATTTAGCGGAAGTTAAAAAAGGGGAAGAAGTTAAACGCTATATCGTTCAAAAAATAAACCATAAACTTTTCACAAACGTTCCAGCCTTAATGAATAACATTAAACAGGTGACGGAATTTAATAGGCAAAAGATTTTATCGCGTGGTGGAAATCCCGATAGAGAAAGTTTGTCTTTAGTCTATACGAAAGACGGCAACACTTTTTATTACGATAGCGAAAGCGACGGGTATTTTAGAATTTACAAGTTTATAGAAAACGCAATTGCTTATCAAGTGGTTGAAAAGCCCGAACACTTTTATCAAAGTGCGGTGGCTTTCGGCAATTTTGCAAATCTTCTTGCCGAGTTTGATGCGAGCGGACTTTACGAAGTTATACCTGATTTTCACAACACGGAAAAAAGGTTTAAAGATTTTTGTGAATCGGTGCGCTTAGATAAGATGGGGCGCGCAAAAACGGTTGAAAAAGAAATCGAGTTCGTTATGCAAAGAAAAGAATATTGCGGAAGAATAGTTAGCCTTCTTCGCTCTGGGCAAATGCCCACGAAGGTCACCCATAACGACACAAAGTTAAATAACGTTATGCTTGATGAAAAAACGGGTGAGCCCGTTGCCGTTATAGACCTTGACACTATAATGCCAGGTAGCATTTGTTATGATTTTGGCGATAGCATAAGGTTTGGTTGCAACCCTGCTGTTGAAGACGAAAAAGACCTTTCTAAAGTGAATTTAAGTTTAGAGTTGTTTGAAGCGTATGCAAAGGGGTATCTCGGTGCGCTTAAAAATAGTGTGACGAAAATAGAAAAAGATAACCTTGCTTTCGGCGCAATTTTAATGACTTACGAGTGCGGTATGCGCTTTTTAGCAGATTATCTTGATAGCGACGTTTATTTTAGAAGAAAAAGAGAAGGTCAAAATTTAGACCGCGCAAGAACGCAGTTTAAGTTGGTTGAAGATATGGAAAAACTTCTTCCCAAAATGCAAGAAATAATCAATAAATATTAAAATTATAGATAATTAAACCCCTTAGGCGCGATAGACTAAGGGGTTCTTTTTATTTATGGTTTAACGCAGTCGCCGGAAAGGGCGTCTTGAAACATCATCCAAAAGCCTTCACCCGTTAGATTAAAAATCGATAAAGGAATAAAGGTGCAATAGCCTTTTAATTCTTTGGGTGGGTTTTTAGAATAAGTTGCAGGCACGCCGTAGCATATATACTTTTCTACGCCTTTTTCTTTGATTAATCCTACCACGTAAAATTTTTCGTCGGAATAATTTATTCTTACAAAACTGCTATCGTGAAAAAGGTTTTCAAGCGAATGTTCGTGTGGGAATTTTTCAAAAAGGGCAAATAGTTCAGATTTTACGGTGGCAAAATACGGTTGTTTTTGCGAACGGTTTTCGCAATCAAAAGAGTTCGTTTCATCTTGAAAGCAGTGAGGGCTACAACTGCCTTGCTCCTTTTCTTTTTGGTTTCTATAATAAGGCGTTGCATCTTCCAGCCGTATGTTTGCATAAGTCATCTCCTTAACGGCACAAAGTTTACTTTCAATGCTTTGGTCTATGGCAAAATAATTTTCGGTTGCAACCGCTTCGTCGTCGTATTGTTCTTTAACGGCGGGTTTATCGGGCGAAGGAAATTCTTCGGGTGGCGTAATGGTTGGGTCAGGATTTGGCGCAGGTGGATAAGGTGGGTGGGTTGGATTAGGTTCGCTTGGTTGGGATTTTGATAGTCTTTCTGCATCTTTTCTATCGGTTAAGCATTTTTCGGCAACGGCTTTTTTAAAATCGCTTGCGGAAAAATTAAAACCTTCTTCTCTTGCAAAAACGATAGTGGCGGGTATATCGTCTTTAATTAGATAAATGCCAAGCGCAAAACCCTTTTCAAAATCCATACCGTCAGGAAGAGTTAGATGGATTGAAGTTGGGCGAGAGCCACCGTTTATGAAATGAAAATTTTTATGCCCGTCAACGATTAAAAATTTATATTCCGCGCCAGATACCACGGTTAAATTTATAACTGTTAAAAATAGTTCGCTAACGCCGTTTTCAACTTCTAATCGCGCTATACCGCTAACGGTTTTTGATAAAGAGTTTGTTTGGGCAAGTTGTTTAAGCACTAAAATTTTTTTATAAAACGCCATAATCAATCCATTTTTTGCGTATCCAAAATTATTTTATTATAATATATATGTTTAAAAGGCGAAAAAAAGAAAAGAAAAAGTGAAATGAAGGCAAAATTTGTAAAAAATCAAAAAATTATAATCAAAATAAAAAAATTATAAAAAAGGTGAAGATAGCCTTTACTTTTGACAAAAGTTATGATAGAATATAAACTGCGGAACGATGAAATTTTAATCGGAAAGTGGTAAAAAAAAGATGTAAAAACGCAATATTTTACTTTATTTTTTTATTTTTCGCATAAGCCTTACAAAAATTTGCAATATTATTTTTATGCGTGTTATCAATATATGAAGTAAAAAATCCGTAAAATCGGAATACATAAGGAGAATTGTTATGACGACCAACAAAAAAGTAATTGACTTTATCAACGAATCAAAAGCACTTTGTCAGCCGGATAATATCGTTTGGATTGACGGTAGCGAAGAGCAACTTGAAGCGCTTAGAAAACAAGCGGTTGACGAAAAAATTCTTATTAAACTTAATCAAGAAAAGTTGCCCGGATGTTATCTCCACCGCACGACTGTTAACGACGTTGCAAGGGTTGAAGGCAGAACCTTTATCTGCTCAAAGAAAAAAGAAGACTCTGCACCTATTAATAACTGGATGGAAACTGGCGAAGCTTTAAATCTTATGAACGACCTTTTCAAAGGCGTTATGAAAGGCAGAACGATGTACGTTATCCCTTATTCAATGGGCGCGGTTGGAAGCAAGTTCTCTAAAATAGGTATCGAACTTACCGACTCTATTTACGTTGTTCTCAACATGGCTATTATGACGCGTGTTGGTAAGGCTGTTATCGACGCTTTGGGAGACGGAGATTTCATTAAAGGCTTGCACTCTTATGCAGAACTTTCTGAAGAAAAGAGATATATTATGCACTTCCCCGAAGAAAACGCAATTATGAGTATCAACTCTAACTACGGCGGAAACGTTCTTTTGGGTAAAAAGTGCTTTGCACTTCGTATCGCTTCTTATCTTGGTAAAACTGAAGGCTGGATGGCTGAACACATGCTTATCCTTGGCATAACCAATCCTAAGGGCGAAAAGAAATATATCGCAGCCGCATTCCCAAGTGCTTGTGGTAAAACCAACCTTGCAATGCTTATTCCCCCCAAGTCTTATCTTGATAAGGGTTATAAGATTGAATGCGTGGGCGACGATATCGCTTGGATTAGAGTGGGTGAAGACGGTAGACTTTGGGCTGTTAACCCCGAAAACGGTTTCTTCGGCGTTGCACCTGGAACTAACGTTAAATCTAACCCCAACGCTCTTAAATCAACCATGAAAAACACCATTTTCACCAACGTTGTTCAAAATCTTGACGATAACACGGTTTGGTGGGAAGGGCTTGATAAAAATCCTCCGAAAAACGCTATCGACTGGAAAGGCAATCCTTGGAACGGCGATATGAAAGATGCTGACGGAAAGGCTATCAAGGGCGCACACCCCAACAGCCGTTTCACCGCACCTGCTATCAACTGCCCCTGCATTTCAGACCAATTTGAAGCACCAAACGGTGTTCCACTAACCGCAATCGTATTCGGTGGAAGACGTGCAAAAACCGCACCGCTCGTATATCAATCTAAAGATTGGAACAACGGCGTGTTCGTAGGTTCAATTATGGCAAGTGAAACGACTGCTGCTGCAACCGGCGCAGTTGGTGTAGTTCGTCGTGACCCGATGGCTATGCGTCCGTTCGTTGGTTATAATATGGGTGACTATTTCAACCATTGGATTGAAATGGGTGATAAGATTAAAAACAAACCCCAAATCTTCAACGTTAACTGGTTCAGAACTGATGATGAAGGCAACTTCATTTGGCCGGGATTTGGTGACAACATGCGTGTGTTAGAATGGATTATCGACCGTTGCGAAGGCAAGGTTGACGCTGTTGAAACGCCTATAGGTTTCGTACCTAATGCAGAAGACATCAATATCGAAGGTCTTGAAGACGTGACTATTGATACCATTAAAGAACTTCTTACCGTTGACAAGGAAAACTGGAAGGCAGAAGCAGAAGGCATTGAACAATTCTATGGTGAACTTACCAGAGTTCCACAAGAACTTAAAGACCAACTTGCTAACCTTAAAGCAAACCTTAACAAATAATAAAGATAAAAATAAAAAGCCTGTTTCTTTTGAAGCAGGCTTTTTTGTTGTATAAAAATTTTCGTTTAGGAAAAAATATAATTATCAAAAATAACGGAGGTGTTTTATGGGCAACAAAAATATGCTCACAACTAAAGAAGCGTCGCTTATTTCAGACCTTTTAATTATGGAAGAAAGCGCGTGCAAAAAGGCAAGACTTTATTCAAGAACGCTTACCGATACCGCCCTTGCGGATTCTTTCGGTAAAATTGCAGACAATCACGAAAGGCGTTTTAACGCGCTTTTGGAAATGTTGTAAAAGGGGGAATATTATGGATAATTACAAGTATAAAGCAGATATAACGCTTAATGAAAAAGACTCGCTTCAAGATATGCTTAATATTGAAAAAAGTTTGGTAAAGATTTATTCAACGGCTATTACGGAAGGGGCAAGCAAAGGTTTTAGAACGCTTATTAAAAGTCATTGGCAAGAAGCAACTGAAGACCAAATGAAAGTATTTTTAGAAATGACTGACCACGGTTATTACGAGGTTGAAAGCGCGCCTGAAACAATGCTTTCTGAAAGCAAAAACAAATTTTTAAAAGTAAAAACACAATTATCTTAAAATGAATTTAAAAAGATACCGCCCGTGGAATTATCCACGGGCGGTATAATTATAATTAAACTTAATTATTCATTAGTTTTCGTTTGTTCTGCTTCTTTTTTTGCATAATATTTATTTGCAATATATCTTGTTGCGAAAAGCGCGCCAATCATAATTGCGATAGACAATGGAAGCATAACGTACCAAACGGGGATAAACCCAGCGATAACGAAGCATACGAACGAAACGATTGCAACGTATATAGCGTAAGGAATTTGTGTTGAAACGTGATTTAAGTGTTCACATTCAGCGCCCGCACTACTCATAATGGTCGTGTCGGAAATTGGTGAGCAGTGGTCGCCACAAACAGCGCCTGCAAGGCAAGCTGAAACGCCTAAAACCATGAACGGGTCTTCGGGGCGGAACATAACGGTGACGATAGGGATTAAGATACCGAACGTCCCCCAACTCGTGCCCGTTGAGAAAGAGAGAACGCAAGCAACCAAGAAGATAATTGCCGGCAAGAAGTTTTTAAGTCCAGCCGCAGCGCTATTCATAAGGTCGCCAACGTAGAAGGCTGCACCGAGTTCAGAAGTTATATTTTTAAGTGCGGTTGCAAAGGTAAGAATAAGAATTGCGGGAACCATTGCGATAAAGCCTTGCGGAATGCTCTTCATAGATTCACTAAAGTTAACGGCTTTTCTAATAGCGAAGTAAATGATTGATGCAATAAGAGCGATTAAGCCACCCCAAGGGAGAGCAATTGTTGCGTCAGTTTCGCCAAACGCTCTAATGAAGTTGCCTTCGAATTCGCCGTCGGTGTGCATGTTAGGACCAAAGAAACCGCCAACGTAAATAAGAGCGAAGAAACAAGCGATTAAAAGTGCAAGGATTGGGAAAATCAAGTCTATAATCTTACCGCGTTCGTTGGGTGTTTCTTCTTGTGTTTTAAGTTGTTTTCCACTAAACAAATCACCGTTTAATGCGTTGATTTCATGTTTTCTCATAGGTCCGAAGTCAAACTTCATTAAAATAATCCCGATAACGAAAACGAGCGTTAAAATTGAATAGAAGTTCATAGGGATTGCTGCGATAAATAGGCTTATTCCGTCACCGCTTTCAACGTTTTTTACAACTGCCGCCGCCCAAGATGATATTGGTGCAATCATGCAGATAGGTGCTGCCGTTGCGTCTATAAGATAAGCAAGTTTAGAACGGCTAATCTTATGTTTATCAGTCACGGGGCGCATAACTGAGCCAACCGTCAAGCAGTTAAAATAGTCGTCAATAAAGATTAAAACGCCCAAAACGAAGGTTGCAAGCGCTGCGCCAACTTTGCTTTTAACGTGTGTTTTAGCCCAATCGCCAAAAGCCTTTGAACCACCCGCTTTGTTTACGAGTGAAACTAAAATTCCAAGTTCGATAAGGAAAACGAATATACCAGCGGTGTCAGCCACGGCGTTTGAAAGCCCCGTGCTAACCACAACGTCTACCGTTTTAAGCGGTGAAAAATCCGAAAGCAAAATCGCGCCAGAGAGCATACCTGCAAAAAGTGATGAGAACACTTCTTTTGTGATAAGTGCAAGGCCGATTGCGATTATCGGGGGAAGAAGCGCCCATATAGAGCCGATTCCTTCAAGTGCGCCTTCGCAGTTGTAGCAAACTCTGCTGTTATATGTGCCCGTACCATGACAAGTGGGGCATTCAATAACGTTATGCACAGTTTTAGTGGCAACTGCAACGATTAAGAGAGTGATAAAAGCAACCGCCGCAAAAATAAGCGCAATTGTTTTACCCGAAAGTTTTTTCGTACAATTTAACATAACTTTCTCCTTTGTAAAAAATTTTTAAATAAAAAATCACGGCGCTTTTTACCGTGATTTAATTCTCGATAATTTATAGCGCACCACACCTTTGGGTGTGACAGTTGAACGCATATTTTGCGCTCACCCAGAAAAACCTTTTTGGGGGAAAGAATTTTTCTTCGGCAACCTTCCCTTTCCCACGCCAACGATTTTTGCCCCGCGTTTGCGCTTATAATGTCGGTTGCGCCTCTATATTATATTGTTGTTAAAACTATATATTATTTTAGATGGTTTGTCAATAGTTTTTATAAATTTTAATCGTTTTTAAGCTTTTTCTTTTTAACAACTTGGAAAATTATTATTCCAACGGATAAGCAAATTATGCTTGCAACAATCAAAATTGCGCAGTTCATAAAAAATTGTTGTGGAAGCGCAGTTATAATTTGGTCAACGTTTGGGTCAAAGGTCCAGTTATCTTTGCCTGGAAAAAACAAGTGGTGAAAGGTTATAAACGCGCTGTTAAAGTCAACGGCAACGATAATGGCAATTAGAATAAAGAAAACGAAAATGCTAACTGCTGAAATAAAGCTTGCCGAAAAACCAAAAGGACGATAAAGTTTAGCCACGCCTTTTTTATTTAAAATTAAAAGAATGATTAAGGCAATGGTTGAACAAAGCAAAGTGACGGTATTTAGTGTGAAAAGCCCCTTGCAATCTGCAAAGTGTGAAGCGCCCTCTGGTGAAAAAGTAAAAACGCCTGCGCTAAACTCAGTATTAGGCAAGGTTAAATAGTTTAGCACTTGGTCGTAAGCACTTTTAATTTGTTGCACGCTGTACCCCGTGGCTTTGGGAATGCCCAAAGGTTCAATTTGTAAATAGTAAAAAAACCTGCAATAGATGGGTAAACCTATTGAAAAGGTGATTATAAATAAAAACACCGAAAGACCGAACAAAACGGTTAAAATTATGGGTAAAGTTTTTTTCATTTTATTACCACCAACAAGTTTCGTAAAAACATTTTAACATAATTAATATATAATGTCAATGAAGAAAAGCGTTTGCATTTTGCTTGCTTTTGCGTTTTCTTGGTGGTATAATAAATTTAAGAAGGTTTTCGGACAACACTTCTATAAAACAACCGAGCTAAAAGAATTTTAAGCCTTTTTGTCGGTTAAAGCGTTGTCCGTCAAAAAGGTTTTTTTATGCAAGAAAAAGGTTTTACAACTAAAAAAATTGCTCGTTCAGGTATAATTGCATCGCTCTATATTGCAACTTCGTTCGTCACCGCGCCAATCGCAAGCGGTGCAATTCAAATTAGGCTGAGTGAAGCGTTAACTTTGCTTGCTTTAATTTTCCCTGAAGCCGTGCCTGCAGTGTTTATAGGTTGCGTATTTTCAAATCTTATAACGGGTTGCGCGCCATACGATATAATTTTCGGCAGTTTAATAACGCTTTTTGCATCTGTTTTGACTTTGATTACAGGCAAATTTATAAAAAATAAAGTGTTAAAAATTGTTATCGGTGGACTTTTTCCTGTTTTCTTAAACGCATTTTTATTGCCGTTAATATGGTTTTTTTGTTATGGCACAGGCGAATATGTGTATATTTTACAAGTTGCGTTTTTAATTATAGGTCAAAGCATATCGGTTTATGGGTTGGGCATACCCTTAATTTTAGCCACAGACAAGCGGAGAAATCTTAACTTTTGGAACAAATAGCGTAAAATTTGACACAATAAATTTTACTTTTGGTATTGACAGGGGTTAGTTTGTGACGTAAAATAAAACCAACAAACAAAACAAAAGGTGTGTTATGGAAAAAATAAAGTTTGATTTATCTAAATCGTTTGGCAAGTTTAAAATGATGAATGCAACAAGCGGTGGGCCTTTGCATAAAAGGTATAAAAACGACCAGTATAGAAGCAATTTCGAAGAATATAAAGAAGCGAGAATACCTTACGCAAGAAACCACGATGCCAATGCTTGTATGATTTACGGTGGGCCTTTTGCTCACGATATCTCTGCGATTTTTCCTAATTTTGATGCAGATGAAACAAAACCTGAAAGTTATGATTTTGCTTGTACTGACGAGTGTATTGCAATGACACTTGATGCGGGAACAAAAACTTTTTTTCGTTTAGGTGAAACTATAGAGCATCAAATTAAAAAGCACCACACTTTACCCCCTAAAGATTTTAAAAAGTGGGCAAGAATATGCGAACACATAATCCGTCATTACACGGAAGGTTGGGCAGACGGGTTTGAGTATGATATGCCGTATTGGGAAATTTGGTGCGAGCCGGACCTTGGTGAAGGAAGTGGCGAGCAACCGTGTTGGGGTGGAACGCGATACGAGTTTTTCGATTTGTATGAAATCACGGCAAAGCACTTAAAGGCGTGTTTTCCGCACTTAAAAATCGGTGGGCCTTCTCTTGCGCACAATCTTTCTTGGGCAGACGAGTTTTTGGGGGAAATGAAAAAGCGCGGGGTTGAAATCGACTTTTTTTCACACCACGCATATTCACAAGGGCCGATGGACACTGCAAATAGAATGGTTAGAATTAGGGCGTTATTAGATAAGCATGGATACACAAAAACTGAAAGCATTCTTGACGAAATAAACTATATTAAAAATTGGGAAGATAAGTTCGTTTATTCAATCCAGCAAATAACAGGTCTTAAAGGGGCGTCGTTTACGCTGTCACATTTCTGTGCGTGCCAAAAAGCCCCGCTAGATATGCTTATGTATTACGACATGCGTCCGTCAGTGTTTAACGGGGTGTTTGATTTTTATACTTGGAAACCGCTTAAAGGATATTATCCGTTTAAGTGGTACGGCGGATTTTACGATTTGGAAAATGAAATTAGAAGTGAAGATAATATTCCTGAAATTTACACGCTTGCTGGCGTTGATAAAGATGGAAAAGTGACGGCAATGCTTACTTATTACGCAGATCTTGACCAAGCAGAAAACAAGGTGTTTAAGTTGGATTTTGGCAAAGAGAATTCAGAGTATGAAATTTATTTGCTTGATGAAACTCATAACAGCGAACTTGTAAAAACAACAAAAGATTTAACTTTTGACATTCCGCTATTCACGTCAATTTTGATAAAAGAAAAATAATAAAAAATAAAACCCTGCTAAGGGCAATAAAATTTGAAACTAGCGAAATAATTGAAATAATATAAGTTTCGCAAAATGTTAAAACAAAGAAATACCGAATTGAACAAGTAAGTTCAGTTCGGTATTTTCCTATATTTATAATAAT
>SVHO01000019.1 GCA_015055725.1 Clostridiales bacterium | reverse complement strand
TATTGCCCACCTCTTTTGCAAGTAGTTTCGCTCTCGGGAACAATGCAAATCTCTGTTTTAATTTCAGGATTGAGCGGTTTTGTCGTTTTAATAAAGTCTTTTAGTCCTTGAACTTCGCTCTCGGTCAGCGTATCAGTATTTTTGAATATATGAAAGGACTTTCGTTTGAATATTTGCTTGTAGTAATCCATTTTATCTCCGTCAAATTCTTATTTATCGGTGAGTTTATTATAACATAAAATAAAATTTAATTCAATTTGTTTTGCGTGGTAAAAGAAAACTCGACTTATTAAAAGACGAGTTTTATGATTTATTCAATTAAAATCCCTAAGGGAAACGCCCAAATTCGGTGGTTTTTTTGTTTCATTAACTTATAAAATTCTATCAAATTATTTCGCCTGCAACGAAAACTAATTTAACGTTAAAATCATTATCCATTAAAACAAAATCCACATCTTTACCTATTTCAATACTACCCTTTTTATCGTCAATTTTCATAAGTTTTGCCGGCGTTAAACTGGTTAAAGCTGATGCTGTTTGCAAGTCAATTCCAGCGTTTTTAACTGCAAATTTAAACGCCCTATCCATCGTTCCAATACTGCCCGCAAAAGACGATTTATCTGGAAGTTTTGCAACTCCATCATCAATAATAACTCTATTTTCGGGACAAATTTTACCTAAATAACTTTCATTTAAGTCCGTGCCTGAAGCGCGCATAGCGTCAGTAACCAAACAAATTTTATCCTTACCCTTAAACCTTAAAACTAATCTTAATAATTCTTTGGGAACGTGGCAACCGTCACCGATAAGTTCAACGTAAACGTCATCAATCCCATAGCCCGCTTGTGTTACACCTATATGCACTTTTTGGTTAACTTTATGAAAACCTGAAGTCGCGCTATACATATGCGTTATAGAATTAAAACCATTTGCTACAGCATCTTCTGCCTGTTCATACGTTGCATTGGTGTGTCCCATAGAAAATTGCACGCCACACGGAATAAGCATCTGTGCCAGTTCGTTAACACCATTTACTTCTGGTGCACAAGTAATGCGTGAAATAACGTCAGCATTATCTTTAAGCGAAGAAACGTGTTTATCTGTTGGCTCAATAATAAGGTCTAACCTTTGAGCACCACACATTTTAGGGCTTAAAAACGGACCTTCTAAGTGTAATCCTTTGGCTATACCAGCATAAGCACTTTGATTCTTAAATTGACGGAAAACCTTGAACGTATTTTCAATTTCATTAAACTCCGCGCTCATTGTGGTCGGATAAATTGTAGTTGTTCCGTGAGATAAGTGCGTTAAAACGCCTTTTTCAATAGCATCAACGCTTCCGTCCATAAAATCAGCCCCACCACCGCCGTGGCAATGAATATCAATAAATCCCGCTAAAAGATAATTGCCTTTACAGTCCACGCCATCACAAAAATTTGCATTTTTATTTTTGATAAAATCCACGATAACGCCGTTTTCAACCAACACGGCAACGTCTTCTAAAACCCCTGTTGGCGTAACAATTTTAGCATTATAAAAGGCTTTTTTCATTATAAATTCTCCACAATTTCTTTGCTTAAAGGATAAGTTCTTGCCCCCTTTTGCGTACACTTATAGCCTGCAACTTTGCTTGCAAAATCACAGCAATCCCTAACGCTTTTCCCATCGCAATAAGCAACGATAAACGCGCCGTGGAAGGTATCCCCAGCACCGTTAGTATCAAGTGCATTGACTTTAACACTATCGTAATGAACGGCGATTTCACCGTTCCAATAATATCCACCGTTACTGCCGTCAGTCACAACAAGCACTTCTGGATGATATTTTTCATTAAGAACTTTCATTGCTGACGGAATATCGTCTTTCCCTGTTATTTTAAGTGCAAATTCTGCTGACGGAATAAGCACGTCAACCAATGGCAACAATTTTTCAATATTCGGATAAACTCCGCCCGCATCTAAACTAACTTTAACGCCGTTTTCTTTTGCAAACTTCCCCGCCGTGATTGCACTCTCTAAATAATTTCCATCTAAATGTAACAAAAAGGCATCTTTAATTGCAGACAAGTTTACGTTGTTTGGTTCATCGGGAACAGTTCCCCTATCAAAAATGCAAGTTCTTGTCGCCTTAGCATCAGAAAGTAAAATATAAGACGTAAATGAACTTTTATTTTCTAACACGGTTACGCTATCAACGTTAACACCGTATTTTTCAAAATCATTTAATAAATATTTACCCGCCGAATCGTCAGCAAAACCACCTACAACTTGTGTTTTAACACCAAGTTTACTCATAACCACTAAAGCATTACCAACTGGCCCACCGCCCGAAACGAAAACATCTTGCGCCTTTTGTTTGGTGTCTTCAATAGGATAATTATCACAATGAATAAGCGTGTCAAAAACGCACGCGCCAAGCCCTACAACTTTTTTCATATTCTTCCTTTTGCCCCAAGAACTTCAATTTTCATTTCCGCAAATTCTTGAACGCGCTTAATGGGTTCAGTCATAAATAAATCTATTCCAACAATATTTTTATCACGTTCACGGCAAGCATCTAAGAAAGAAAAACACAAATCCGTGCTAAAATTCATTTTCCTTATACCCGCTTTAATTGCAGATATAATTTGTTCATCTGGAACACCACTTCCACCGTGCAAAACCAAAGCAACGTTGGTTGCTTTCTTAATTTCTCTAATTCTTTCTATATCTAAAACTGGTGCTTTTTTATATCTGCCGTGTGCTGTGCCAACCATAATCGCCAAAGCACAAACGCCCGTTTCTTCAACGTATTTTTTTGCTTCATCAACACGCGTATATTCTGCAGTTTCTTTTTCATCACCATCAGCCGCTTTACCAATGTGCCCAAGTTCACCTTCAACACCAACGCCAACGTAATCACAAAGTTTAACAACTTCTTTGGTTTTTTTAATATTACCATCAAGGTCTTCGGTAGATGCGTCAATCATTATACCCGTCATACCCATGCGAAGCGAACGAATAACCTCGCATTCACCTGCACCATGGTCAAGATGAAAGCACACGGGAACGGTTGCTTTGTGTGCCATATCTAAAACGATAGGCGCAACGTCTTCTGCAACTTTGCTTGTAACAAGTCTGCTATAAACTTGCATGATTACTGGCGCTCTAAGTTTTTCCGCTGCGTTGATAACGCCTTTTGCCGTTTCTATATTATAAACGTTAAATGCAGGGATACAATACCCACCTTCTTCAGCCATGTCTAAAATTTTTTTAAAATCAACTAACATTTTATACCTCTTTTATTACGCCGTAATCAGCATAATCAAATATCCTTTCATCTTTATTATTATTTATCGCAATTATCGTTCCTGCCCCAGAAATAGCACAAGTGTGCTGAACTGCACCAGAAACACCAAACGAAACGTAAACTTTAGGGCTCACAATTCTGCCCGTTAACCCAACTTGAGAAGTATATGGCATAATTCCCGCATCAACAACTTTTCGGGTTGCACAAACTTCCGCATTATATTTTTCCGCAAGTCTTTTAATATCATTGACGCAGTTTATTGCACCATATCCTATTGTAAATATAACGTCTTTTAATCCTTTTTTAACAGTTCTTGCCGTAGCAAAAGAAACGTCACTATCACACACGATATCAGCAGAAATAGTTCCACCTAGGGCTGGTCGCGTCATTATAAGTTTTGAGTTTTGAACTTTAAAATCAATGCAATCAGCACAATTTCCCGCACCTAAAATTGTTGCAACCTTTGATGACAAAACTTTAAGTTTATCGTCATCTTCCCAAATAACCACTTTTGCGTTTAGATTTTTAATCTCGTTTGCAATTTCATAAGCATTTTTATTATTATGATTTATACAAACAGTTCTCTCAGCAATGGACTTAGCAATCTTTTCAACCTTACCAACATAATGCACCAAAGGCAATTTTTCGGTTTTTTCAACCAAAATTTCATCACGTTTTTTGTTTAGTGCACTTTGTATAATACTATCAAGTTGAGATTCATCAATAAATTCACAAAATCTTCTACCCACCGCACTTTCAAAAGTTCTTATCACTTTCGTTGGTGAACCTTTTTGTCCACATAGGTTAATTGGTATGTTTAATTTGTCATTATTCCACACTAAAACTTCTTGCGGTTTGGAAAAAATTGATGGGAATCGCAAAATCTTAAATTTTTCAAAAGTATAAACAGTATTGCTTTTTATAGATAATCTTTCGCCATCGCGCAAAATTGCTTCTTGACCATCAAAATCCATAACTTTATTAACAAAGTTATAGTTCAACCTTTGTGCAAGCATTGGCGGAACTTGTGCCGTATCCCCATCAACACTTTGCCTACCGCAAAAAATTATATCCGGTTCAATTTCTTTTATTGCCTCAGAGAGAACCAAACTTGTTGCCAACGTGTCACTTCCAGCATAAGAAACATCACTTACAAGAATACACTTAATACCAAACCTGCTTATCTGTGTAAGTTGTTCTTTAACGGAAATTGGAGCCATTGTTAAAGCAATAACTTCAACGTGAGTCATAGACAATGCACACTCAAGTGCCGTTGCATCAAAGGGATTAAGTTCGCCCTTAAAAAATTTTAAAGTTACTAAAACTTTTTTACTGTTCATTTGAAATTTCGTTTAAAAATTTGCTAATTTTTTTATATTTTTTGAATATTTTATCGTAAATTTTAGTATTTTCTTGATTTGGCAAAGTTTCGCCAACCACTTCTTTTGCCGTAAATATGGCATGGTCAAGGTCTTTAAAAAATCCTGCATGAACGCCAGCACACAAAGCAGAACCAAAAGAAGAATCGTTATTTTTTGTTGAAATAAGTTTAAGGTTAAGCACGTCTGAAACGATTTGTCGCCAAACATTACTCTTTGCGCCACCGCCGATTATGAAAATCTGGCCTGCCATAACTATCCCTTTTTGTTCAAGGTATTCTTTGCAATCTCTTAAACTCAGCGCAACACCTTCCATAACTGCGCGCGCAAAATGTGCTTTATTATGGCTTGCACTAACACCAAAAAAACTACCGCGCAAATTGGGATTAGCAAAAGGCGTTAATTCGCCCATAAGATATGGGTGAAAAATAAGTCCATCACAACCAACGTCAATATCTTCCGCTTGCTTACTAAATTCTTCAAAAGTTCCACCAAAAGTGTCCCTAAACCAACGTAAAGACGATGCGCAAGATTTAGTTGCACTTCCCGGATAATATAAACCATCTTTAACGTGCGAATAATTTATTATGTTTTTATCGGGAACGTAAGAATCCGAAACAACGCAAATTCTACCTGCCGTGGCAAGTTTAATAGTGGCATCACCAACTTTTACACCACCGCCAGCAAAAACTTCCATAGCGGTGTCTGTTGTTCCACAAATAACTTCTGTGTTTTCACTAAGTCCAAGCAACATTGCTTGTTCTTTGCATATTTTCCCAACACAATCTAAGGGATTAACTATTTTAGGCATATTTAGCTCTGTCATGCCGATTAGACTTAACAGCTCAGTATCCCAAACACGCTCATCAAAATCAAAGAGCATGCTTCCTTGTGCTTCAATATAATCAGTTACAAAATCCCCGGTAAAAATCCCCCTAACAAAATCTTTTGCAAAAGTGATTTTTTTAACTTTTTTATAAACTTCAGGAAAGTTGTTTTTCACAAACATTATTTCTGGCAAACTCCAAATTGTGTCCACTTCGTGTTTGCACTTGTCAAATAATTTTTCCTTGTAATTTTGTTTTAAAAACTCTTTTTCTTGCACACATCTTGTGTCCGTCCAATAAACAGAATTACAAATGGGTACTCCGTTCTCATCCATCAAAACAGCCGTATGCGTTGCAGCATCAAAACAAAGACATTTAACTTCATCAGCATTTATGCCTTTAATAACGTTTTTAATGTTGCTACAAGCCGAATAATACCAATCCATAGGATTTTGTTCAGCCATACCGTTTTCACCATATATGGTGGGATATTCTGCAGTTGCAGTCGCAACCGTTTTCCCTTTTTCATCTATTAAAGTGGCTTTGCAAGCACCACCGCCAAAATCAACACCTAACGCATACATAAAAAATTCTACTCAATTATTATTTATTTTGCCATTTATGTTCTTCTTCCTGCGTGCAGAAAATACCACGGTTTTTACCCGCCATTATCCACAAGCAATAGTTTTTATAACCAGGCGCAACTGTAAAGGGATGATACCCCTTAGGTATTTCCACCATATCACCTGTTTTAACCTTGTAAGCAAGGTCAATATCCCCTTCTTTAGAATAAACCATTTGAACGCCAAACCCTTGCGGTTTATCAAATTCAAAATAATAAATCTCATCTAAAAACCCTTCGGTTGGCATATTGTCAAGGTCGTGCTTATGTGGTGGAAAACTTGCCCAATTTCCGTCTTCAACCCAAAACTCACCAATATATAAAAGGTTCGCTTCAACTTTTTCAGAAAGATTAAATGCCGCAGTACGAGTATATGCACCTTTACCAAGTGCTTTGGTTACGATATCTGCAGTTTTAACGTATTGCGGTTTGAAATATTTTTCAGCAGGCGCTTTTGCAACTGCAATCTTAACGTCACCATCAATACCTGTAACGGTAAATTCGGTGTCTTTTCCAACGTAAACAGCTTCTGCTGGTCCGTCAAAAACATTTTGTCTTCTGCCCGCGTTAAACTCAAACCCGTCGCCTTTAACGTTACATTTTCCATATAAAATCATAAGTGCAAATTCTTTGCCCTTTTCAGTAACCGTGTAACTTTGACCAGAAGCAAGTTTTAAAAAATCAAGTTCAGTAAACGTCAACGGACTGTTTCTATTCGTTATAACTCTTTCATAGCCATATTTTTCAACGTAGGTTTTCTTTAAGTTCATATTTTCACCCCTTAAATATTTTCAAGAATCATTTCTTCAATAGATATAACACGAACATCATCTTGTTTATTTGACTTTAATATTTCGTATTCAGCAGGATTTTCAGTAACAATAACCTTACAACCCATACGGCGTGCTTCTTCTAAACGATTAAGTGCAACCGCTTTAATCACTTCTGGCATATATTCGTTCATTATGAGATTACCTGCAAGATTTGCTTCTTTTCTTATAAGCAACACGTCTTTAACAACACCAACTTTTTCAATAAGTTTTCTGCCGTAATTCAAGTCGTCAAGTTCGCGAGCATAAGCAAAATTATCTTGCAAAGTATATTCAGCGTTTGACTTGTTAACTTTAAGTGCACCGCTTTCAATTAAGCCCAAAACGTATTCGTTAAAACCTATAATTTTAGCCTTAATTTCAATACCCCATTCTTTATATTCGTGCAAAATCATGCTTAAATCAACAGGGTCGTAAACAACAACCGTCTTATATTTATTCATAAGAGTAGCCGCTTTTTTAGCCGTTTCAAGCGTTTCGTTAGTTTTGCCAGTTAAGAAATAAATTGAACTACCTGCATCATTATTTTGATTGAAAGTAAAATTTACACCTGCCTTCGTTAAAAGTGATTTAACGTTTTTAACTGAATTTGGACTTTTAATAACGGCATCTTCACCCATAAAAACAAGTGTATCAGCACTTTTTTCAGTTAAATCATCTTTAATGCAATCACAAACATCATCACCGTATATATTACCACAATTTATGTAATTTTCAATAAGTTTTGTAATATATGTTGGCAATTTATTTTCTAAAGCAAGTTGCGCCCTTGTTTCACGAACAAAAACCTTCGGGTCCCAACCCGTCATACAATTATTCGTACAAGCCCCGCAAAGTGCGCATTCATAAATATTATCTGCAATTTCATCTATCTTAGTTGCATTGCGAACAACAAGCGAAACACCAAGTGCACGTGCGCGTGCCGTGTTTCTTTCTAATCCCGTTGCATTTCCAATTGGGCATATATGACGGCACATCCAACAAAACCTACAACTATCTGCAATCTTTTTTGCCTTTTCTGTAATATTCATATTTCCTCTCCTTTATAAACCAAGTTTGAACGGATTCATAATTCCGTTGGGGTCAAGTGATTTTTTGAGCCCTTCAAACACTTGCATAGCAGGTCCATATTGTTCCTTCATAAGTCTGCCAAGTTTAAATCCAACGCCGTGGTGGTCATTTACAACACCACCGTTTGCAATTGCCGTTCTAACACCTAAATTCCACATCGCATTGTGCAAACGCATTGCTTCAACAGGGTCTTTCGGAACGTCTTTTTCGTCAATAATAAACCTATCGTAAATCATACACCCCCATTCATACCAATGTGAGAAGTGGGCAATAAATTTTGCTTGTGGGAAGTTCGTTTCAACCGCCTTTTTCATTTCATAATAAATTTTTTCAATTTTATCGTATGGCGCAATTGTATCCATCGTTCCAAACATTTGCGGTAAGTCCATCATGTGCCCTGGATAGAAGAAGGTTATTTTTTCCTTCCACCACTTTTCACCATATTCACTGCCTAAGTCTTCAGCGCCATATTTATTAAAAGTTTCAAGAAGAATTTTTTCTTCAACGTCAACAATCTCTTTAACACCTTCGTATGCAATGTTCATAAACGCACCGGGTTTTGCAACACCAACAATCTTCTTGATTAAACTAACTGTTTCCGCTTCATCATAAAGGCGCATAACCGACGGCTTAAACTTTTGCAAAATCTCTTTGCTCGCCTTAAATGCCGAAGACATATCCTTAAATAAAAAGCCCCTAAAACGCCTAACTTCAGGTTGCTCGTAAATTCTCATTTGTGCTTTAGTAATAACACCAAGCGTACCTTCAGAGCCAATAAAAATTTGATTAAGGTCTGGCCCCGCTGCGTGCTTAGGAGCACTACTGGTGTTAATGATGTCACCATTTGGAAGAACAACTTCCATTTGAAGAACCATGTCGTCTATTTTGCCATATTTTGTAGAAACAACACCAATTCCCCTATGTGCTAAAAAGCCACCAACAGTTGAGCAAGTGAGTGAAGATGGATAGTGCATGGTTGCATAGCCCTTTTCATTGGCAGCCCACTCAACGTGTTTATAAATAGCACCGGCACCACATTCAATATACATGCTATCAGTGTTGACTTCATAAATTTTATTCATTCTCTTCGTGTCAAGCAATATACCGCCACAAACCGGGATAGCACCACCTTGCGTGCCACCGCCACCGCCCCAAGTTGTTACGGGAAGTTTATAATAGTTTGCAATCTTCATTACTTTTGAAGTTTCTTGTGCATCTTTTGGCGAAACTATAAAGTCTGCTTCAGGCATTTTTCTGCCCCTATCAGCCCACATTCTTGAAAGCCAAAAATAGTCAACACTATGCGTTACCTTGTCAATTTCTTTAACAGAACAGTTTTCTCTGCCAACTGCATCTTCAAGTTCTGTTAGAATTTGTGTAAATAAAAAATCGTTCATAAATTCTCCTTTAATTTTTTATTCAAATATTGTTTTTCTATATTATATCATTTGTGAAAATGATTTTCAAGTATTATATAATTTAATTAACTTGACAAAATTATTTTCACATTATATAATTAAAATTGAAAATAATTTTCAGTTTTGGTGAATTATGAGTAAAATATTATTAGATATTAAAAACAAATATGAAACGTTTAGCAAGGCAGAAAAAAAGGTTGCAGATTATATTTTAGCTAACCAAACAAACTCAATCCCACTTTTTATAACAGACCTTTCTAATTTATGTCAAACAAGCACTTCGGCGGTGGTAAGATTTTCAAAAAAATTAGGATTTGAAGGCTATCATCAACTAAAAATTGCAATCGCAAAAGAAAGTAATTCGCGACCTGTAAATGAAAAAATCACCGCAAGCGACTCTTCTTTTAGTATGTTTGAAAAAATTTGTGACGATATTTACTGTTCTTTAGAAAAAACTAAAAATTCAATTGATATTTCCGCCTTGCAAAAATGTTGTGATTACATTATGTCTGCTCAGAGAATTATCTTTTTGGGCTTAGGAAATTCTGCATCTGTTGCAGTTGACGCTGCACACAAACTTTTTAGGCTGGGATTAAACGCTTCGGCATACACCGATAATCATATGCAAGCAATTGCCTCTGCCCACGCCAATTCTAATTGTGTGGTTTTTGGCATATCTGCTTCTGGTTATTCAAAAGATATAATTGAATCAATGCAAACGGCAAAAAACAACGGTGCAATCACAATTGCTCTTACAAACCACGTTGATAGCCCCATTGATAAAGTAAGTGACGTTTTATTAAAAACAACGTCAAACGAAACTAATTATAGAATTTTAGGTTTATGTTCAAGAATAACGCAATTAGCACTTATAGACTCTATATATTCATACGTAGTGTGTAATCTCCCCAACGCAGAAGAAAAAATAGATAAAACCGAACTAATTTTACGCCAAAAAAAGTTATGATAAGTTAAAATAAAAAACGAGTCCGAAAAAACGGACTCGTTTTTTATTTTATAATTTTATTGTTTACTTGGTAAGCACTCAATTAAGGTTGCGTTAGAATCAGTTGACACTTTAAACTTTCCTTCTGCAACGAAAGGCAAATAAAAATAATCGCCTTTTTTAATTTCTTTTTTATAGTTTTCCCCTGTTATAACTGCATTTCCGTCAAGGCAAATAAATACGCTTGGTGCAAAGTCCATGACAAAACTTCCACCATTTTTAATTACGTGCCTATTTTCGGCAAAACACGGCGTATCGTCATAACTAATCAAACTTTCCTTAACATAAGTTGGGGTGTTAACAACATTTTTTGGATTAACTTTTGCAAAGGCTTTTGCGCTTTCTCCGTAAATATCGTAATTTATGGCGTCAAGCGCAGTATCTTTATCCAATCCGATATACTCTTCTTGATATGAAATATGATAATCGTTGCACCATCTTTCAGGCTGAATTGTGAAATCAGTTGGTTCCTGGACTTCTACAATAGTACAACCTGCGCCGATTGCGTGAATTAATCCTGCTTTAATAAGCCAAATATCGCCAACGTTAACGTCAACACCCGCAAGAAGATTGCCCATTATGTCTTTTTCCACTTCACTTCTTTCTTCAAGCTCAGATAGTTGCTCTTTGGTTATTTTATCCTTAAAGCCAAAATAAAGTTTAGCACCAGGCCGTTTTGCAACAACAAGCCACGCTTCCGTTTTACCGTAATCACTATTAAAATGTTTTCTTGAAAACTCTTTCGTTGGGTGAACTTGGAAAGGCAACCTAACAGCGCTATCTAAAAATTTAACTAAACAATCGTAATTCCTATTCCCCAACAATTCGTCTTTATAATCATTAAGCAAATCATCAAAATAAACGTTCGTTCCTTTTATCTTAGACACTCCGTCGTGTTCACCAAAATACTTGGGATTTATTGCTTTAACCTTGCTTGCAATCCACTCTTCAGGGAACATATTATCCGTTCCATCGTCAAAGCCGTCATTAAAAAGTTCTTTATACGGCATACCGCCTTTATAAATTCTATAAACCCTGTTTCTTTCAAAAAATATGGGTTCACTAACTATTTTTTTAATATCGGTCATATTAACCTCCATTTAAGATAAAAGCCAATCGTAAATTTCTTGCTTTTTATAATTAACAGTCCAACAATTATGTTCAGCTTCTTCCATTATTGTTAATTTTGCCTTTCCACCAGTTGCTAAAATTTTGTTAACCATTTTCATACTTTCTTCAACGTAAACTGTTGCATCTTTTAAGCCGTGAATAGCCCAAACTTCTGCCTTTATTCTGCCAGCATTCCAATACATACCACCACCGCAAAAAATAACTGCTTTTTTAAAAACTTCTGGCAAAGACATTAAAAGTTGCCAAGACATATATCCGCCCATACTAATTCCCGAAAGCAAAACGTTGCTAACGTCAACGAAAGGATTTTTAATAAAGTCAAGAATAAATTCTTTAACAAACGGCAGTTTATCAAACCAAACCAAATCTGCCTCACACTGCGGTGCAATGCAAATAAAATCAAACTCTCTGCCCTTTTTTATTTCATAAAAAACACCGTGAATGTCAAGCAAATCCATGTTATCACCACGTTCACCAGCACCGTGCATAAAAAATAAAACGGGGTATTTTTTATTTTTATCAAAATTTTCTGGATACGCTATTTTATATCTAAGAGTTCCAAAAACGGATTTTTCAATTTTCATATAATCACCTTAATTTAACTATTTTTCAAATATTCTAATTTGGTATGAAGTTTCATAAACTTCTTTTGCATTTAATAATACAATATTTCTTTTTGTCATTAAATTATCAGTTTTTCCATCGTCGGCTGGTATTCCATGCCAAGGCTCAATACATACGTATGGAGCATCAGTTTTAGGTTTATGCCAAAAACCTAAACAAGTCATATCTTGATAAGATAATTCAATAAAGTTTTCGTGTTTTAACGATTTAAGAGCGACCTTATCGGTGTGGCTAATTAAAAATATTGCATCATTATCAAAAAGATTGTGTTTTAATGGCATCTTTTTGTCCTTTAATGGAAATTTTTCAGTCTTAGCATCAAAAAGACATCTTTCAGTCATAACTAGTCTTTCCATATTCTCTTTTGTGAACTCAACGTAATAATCTTCAAATGCGCCGTCATTATTAAACGGAACGTTAAACCCTGGGTGTGCACCATAAGAAAAAGGCATTACGTCGCTTGAATTGTTTTTAACTTTATACCCAACAGTTAACACGTCTTTATCCAAAGTATAAATAAGACTAAATTCAAAATCAAAAGGATAATAACTTAACGTTTCTTCATTTGATTTAAGAGTAAACACTGCCTTGCTTTCAGAAACTTTCTCACTTGTAAAGTTGAAAAGTTTTGCTATGCCGTGTAAGGGCATTTCATATTCAACGCCATTAAAAATATATTTACCTTCAAATAATCTACCACAAATCGGAAATAAAACAGTTGAGCGAGACTTCCAATATTCAGGATTACCTTGCCACAAATATTCTGTTCCTGTTTTCTTACCCTTCAAAGAGAACAATTCTGCCCCAAACTCGTTGATTTCAGCCGTTAAAAATTCATTTTCAATTTTAATCATCATAATTTAATTGCTCCTAGAAATTGTGTTGTATTTGCGCCCGCTTTATTTGCTTTTACAAGCGCACTTTCAATATTTTCTTTAATAAAATCTTTATTTTCAATATTTGCAAGAAACGTTC
This sequence comes from Clostridiales bacterium, assembly GCA_015055725.1. Taxonomy (GTDB): domain Bacteria; phylum Bacillota; class Clostridia; order Christensenellales; family Borkfalkiaceae; genus UBA1259. Next base: position 15,365 of record SVHO01000019.1, on the reverse strand, counting down.
CAAAGAAGGCGTCCCCTGCGCCCGTAGTGTCAATGGGTTTAACTTTTTCAGTTGGTATAACGTTTGTTTGACCGTTATAATAATACATACTCCCTTTACTGCCGAGTGTAAGAACGAAGAGTTGCCCGTTAGTATAAATGCTCTCTATTGCCGTTTTAACGTCTTCAATGCCCGTATAAAGCCTTAATTCGTCGTCAGAAAACTTAATCACGTCCGCCATCTTAACGTAAGGCGCGTAAGCCTTTTTAGCACTTTCAAAGTTTTTATAGGTATCCATACGGAAATTCATATCAAAAGAAAGTTTGACACCTAACTTTTTTGCTTTTTTAGCAACATTTTTTGCAAGTTTTTTTCCGTTTTTCTCTGAAAGCATTAAAGAGCCTAAATGAATAATATTTAGATTTTGATACTTGTTAAAATCAACTTTATTTAATTCAATATTAAAATCTGCCGTATCGTGTCGGTTAAACGCAAAATCTCTTTCACCATCTGTTAACGTGACGAAAGCCAACGTTGTGTTTCTTTTTTCATCAACTTGAATATCTAAATAATCAAGATTAGCTTTTTGTGCTTGTTCAGTGACAAAACGACCAATAACGTCGTTGCCAACTCTACCAAGAAAAGCAACTTTTGCGCCTGCATTTTTTGCGTTTACAGCAACGTTAAAAGGCGCACCACCACAAAAAGATTTTAACGTTAAAGCGCCTTCAACGTTTTCACCAACTAAATCCGCAAGTATTTCACCAATAGAAAGAATCATTTTATTACCGCCAAAATTTTTTAGAGCTTTTACAATTATAATATATACAAAATCATTTGTCAATACATTATAAAAATGGATTAGTAAAAAACAACCGCAAAAGAGCGGTTGTTTAATTTTTAATCAAAGAATGTTAAACTTGTTTTTTCATCAAGAACGAAAGCACCAACACCACTCCACGCTTGAAGAAGTGAACCGTCTTTACAAGCAGGAGAAAAATATTCAATAGGCGTATAGTTGTTTCTATCTATATTATAAGTAAACCAGCTCGTCAATGCGTGTTTATATTCCATACCAAACTTTCTCTTAGCATAAGCTAAAATAGCAGCCCAATACGGCCAGTTTGAACCATTGTGATAGTTGTATGGTTGAGAAGACGTCCAATAAACTGCGTCAACGTTTTGATAGAAGGGATATACAGCCATAACGCCGTAGTCGGGCAAATCAACTTCTTTATTGTTGCAAACTTCAAGAAGATTTTCCATATTTTTAAGTATACGTTTTGACCTTTCTTCATCTGCAATACCGAAAATAACTGCCCAAACCGTATCAACGGATAAGTTATCTTCAACGTATTGTTCGTTTTTATAGTTAACGTAATAGCCAAGTTTTTCGTCCCAAAGAACTTCGTTTATGCTATTTTTAGTTTTTTCATATTTTTTAGCGTAGTTTTCTGCTTTAACATTGTCCCCTTTTAACGCAAACAACTTAGACAAAGAATATAAAGCGCGTGCATACAATATTTCATCATAAGAAACGTATCCCCAACGGTTGATTTCGTCAACCCAGTCACGTCTATTATAAGGACCAGCTTTATAAATTAATCCGTTATCGTCTTCGCATTCTTCAAGTTTTTTCATAACTAATTCGGCTTTACCTAAAACGGTGTCGTCACCAACAGGTAGACTCATAACGTCAAGGTCTTTAGAATAGCGAACGTAATCATAAAGCATAATCGCTAAGAAAGACGGACTATCAAAGTGATTACCCCAGAAAGCCTTATAATCAGCACCAACTGCAGAAGGGCAAGTGCCGTCATCAGCAATACCTTTAGCCAAAGTGACTACTTCATTTTTAACCTTTTCTAAGTTGCCGTTATACATAGGCAAAACGGTGTAGTAAGAATCACGATAATAAGTGCGCATTGGGAACAAATAGTGGTGCCCCGCCATAAAGCCCTTAAAGTCACCTTTTTCTTTATAGTTTTCCAAAACACAGAAATAGCAACTATAAAACATTGCTTTTTCCATATCCGAAAGGTTTTCAGGAACTTTAACGTCAGCAATTTCCTTGTTGCAAGATGCTAAAGCCTTATCAAAAGCGTTTATATCAACTTTAAGTTCCTTATTAAAGGTAAAAATAAGGTTTTTCTTTTTGCAGTTGTTAGTAAGAGTGACGTTAAGAGCATAGTTGTCTTTAATAATTCTATAATCGCCATCACAATAAATAGCAAAAGCATTCATTTTATCGGTAAAATAAAGCAAGTCAACCTTAGTATTAGGAACGTCAGTAATAAGTTCGTAAGAAATATAAACACAATCGGTGTTTTTATCAAGAAATTGAACAAATTTAAGCGAACCGACGCCGATATCAGCCAAAATTTCTTGCTTTCTACCTAACATAGAAACTTCTTTTTTCATACACCAGTTTATAGGTTTATCGTTAACCATAAAACTGAAATGACCTTTATTTAAGAAAACACCTTCAGCCGTAGCGTAATAAACGAGCGCGCCTTTGCCGTCAAAAACGGTGCTTATTTTTTCGTTTGAAACGTGATAAACGGCTTCTTCATAAAATCCGCCGTTGGCGATAATCGCGCCATTTCTATAAGTATTTTTCATAAAAACTCCTTAAATTTTAACTTTCTCACCCAAGCTTTTATAAGCGGATAAAATTATACGAATAACTTTAGATGCTTCTGCCCCGTCGATTTCAAATTTTCTACCCGTTTCAATGCAATCATAGTAATCTGCAAAAAGTCCTTGGTGCCCCGTGCCATAGCAACACTTGCCGTAAACGTTTTTATCTTTGTCAAAATCAAAAACCGCATCAGACGTAAAGACTTTGTTTTTAAACGTTTGAATAACGTCAGAATCGGTTTTAATAGTAATGGATACGGGGAAATCAGAACAACCTGCATTAGTAGCAAAGAAAGTGAAATTTTTCTCACCAAAACATAAAATAGACGCGGTATCCTCCACTTCAATAACGTTTTTGAGAGAGAGATTTGAAACGTTGGAAGTGAGTTCAAAAGGCATACCTACGAGCCATTGCATAAGGTCGAGAGTATGAAGAGCCTGATTGATTAAAACTCCACCACCTTCCGAGTTCCATTTACCGCGCCATTCAGCTTGAGCATAATATTTTTCATCTCTATTCCAAACCACGTTAGCAAAACCACCGACTATATTTTTATCTTTAAGATAATTTTTCAAGAAAACGTTTTCTTTATTATAGCGGTTTTGATGGCAAACGCCAAGTTGAGCAGAAGAAGATTTTTCGGCAGATAAAATTCTATCGATATCTTCAAATTTGATGCAAAGTGGTTTTTCGCAGAGAACGTTGATATTGCGAGAAAGGGCTTCAATAATCATATCTGCATGCAAAAAGTGCGGGGTGCAAATATGAACCACGTCAGGTTTAACGGTATCAAGCATAGTGATATAGTCAGAAAATTTTTGAACTCCGTCAATAGAATCGAGTTTATGCTCGTCCACGTCACAAACGGCAACAAGATTAAGCCCTAATTTATTGATAAGCGATTTGTGAACGTTGCCGATAACGCCCAACCCGACGATAGCCGATTTCATATTAAAAACTCCTAATAAGTGCCTGCAGTGTTAGTGACGGCGTTGTCGTTGGCTTCTTTGTGCCTAGACGTAGCCCTGTGTTTGTTAAGTTCTTCGAGATATTTTTTGCCGTCGATAGGAAGAGAAACGGGTTCGCCACCTTTCCAGCCAGAATATTCGATAGCGTTCATAAGTTCAACGCCATTAATACCTTCCGTGCCTTCAACGAATAGTTCTTCTAAGCCTAAGAGCGTGTTAGCAACGTTATTGATAATGCCAGCGTGTTGAGGATTTTTGCCATCAGTTTCAACTTCAACTTTTTCAGCTTTAAGATTACCAAAAGTATTTTTTGGGTCGAGAGAGAAATCTCTGCTATCTTGAATATTTTTATACCAGAAGAGTTTACCGCCTTCACAAAGAAGTTTGCCTTTAGTGCCAGAAACTTCAAAGCGGTTAGTACCAGGTGCTTCGCCGGTAGAAGTAATAAACATACCAGTTGCACCGTTTTCATATTCAAAGTAAGCAGTCACGTCGTCTTCAACTTCGATATCGTGCCATTTGCCGTAGTGACAGAAACCGCGAACGGTTTTGGGCATCATACCAACAACCCATTGAACAAGGTCGATTTGGTGAGGACATTGATTGATTAAAACGCCACCGCCTTCGCCAGCCCAAGTTGCACGCCAACTACCAGAGTTATAATATTCTTGAGTTCTAAACCAATCGGTAATAATCCAAGTGACACGTTGAATTTCACCTATACCGCCATCAGCGATAATTTCGCGCATTTTTCTGTAAACACAGTTAGTGCGTTGGTTAAACATCATAGAGAAGATAGCATTTTTATTTTTAGCCACTTCGTTCATTTCTTTAACTTGTTCAGCGTAAACACCAGCGGGTTTTTCGCAAATAACGTTTATGCCACGGTTTAAGCATTCAATAACGATTTCTGGGTGTTGATAGTGGGGTGTTTCAACCAAAACAACGTCAACTAAACCGCTATCGAGCATTTTTTTATAGTCATCAAAATAAACGATATCTTTAGTGGTGGTTTTGTTTTTGTGATTTTCAAGTTTAACAGGGTTGATATCACAAGCGCAAGATATGTATCCGTTTTCAATAATACCTTTATCGAAGATATTAGTGGTGTAAGAAGAGCCTTGATTTCCGAGCCCTATAATACCAAATCTAACTTTTTTCATTTTACAAATTCTCCGTTAATTTCTTTATAACCAGTTTTAATAAGTATATCTTTAGTTGCTTTAACAGCCGCGTCAAACGCTTCGCGAGCGTTAGCGAAAGAGAACTTATGTTTCATTTCGGTGTCGTCAATATTTTTATAACCAACAAACGCGCTTAAATGTGGTTCAAGAGTGAGCACTTTATCGTCAGAAATATCAGCGATAAGTTTATCAATTTTACCGTCGCCATAGCCGGCGGGAACGATTTGTTGGGTTGCTTCAATAACGTCTTTAATATGGAAATAAATAGCCCTGTTGTGAAGAAGAGCGAGCGTTTTATCTGCCTTTTCGTCACATTGAATAAAGTTAGCAGGGTCATAAACACATTTAAGGTCTTTAACGTTATCTAAAACGTCAACGCAACGGTCAGCAACGTCGCCGTAAATACCTTTTTCGTTTTCGTGGCACATTAAAACGCCGTATTCCTTGCCGATTTCAACCATTTGAGAAAGATAATCAATAACCTTGTTTCTTTCTTCGTAAGCCTTGTAGAAACTGAAAATACGGATTTTATCCGTTTTGAAAATATTAGCCATTTCACAAACGTGGCGAACGGTGTTTTTATAATCTTCGAAATCGCAAGCGATATCAACTTTACCTAAAGCCGAACCAACCGACCAAACGGCAAGGCCGTTATCAGAAAGTTGTTTTTGATATTCTTTTGCTTCTTCAGCGGTAAAACCAGCAACGCTTTTGCCGTTAATTCCCCTAACTTCAAGATAAGGGATATTGTTTTCATTAAGGGCTTTAATTTGTCCTTCAAGAGAACTGCTTGCTTCATCAGCAAACGCACAAAGTTTAATCATATTATTCTATCTCCAATTCTTTTTTCCAAGTTTCAATATATCCGTTAACAGTTTTGGGTTTATCTTCAGTTGCGCTAAAATCTCTGCCGAAATCTTCAATGATAGCAGATAATCTGTTTATGAGTGAAAGTGCGTAATCTTTATCAATGCGGTCACGATAGAGATAAAGCAAAGTAAAGATAGCAGGTGCGCTTTCAAGCATAACGTGAGAGCGAACGGCAGGTTCAAGGTCTTTAGCGAGAGCCTTGTCAAACAAGTCAACGCATTTTTTAAGCATAGCGATAGGCCAAAATCTCTCGTCGAGAAGACGTTTGTTTGGTTCATCATCAAAGTGAACGTGAATCATTTGGCGGTTAACAACCTTGTCAAGATAATCAGCGTGTTCGTGTATGTAATCAAAATATTCCCTAACTTCTTGTTCAGCGCCCTTAAAGTAAACTTTCATAAACTTATTGATAAGGTCGTTAAGATTGCGTTCAGTATCCCACATAAGATTTGACGCGCAGTAAATCTTCATAGCGGCGAAGTTAGAAGGTTGCCCACACCCCGCTTCCATAAACACGTGAATAGCGCCGAGTTCTTTAAACCATCTAAAGTTTTGGTCAAACGCTTGCCACATAGGACACGGAGCAAGGAAATCGTGGAAGTTAGCGTTGTAAGACCAAACGGCAAGGTGGTTGATAAAAGATAACCAACCGTTAAAGATATCGGTGTTAGACATAACGTCTTTGCCGTGCCAACGTGGCTTAACGCAGTGATAGTTGCGTTCATCATTGAGCGCGTAATTTGCGCAAACTTGTAAAGGTGCAATCAAAATGCCAAAGTTTTCGGCTGGGCGCAAATCTTCGTATAAAAGTTTGAACGAGCCGTCAGGCAATTTTTCAACGGGTGGAACGATAGCTTTTGAGTAAGCAAAGGTAAAGAAGAAAACTTTACCAACGCGTTCGGGATATTTTTCAGCAATCCACGCGTTGAGTTCTTTAACGCATTTATTAGCAAAATAGAGTGTCACACCTGTAAAGCCGTTATACTTATCGAGCAATTTTTTGCATTCAGGACATTGACAGTAAACCGTGACGTCTTGCATGCCGAACATATATAAATGGTCGTTAGGCGTGTCTTCTATAATTTTTTTCATATTTTCGATAAACTGCTTGGTCATGCCTTCGTTAGATAAACAAAGGTTTTTGCCATCAGCAGAATACCAGTCTGGGTGCTCTTCTTTATAAGTTGCAGGTGGAAGAACACGGAAATAAGTGTGGTTGTTTATGCCCCAACCTTCATCCATTTGCCTTAGGCTCATGCGGTAGCAATATTTTTTATTGCCTGTGCCTGGGTATCTTCTTTCTAAGTGAACGGGATAGATACCGAGCGTGCGCATAGGGATATCGGGCTTAGAAACTATAATCGCAGGTTTGAGTTCAAGCGGTTTAGAATCAAAAGTATAAACTGTTTCGGCAAAAATTTCCAAATTAAACAGTTGTTTTAATAAACGGTAAACGCCAAAGAGCGTGCCTTGCCCTGCACCACCACAAACTAAAGCGCGGTTATCTTTGATAACGATTTTATAGCCGTCTTCACCAACGGAAGAGAGTAAGTTATCAAAATCGGTGTCTTTTTTAAAGAGTTCAGTTTGACCGATTGCAATAAAAGGGTCGTTAGAGATTGAGTATTCGCTTTCTTTAACTGAAACGCATTCAGTTGAATTGATTTCGTTCATAAAGAACGCAAATTCTTCAAAAGCGTAGTTTTCTAAATCGGTTGCATTGTTAGGTAAAACAACGTATAATTTGTTCTTAGCCATAATAGATTTCTCCATTTTATAAGTTATTTTTTTAAGTTAACTTTAAAACCTTTTTTTGATTTTTAATAAAATTTTATGTTTGTTTTTTTGTGCTTTAATTTTTATTTATCATTTAGTTTAGCGGAACGGAACGTTTCCGTTCCGCTAAATCTAAAATGTGTTTTTGTTGCTTATAAATTAAAATAATTTACTTTCTCTTTTTCATTAGCCTTCAACTACTTCGTCAGCAAACAAAGTTCCATCAGGTGAAAAATAAGATTTATTAATCCAACTTTCATTTACTGGTTCGCCACCAAGTTCTGTCACAATAAACGACATTGGAGCATTTACAGCATACCAAACAGTGAAAGTTAAATCAACGTATTCAACATCGTCTAATCCACTATACACAAGGTCCGCAACTGCGGTGGTTGCTTCTTGTTGTGCTTTAGTGTTTATCGTTTGCGTTGATATATTGCCAGATTTAGAAGCAGTAAAATAGAGTTCACTGTCTACAACAGAGAAGCCTAAAACTTCTTTCATATAGTTTTCCGCATCGTGATTGTAAAGGTTTCCACCATCTTTGCATTTAAAGAAATCAAAGGTGTCATAATAGTGACCAAGGTTAGATTCTCCAGGCGCAGCCGCTAATTTACTTAAAGAAGTATTTGCTGTTCTTGCACCATAAGTTGCATCGTTCCAAAGAGAAGTTGTCATACCAAGACCAAGGTGAGTAGTGCTACCAAATGATACACGAGCTTCTAGGAAGTTAGAGGGATTACCAGATTCAGACACCTTAATTCTTATAGATTTTTGCCTTGAAGTAGTATAATATGAGAACGCAAATAAGTTATCTGTTTTTACACTCGTCATAGGAACGTTTTTGATGGTAATGTGACTTGCCCCCGTGCCATCTAAATTTAAGAACAAAGCATCGGTTGCTGTAAACTTAGTGTCGTCTTTACCATAGAGCATATTGTCATTGTCATAATAACAAGGCAACTCATAAGAATACGTCACGCCATAACTATCAGTATAGTTAGCACGGAAGATTGTTTCTTCAAAACCAATAGTAGAAACCGTTTCACCATTTATAGTTTCACTACCAGGAGCCAACCACATCAAATAGTCCATATTTTCTGCTCTCTTTAATTGCCAATTCTTATGTTGATCGTTGTTAATCAATTCAGCATTTGCGTTGCTAATGCGTGCGCTTGTGTTTTCAGGGTCAGTCACAGTATAGAGAAGGTTAACGGATTCACTAACCGCGTTAACCTTATTATAGCCAGTATAACTAGACAAAACTTTGGTTTGGTCTGCAACGTTTTCAAAGGTTTTGTAGTTTTCGGTTGCTCTTCTCGTGGTGACGTTAACGCTAACGTCTCTACGTTTAAGGGTTAAATCAACACCTTCACCAACTAACTTAGAGCCGAGTTTACCTTGCAATTTGAAAATACCAGAAGTTGCAAGTTCAAATTTTTGAGTTTTAGCATCATAAACAACGCCGTCTTCAACTTCTTCATCATCTTTAGTTAAAGCAAGTTTAAGTTGTGCATTTAATTCCTTAGTGTCGTCACCAGGTTTTTTAAGGATTGCAGTTGCATTAACTTGGTCATCACGATAAGCAACGCCGTCTTGAACACCAGCAACGTCAACAGTGATATCAGTGTAAACTTCTGCAACTTTGTCAACTATGCCGTAAACGTAATCTTTAACGAACTTTTCTTTAGAGTCTGTTTCATCAAAGTCTGACATTGCAACGTATTTTGATGCAGTTTCAAAAATATTCTTTTCGTTTGCACCTTGTGCATAAACAGGCTCTTGACCTGCAACTCTATAATATGCCTTTGCAGTGAAAGAACGGCTAAAGTTGCTATCTTTAATGTTAACGAAAGATGCGTGCAAGAGATATTCGGTCACGTCATCATTTTGGTTAAAGTCATCAGTGTCAAGAACGGGAACGTTTACACCTTTTGCAAAATATTTGGTTGCATCGGTGCCGTCATGCCATTCAGGCAAAGCGTCGTTGCCAAATCTTAAATCGTCTGCACTATTTAACCAGTCGGTTGGTGCAATCATAATGCCGAATTCAATGCCTTCAACGTCTTTTAAATTATTATAATCATCAGCACTCATTGATGCCCAAAATCTTATACCGTTTGCACCGTCTTGACGGATTTGAACGGCGTTTTCCATTTTGAAAGCAGTTGCTTGGTAAAGCGTGGTGTCTGCCTTAGCAACGCCAATCATTGCAATTGACATACAGAACGCACATACAAGAGTCAATATCGTCAATGATATTTTTGTTAATTTTTTACTCATAATTTTTTCTTTTTTCTCCTTTAATTTTTTTTGTTTGTTTTTTTGCGTTCTTTTTAGAACATTCCGTCGCCTTCACCACCGAACACGTCGCCTATAAATCCACCGCTGGTTGAAAGCACACACTCATCGGAAAATTTTGCAACAATAATATCGGGGCTAACGTATTTTTTCATAAACATCCCTCCTTGTTAAAATTTTTATTTATTTTTTATCAACTAAAATAAATTTCACAAATTAAACTAAAAATTTGTTTGTTTTCCGCCACTTTTATGTGGCGGAAAACCTTTAATCAATTTAGCCTTCGTATCCACCGAACGGGTCTTCTATGTATCCCCCGTCAATGTTTGGGGCTTGTTGGTCATCATTATTGTAATCTTCAGGGAAAACGTAAACGGTTGCTTCAGCCCACTCAGAATAAGTGTCACCAAAGTTTGCGCGGACCATAACGGTTGCAACACCTTGTTCAACTGCAGTCACTAATCCGCTTTCGCTAACCGTCACAGCACCCAAAGGTGAGTCTTGCGCAACTTTAAATTCCAAAGATGCTTTGTCAAACGATATGCCTGCATAGGTGATTGCAGTGGTCACTTGACTAGTTTCGTTAACCTTTAAGTTAAGCGTTAACGGTGAAGTTATGCTAACAGCCAAAACGTCTTGCGCGGGGAAAATCACAATTTTGCAAGAAACGCTGTTTTTGCCTTGTTTTGCAATAACCGTTGTTTCACCCCTGCGAACACCAAAAATTGTTGCCGTTTTGCCGTCCGTTGTTAAAGTTGCAACGTCGCCATTAGTGATTGACCAAGTGATTTCTGCATTCGAATCGCTTTCAACAGTTATCGTTTCTTGTTCAAAAGCGTAAATGTTAAAAGACGTTTTATCTAAAGACATCACTGACCCATCATTTCCACCACCGCCGTTATTACAGCCAACGGCGGAAATGGTCATTGCAAGTGCTAATATAATTAAAATTGAACTGATAATTTTCTTAAAAGTTTTCATATCAACACCCCCTTATTGTACATACGTGAGTGAAACGCTATTCATAACGTCACTCGTCAATGACTGGCCACCAAGCCTGTCAATCAAAATACCTGAAAGATCTGAGCCAGAGTTGAACTGAGCCATAATGGTGACGTTAACTTTAGTCACACCCTTAGAAGTGAATCCACTCCAAACGGGGTTTGCGTAGGTTGCGTGGTTAACAAGAACTTCTTCTTGTGCTTGTTTGCTAAAGACTATCCAATTTTTACGCGAAGCATTTGCAGCATCTGAGTTAAGGCTTGCTTCGTCGTTAACAACTGAAACACCAATCATATATTTGGTGTAATCTTCGGCTGTTTGTGGGTCACGCATTCTCAAGTTCAACCATTCACTTGGCGTGCCAGAACATTCTGAATAACTGCCTGAATTCTTCAAAATTGTCACGTTATTGCCATTCTTTGCTGGCCTATAGTTAGTGAAACCAACAACACCTTTTGGCAACGTCCAAGCACTTGTGTTCATTCCATAAAGGTTAAGTCCGTTCGTGCCGTGATTTGCCAAAGAGTGTCCACTGTTGTGGTGGCTGTAAATAACTTCTACCCAGTTATTAGCATCGTTAACGTCAGTCAATCTGATAAACAACCTATAAATATCCGGCGTGATACCGTCATAGTTTATGGTCATCAATCTAACAACGTCTTGGTCGTGACTATTCGTCAAGTTAACGTTATTAATTTGAAGCGTATTGTAATCGCTTGAAAGATATGCAAAAATTGCATTGTTTGCAGTTATGCCAAGCGTTTCAGAAACTTCACCACCAAAAGACAAATCGTCTTTAACGTTCACGTCGCACGTTGCGTTAACGGTTTTGCCTTTATAGGTAAATGACGCTTGAACAACTGCTTTACCTGGCGCGCGTGCTCTAATAACACCAGCGTCATTAACAGATGCAGCATTGATACCAGATACAACTGAATATTTAACGTCCCCAACAATCGTTCTACCATCAAACTTAACGGTAGAAATGAGTGAAATTGAGTTTAGAGCTTTTGTTGATAAGGTATCACTGAATAAGGTCACCTTGCTTGTATTGATTGAAATTTCAAGCAATGGAACTTTTGCAACTTCAACGTATAACTCACCACTATAAGATTGACCTTTGTATTCACAAGTGATGGTAAACGTAGTTGAACCAGCTTCACCACTTGAAATCTTGCCACTACTGTTTATGGTTGCAACAGCATCGTCAGTGTTATCAATAGTATATTCAATGTTGTTAACTTTCTTGCCGTCGTCAACGATATATACTGATAAGTTAGACGAACTTGGATAATAAGTTTGGCTTGCAGTTACATCATGTTCATAAAGTGATAATTGTGACATGCTGAGAACTAACGCAGGACCGTCTTTAATAATAACGTTTACGTAAGAAGTTGGGGTGCGAAGCCCGTTATATTCACCGTAAATAGCCAAAGTGGTTTCACCTGCTTTAAGACCAGTCACAACACCGTCTTCAACTTTTGCAATCGTGGTATCAGCAATCGAATAGTTGATTGTTGCATTTTCAATTTCTTGCGTGCCGTAAATAGTGCGTGCAGGAACGAAAATAGAACCACCTTTTTGCAACTCAACGTCACCAACTCTATCAACGACTAATGAGAAAACGTAATCATTTTCGCCTACGATAACCGTACAACTTGCAGTTAATTTTCCGCTCTTTGCCGTTATGATTGAAAAGCCCGATTTGATTGCTTTAACAGTCACGTAGTTGCCATATTTTTGCATGGATACAACAGTTGAGTCACTGTTGGTCCACGCTAAATCATCACCTAAATTGCTATAATCCGCTATAATTTCTGCTTCGCCTAATACCTGTATGGATACACTTTTTTTATCAAGTGTGAGCGACGCTTCGTCGCCCCCACCCGATTCTTGTTGGCATCCAGCAATAGGAACTATCATTATTAGTAGCGCGATTATAAAAGAAAATATTTTCTTCATAATTTATCTCCTATTAAGAAGTCTTTCATCTATGACCTTACAAATTCATAAGTTTGCGTGTTTGGAACGTTTGAACCTGCACTAGACACACCAAGGGCAGCACAGTCTTTTCTCCATTGTGTCACTTCCTCAAAGTACGATTCTTCAGTGAACGCTGCCTTTCCGCAGAACGACAACAATAAGAATCTTGGCGACAATGATTCGTAAAGTATTCTACTATAAAGTTCATCGTAAAGTGGCTTATTAGTGTATTTAAGCGGTTCAATATCTTTGTACGCTTGGTTGATTGATGCTATCCAACTTTGAAGCACGCCTTCTTTCCAATAAGCTGCATCAAGATTTAGACCGCCTGCACCGATAACCCCTGTAAAGCCAGTATAGTGTTTCAAGTATGCGTAATATGCCGTCATTTCGTCAAAGAATTTACGCATTGACCCTGCTGCATCTTTGAAGTAGTTAATAAAGAAATTATCAACGATAGCATCAACGTCAGCATCAACGTCCCAACCTAACTTGCTATATAAGTAAAGGTAAAGTCTATCAAACGGAATGTATCCTTCAATACCCGTTTCAAAGAAGAGATATGAAGTGTTAACCGCTTTAGCTGCTTGGAAATATGATTGTGCACTATACACAACGTCGTAATACATAAACGTGGAAGAGTTAAAGTAGAAATCATAGAACCAGAATGATTGTTGTTTTGCAATCGGCGCCCATTGTTCCATCATTCCTTTTGCAGTGCCGTCTTCATACATAAAGTGGAATTCGTTTCTGATTGGTGCCATAAACACGATTGAATCTGGATGAAGTTGAAGTTTGCCATCGTTATTTCCGTCGTAAATATCTTTATAAAGAGTTTCGTGTAAGTAAATTTCGTTAACTTCACCGTTAGCAATTTGTTCGTCCGTGAAAGACAAGAAATCAGGTGCGTAATATTTTGCGTTGATTTCTACGGCTGGTGACCTTTCGGTATCAAAATATGCAAAGAACATAATGTTCATTTTTCTACCGTCATAATTATCAGCAACGTAATTAGAAATTCTTTCTTGAATCGGGTTGATAAAGTGTATCAACATTGCCGAACGATAGCCGTTTCCGTAATGATCTCTCATCGCAGCAACAGAGTCAACGTGTCCAGGTTCATTTTCCCATAAAGGTTGTCCGTCTGCACCCAATCTTGGCTCATCACTCGTTGGGAAAACGTTTTCATGGTCGTTTTGCATAAAGCCAATGAATTCAAAATATTTACCTTCAGCAAACGCATCATCAATCATTTGAACAAGCTTGTTATAAACGGCGTCTTGCATTAAAAGAAGTTCATCTAAATCACCATGTGCGGTATAGTGCAATTCATAATCGTTTGCATACCACTTGGGGTGATCTGCTAAAAATTCAGCCTTTGGTAAGATGCTAAACACGTTATGCCAAGGTTGGTCTTGGTTAATAAACGTTTCATTATAAGTGTTATAACGCATGCGGTGACCTGCAGCAGCATGAGCAAAACGGTAATATTCACGAATACCTTGCATAATCGGAATATCTGGAATTTCAGACATATTAAATGCTAAAATCTTCTTTTCGGTCACACCTGTTTCAAGTGCAATTTCATCAGTTGCATATGGTTCATAACCGAATTCATGATGCAAGAATTCATAAACACCGTAAAGGGTTGCTTGAGTTTCACCACCAATGATATAAACGTTTCCGTTTATTTCTTTAACAACGAAACCTCTAAGACCGTAAGTATCTTTAGGGGCAGAAACACCTGCTTGTTTAGTTAATTCCGTTTGACCAACAACAATCATCTTTTGAGTGTCAGTCACTTCGCTTTCCTTCTTTACTGAAAGAGAGACGCCTGTTGCTTTTTTAACGTTGTCAACAACTTCGTTTCCAGCAAGCGCTTCCCAACCAACAGGGTCGTTAGGAACAACAACAACGTAATCACTTTTGCCATCTTTAATCAAATATTCTTCAGTTTCAGGAATATCCGAAAGGGACGTTGAAGGATTATTGTTATTATTATTGTTGTTATTACCATTATCTCCATCACCAGTATCACTATCAGGCACGCAAGCACAAAGAGTTGTGGCAAGCATAATGAAACATAATATATAAATAATAATCTTAGTAAATTTTTTCACTTAACCATCCCTCCTTTAAGAAACTTTAACAGTATATTGCGCAGTGGTCATATTATCCCACTCGTCAAGTACCATATAGATAACAGTATACGTACCTTTTTTAGTTGCTGAGAACTTGTAATACATAGTGGAATCTTTATCAGCTATTTCAACTTTATCCATATTACCTTGCGGAGTTTTAACGAATACGTATAACTTATATTCAGCAAAAGAACCTTCTACGGTCACTTTTTTCGAAATTGAAATAGTATCGCCAACTTTACCTGACCTTGAGCCACCACTAATGGTAATTTCAGCTTTTTCACGGCTAACCGACTCAATAACGGCAAAGTTGTTGTTAATGCTTATAACCTTACCCTTAAATTCGTCTTGTGCGCCATAACAAATTCTATACATTCCAGGCATAGACAAGTCAAAATAATAGTCCTTAGAGAAGTCAACTCTATATAATTCATTATTGTTGATATCTAATACTTTAGACCTGTCGGGTGCAAGAACTGCTAACGAGCCTTCAGTGAAAGGACACAAAACGTCAATAATC
>SVHO01000052.1 GCA_015055725.1 Clostridiales bacterium | reverse complement strand
TCACAAAGTCCTCTATGGTTAGTTAGCGCTGAAATTATCCAAGGTTTATCAAATACTTCCTCGCCAAGCTTATAATCTAAGAAAAAATATAGCGTCTTGTTTAGTAATAATGGATGTTTAATCATTAGATCTTTAACCTTTTTCACATCAACATTATAATTCTTAGCTATCTCATCTATATTTCTAGATAATCCATCAATACGTTTTGTTAAAAGTGGTCAAACAACCTCTAAATTTAGGCATGAAAATGCTATAAAATGAAAAAATCAGTCGTAATTGACTGATTTCTCAAAAAAGTGGTGACCCCTACGGGAATCGAACCCATGTTACCACCGTGAAAGGGTGGTGTCTTAACCGCTTGACCAAGGGGCCTTGTTATGTTGGCGGGATTTCCGCCTTTATGTTAACCGACGCTCCGCGCCATTATTTTTAATGGTAGCGGCGGTCAGATTCGAACCAACGACCTGCCGGGTATGAACCGGCCGCTCTAACCAACTAAGCTACGCCGCCATGCAGTCATTTGCCAAGGTTTATCGACAAATGCTTATGTATTATATCCAAAATTTTTTACAATGTCAATTATATTTTTGCCATTTTTACAAAAAATTTCAAAAATTTTTATATTTATTTTGGAATTGCCTTTTTGCTTAGAAAAAACTTATGCTTTTATCTTAATTCTAGTCAAAAAGTGGCGGTGTTGAGTTAATTTATTTATACATTTTTAATTTATCTGAAATTATTTGCACGTCAAACGGGATATTTGGATAAAGTTCGCCGTCAACGTTAACCACGTAATCACCGTTGGGGATTATTTTAACTTTTTGGCATGTTTTGTGATTTGCTTGTGGAAGGGTTAAAATTTTTCCTTTGAGCAATTTTATAAGCGCGAACAAAATTTTAGAGCGTTTAATTTGGTCAACGGTGACTAAGTTTAACGCTTTATCTAAAGGATTTGCGATTGGGCAAATGGGGATACCACCACCGAAGACGCTACCGTTTGCGATTGCAACTATAAAGGCGTGGTGTTCAGTAGGAATTTCACCGTCCACTTCTACCTTAAAATCAACGTAATTAAAATTCAATAAAGTTTTAATAAGACACCAAGTGTATCCAAATTTATTTTTGCGTTTAAGTTTAGAATATCTAACTAAAACGTCCACGTCAACACCCATGCCAACAACGTTAATTCCGCGTACGGTGGGTAATTGAATAAAGTCGGTATATTGCGGGGTCCCGTCGATTATTAAATCAATGGCTTTTTTAGCATCTAAAGGAATACCCATTGCGTGAGCAAAGTCGTTGCCCGTTCCGCAGGGAACTAAGCCTAAGCACACGTTTTCAAAATTAGAGAATCCGTTGATAACTTCGTGCAAAGTGCCGTCACCACCTAGAACAACGATTTGGGTTGCACCATTTTCAATCAGTTGTTTGGTTAAAAGAGTGCCGTGCCCTTTGTATTTGGTGTGGTGCACGGTGTAATCAATATTTTTTTCTTTTAAGCGCGCTTCAACCACGGATAAAGTTTTTTTAACTTTTTTGCCGTGTTTTCCGCCTGCAACGTAATTAACAATTAAATCCAAAATTTTATACCTTTATAGTTCATTTTAATAATTTTACTACATTTCGCGAAAAAAAACAAGTTTTTGAAAATACAATTAAAAATTTGCGTTAAGTTTAGCAATTTGCTATACGAAAGGGGGAATTTTGTGATAAAATAAAGAACATGAAAGTGTTTTTACCACAAAAATTAAAAGACCTTGCGTGCGAGTTGCCTTCAACGCTTTACGTTGTGGGTGGTGCCGTGCGCAATTTTTTAATTGATAAAAGCATTTCTGATGATATTGATTTATGCGCGCCCCTATCAGCGGACGTTTTAATGAAAGCCTTAATTAAACTTGAAATGAAAGTAGTTGCGGAATATAAACGCACGGGAACGGTTGTGTTTTCCGACGGGCAAAGAAAATATGAATTCACGTCGTTTAGGCAAGAAAGTTATATTGGTGGTGAGCATAAGCCTTATAAAACGCAGTTTACGCAAGACATTACGCTTGACGCTTTGCGCCGTGACTTTAAGTGTAATGCAGTTTATTACGATATAAAAAACGATAAATACGTAGACCCACTTGACGGGATTAAAGACGTTAAAGAAAAAAGGTTAGATACGGTTAAAGCCCCTAAAGAAGTTTTTTCTAACGACGGATTGAGATTGATGCGCCTTGCACGGTTTGCTGGGCAATTAGATTTCACGCCCACGTCGGACGTTTTGCGCGCTTGTGAAGAGTTTGCAGACAATATAAACGCTATTTCACCCGAGAGAATTTTTTCCGAACTAATTGAAATTTTGCAAGCCGATAAAAAGTATGCCTTTTCAAGTAAAAAAGGTCATTACGTAGGCTTAAAAATTTTAGAAAAAACGCGTGTGCTTGACCGTATTTTGCCAGAACTAACCTTAGGGCGAAAAATGGCGCAACGTGCAGATTTTCATAAATACGACGTTTTAGAACATAGTTTACGCACGGTGCTTTATGCCGACCAAACTGTTCGCTTATCAGCGCTTTTTCACGATATAGGAAAGCCATTTTGTTTAATCAATCACGGGCGATATCACCTGCATTTTTCCGAAGGGGAAAGGATAGCAAAAAGCGTGCTTAAAAGACTTAAAGCGGACAATAAAACTATAAAAATGGTTGCGTTTTTAGTTAAAGAACATATGGTGGATATAGACTGCACTATGCCCGAGAAAAAACTAAGAAAATTCTTAGTGAAAAACTGCAAAAATATAGAACCATTATTGCTCGTTAAACAAGCAGATTTTCGCGCAGGGTTAGAGCAGGAAGGGGTTTGCCCAACCATCATAAAATGGAAAGCATTATATCAAAAAATGAAAGAGGAAAAAGTGCCTTTTTCACTCTCTCAATTAAAGGTTGACGCGTCTGATTTGATTGAACTTGGTTATCAAAAAGACGAAATAGGAAAACAACTTGAAAAATTATGGGAAACCGCTATTGAAAGCCCAATTAAAAACGAAAAGGCGATTTTGATTGAATTAGCCAGAAAGAATTTATAGAAAAATCGTGACTTAAAAGTTGCGGTTTTTTTGTTTGACATATCATATTATATATGATAGAATAAAAAATGGTTTCTTAAAAACCTAAAATATTTTTCAGGAGTGTTTATAATGACACGTGAAGAAGTAAAAAAGATAGTCCATGAGAAAAAAGTTAAAAAGGCGTTAAAATGCCTAAGATTTAGAAAACTCAAAAACTTTCTATTTTGGTTTATGGGCGTAATACTTATGCCCGTGGTTTTAATCTTTACAATGTTTATCGGTCTTAAAGTCGTTCCGATAAGCACGTATACGGGTGGAGCGGAAAAAGAATACGTAAGTGAAGAACTTTCTAATCAAAGTATTCTTGACGTTATTTTGAATTTGAATAAATACGGCGTTTCTGATATTCCCGGTGTTAGAGATATGGTGCTTGACGCTATAAACGGTTCTGGCGTTGACGAATTTATCACCATAAACGAAGAAAAACTTAACGACGTTAGATTTTCTTACGATAAAGAAAGCGGAAAAGAAATTTTAACAGAAGTTCTGAATTGCATTTCGCTTAATCCTAACGCTATAGGGGAAGACGTTGGCTCTATCTCAATGCTTAACGAGTATGAAGAAGTGCCGACTGCTGAAATTCCAGAAACTAAAACGGAAGGCGGAAACGTTTATCTTGCGGACGAAAAGGTTAACCCCAAAGTTTATTATTACGAAGTTGAACAATCGAGTGGTGGAAACGAAGGGTTTTCTGATGGTGGAGACCAACCTGTTGTGCCTAAAAAATATGCGCGTGCGTTCGATAATGACGGTAAGAGAATAGCCCCTATTGGCGCAACTTTATATTATCCTGCGCTTAAAGACGTGCCTATTATGGACTTAACGGGCATGATTGACGAAATGGTTGCAAGGATTGACGTTGGCGAAGTCGTATCAATCGTATTTGATAAAATGGAAAAAGATGAAAACGACGAGTTGACGGGCTTATACGGTGCTATCGTTGGAGCGTTAACGGATAAATCTCTCAACGATATAGACACGATTGCAAGCGACTTGTTATCGGCAGTGTGCTTAAAAGACGTTTTGGGTGAAAAAGCAAACGAGTTGCTCGGTGCGTTTGGTGAATTAAGTTTATTAAATTGGACTGAAATTGACGTTGAAGTTGAATTTAAAGACAAAATTGATTCTGACGGAAATATTAAAATTTTAGGCGAAAGCCCCACCGATAAACCTATTTTTGAACTTAATCCATTGGCATACTATTATAAGGTTGGCGATGCATATGAAAGAGTGTTTGACGACGAAGGTAAGAGAGTTGCCCCCGCTGACCAAACTATAATTTATTATGCAAACCTTTTAGAAACGCCTGTTTCAACCGTTATGGACCTTTCAGGTGAACTTGTTGGAAGAGTTAACTTTGGTGAAGTTTTATCCGTTTTATTACAAGGCGAACTTGAAAAAGAAGACGGAAACGAACTCATAAAGACGTTAGTTGACGCGCTTTTAGGCAAGTCTATAAACGATTTAGATAATATTGCAAACGATTTATTGTCTTCGTTTACTCTCACTAAGATTTTGGGTGGGGAAGCAAAGGC
>SVHO01000018.1 GCA_015055725.1 Clostridiales bacterium | reverse complement strand
AGATATGAAGTCCTTTTTCGCAAGTGTTGAGTGTGCCGAACGTGGTTTGAACCCTTTTGAAACGAACCTTGTTGTTGCAGACGAATCTCGTGGGAAGAACGCTTTATGTCTTGCAATAACGCCAAAGATGAAAGCTTTGGGTGTAAAAAATCGCTGTAGAATGAGCGATATACCCAAACATATAAAGTACATTGTGGCTATGCCTCGTATGAAAAAGTACATTGAATACAATGGTGATATTTATGAGATTTATCGTAAATATATAGACCGTGACGATATTCACACTTATTCAATAGACGAGGCTTTTATTGACTGCACAGACTATTTACCAATACATCATAAGACACCAAAAGAGTTTGCAAAGTTTTTAATAGACGAGATTGCGAATAAAACTCACATACCTGCTACTGCTGGTATAGGCACAAATTTATATCTTGCTAAAATAGCATTAGATATAACTGCAAAAAAATCGCCAGACCATATAGGTTATCTTGATGAAGAACTATTTAGAGAAACCCTATGGACTCATAGACCGATCACAGATTTTTGGGGAATTGCCTCAGGTACGGCTAACCGATTAGCCAAATTAGCAATATACGATATGCGAGGTATAGCTCAATGTCCCGAAGAACTTCTCTATAAACGATTTGGAATAAATGCCGAATTGCTTATAGACCACGCTTGGGGTCGTGAAAGTTGCACCATGCAAGATATAAAGTCTTACAAAAGCAAATCTAAGTCAATATCCTCCTCTCAGATATTGTTCAAAGATTATTCTTTTAGTGAGGCTGCCATAGTAATGGCTGAAATGACGTTAGCTGGATGCCACAGACTAATGACCGAACACGTTATTACAAAAGGTATATCTATCTATGTCGGTTATTCAAAGGATATTATTGCACCTACGGGTGGAACAGTTAAGATGTCCGAGTCAACTAATCTCTATTCCATTATAAATAAATACGTGGACGAGCTATATAGAAAGACAACACATCCAAATGTTCCAATTCGCCGTTTAGGAATATGTTTCAATCATATTGCAGACGAAGGGTGCGAAGGATATGATTTGTTTACTGATTTTGAAAAAGTTGAACGAGAAAAACGTTTAGAACACACCGTCCTTGATATTAAATATAAGTTCGGTAAAAATGCAATGTTAAGAGCGATTGACTTGCAAGATGGCGCAACGCAAATCACACGAAATAAATATATAGGAGGTCATAATAGTGAATAGAGTTGAACGAGCCAAGCAGTTTCTACCTTTCGATGCGTTAAAAGGCTTAAGAGAAGAATTAGAGTCACGTGAAGAAAAAATGAGCCGTGTACCAAGACACGACTTAAGTGAAGAACGTATGGAAGAATTGTCTGCTGTGATTAGCCGTTTATACAAAGGTTCACAAATCAATATGACTTTTTATCGTGCTGGGCATTACTATGAATTAACAGGCACGATATCAAACGTAAACATTATATATAAATATTTGCTTATCGGTGAAGAAAAAGTTTTCTTCGATGACATATACTCGCTATCATTAGTTGACGGTTAAAGTAAGCCCCACTTTGACTATCCACTATACAATAGGAATACAAAAGATAACGGACTTCTAACGGTGGAAAATCCCAACCCCTATATGCAGTCAGTTAAATATCCAACTTTATGTATTCATGGGAAAAGGAGGTTACGAAAAATGGATTTTTCTAATCTTGTTCCGGTCAAGCTTTATTGTCCGAATTGCGGTCATAAAGTTACCGGGTATAAAGATGCGTCTGGTGGAACGAGAATTACATGTGACAGGTGTAAAGTTGTGATGTACAGCAAGTTACATACCACCAAAAAGGAAACCTTAATTCGGGTTATTGCACCAAAATAACAACTGAATAAGAAACCGTTTATAGAGTACATATAGGTCGAACTGAAATAGCGTTTAGAATAAATCCTACATTAACCTTTATAAATAAGTGTTCGTAAAGAGCCTATAATATAGGAACAACGGGAATGCCCGTGACGAGCAGTATATTCCATTCATTTGGGATAGCTGTTTGTCACGGGTTTTTTATTTGCAAAAAAAATTAAAAAAATTTGAAATTATTTTTTTCTTTCGTGCAAAACCTGCACGGAAGGATTGAGAAAATATAGCCATCGAAGGCAAAAGGAGGTGAGATAAATGAAAGCACTTGAACGTCGTCAAGCGATTATAGAATTGCTTTGCGAAAGACGAACTGAAAAGATTGAAAACTTAGCATTCGAGTTTTCTGTCAATGAATGCACTATTCGTCGTGATATTCAAGAACTTAGTTTATCTTACCCGATATACACCAAAACAGGTACATACGGCGGTGTGTATGTTGCTGAAGATTATTATCTCGGAAAACAATATTTAAGGTCTGAAGAAAAAGAATTACTTGAACAGCTTTCCCTTTCTCTTGGTGACGATCAAAAGAAAACATTGCAGTCAATAATTCGTAGATTTGGACGTCCGAGTTCACTTAAATAACGGAGGTTTATAAAAATGACATTTAAGGAAATAAGAGAAGATTTAAGAGAAATTCGATATTACTACGGTATGAGCGACCTTTTTAAGGCTGGTTCAAAGCTAATACCCCCTCAAGCGATAGTGGATAAAGTAGAAAAATACAATAAAGCCATTTCTACTGCTCCAGCAAAACTATACGCTCTTTATGTTGGTCTTTACGTACATAACAATACGCAAGCAGTTCTTGCCGAAGATTGGGGTTTTACCGATGAGTATATCTTTACACTTAAGGTCTTTACGATTCGACCATTTCAAGAATATTAAACATTCATCATAAAGTTTTTTATATTCTTTTACTTGTAGTAAGTCTAAATTTGCTCTTAGATAGCCGAATATTCGTATTATAAAGCTGCGCGCACTCTTAATATTAGAGTTTTTTAACGCATAAAGAAGTATTTCTGTTTCAAGAACTTTTAATAATTTTTTATTTTTCATTAGCTTACCTATCAATACAATTCGTAATTTCCATTGTAAATATTAGTATATGGTTTCTTATGTTTATGGGCATAAAGTAACGTGTTATATGCACCACCAAAATGTAGTTGAACATAAGCAATTACATAATCTGCTTGATTTACCATCCATTCATTACGTCTTGAGATAGCATATTTTGGTGGAACACTTTCAAGTTCTGGATAAATAACTTCGTCATATTCTTTTTCAATATATTCTTTTCTATCATCGAGCCATTTGCCTAAATAAGGTGTTATGAACACAATCCTTGAATTGGGGTGTACTTCTTTGTATTTTTTGCAACAATGTTTTGCAAATCCATCAAAACCACCATATCCACCAAGATAGAACGTCAAATCTTCACCATTAGAAATTTCCTCTAATAGTGTTAGAATTTTTTCTTCGTCTTGTATGTTTCCAGAATAGGATGAATGTCCACAAAAAGTGATAATCATAAGATTTTAGCCCTTTTATGAAAGAATACATTTTTAATTATAACATATTCGTCTAAGAAAAGCAATCTATAAGGAAGTATCCATTCTTATATTTATCTTCAAAAAGAATATAATATTTATGGAAGTGTTCTTCCGTATGTATTCTTTCGGAGGTGAATTGTGACTGTAAATGATGCTGTTGCTAAGAGAATTACTCAGTTGCTTGCAGAAAAGAAAATGACACAGTATCGTTTAGAGCAGCAATCTGGAATACAACACGGGCATATGCAATGGATTATGAGTGGTAAAAGTAAAACCGTTACGTTATCAACAGTTATGATGCTCGCAAATGGTTTTGGTATGACTGTTATTGAGTTTCTAAACGATGATATGTTTCTTTTTGAAAATCTTAATGTAGAATAACTAACATAAAAAAAGCCGAGATTGAGAAATCAATCCCGGCTTAATTATTTTATTGAGTTATATTTGGTATATATGATTTTCCACCAACGGTAACTACTTTACAAGGAATACCATTGATTATTTTTTCCGTGTACTCTGGCTTTCCTTTCGCATTTGCCCGTAAATATATTTGTTTATTGTTTTCTTCGGCTTTCTTGATGTCAATGTCTTTGAATTGCTCATCATTAGATACTTCCAAAACTTTCAAGCCTTTTTGAATTAAAAAAGAGCTGAATTGCCACATTTTTTCAAACATTCCGTTTGAATCCATTATAAAGCAATAATTGTCTGCTGGGTGATAACCTGTAATTCTAAAATATTTAGTAGCCATTTTAATACCTCCTTATGCTACAAGTTTATTTATTTGCTTATTTGCGTATGGTAACCATTTCTTTTTAATAAAGTTCATAACCGTTGGTTCTGGTGTTTGATTATGGTCGCCATAAC
The DNA here is from genome assembly GCA_015055725.1 of Clostridiales bacterium. Lineage (GTDB taxonomy): Bacteria > Bacillota > Clostridia > Christensenellales > Borkfalkiaceae > UBA1259. Next base: position 24,561 of record SVHO01000018.1, on the reverse strand, counting down.
ATTGTAAAATTTGCTTTTTAGGAATTGAATATTCCATTGTAATAAACGGCTTTTCAACTTCAGCTACGTTTCTAACAAAGAAGATAAGAGATTCCTCTCTTGCAAACTTTTGAGTATAGTTCAAACCGCCTACACAATGGTGTAGTGATGTTCCTTCATTTTTGAGTTCAGCGGGGGTTTTTGCTATAATAACAACGTAGTTTTCGTTCTTTTTCCTTTCTAAAGAAAGGAATTTATCTACGACTATAGCAAATTTTTCATTTAATTCTTTTTCCTTTTTAGCATCTTCCAACGCTATTCTTGTGTTGTTTTCGTCTATACGTATATCGTGCCAACGCATAAAATCGTGTGGATATCTATGCTTAATTTCTTCAATGTTTAATCCTAAATCACGGCAAGCATTTATATAATCCACATAAAGGGATAAGCGAATATTTTTCTTTGCGAGGTAATCAATCAAACTTGCAATATCGTCCTTAAAAATTCCCTTAATTCTTGTGTAGTGATAATCTCTAATAAGGGATTTTTTAGTAGCCTCATACTCTTGCGTTTCTTTAAGAGGTTTATTGCTCTTAAAGGCTTGCATTATAGTGGATACGTAATAAGGGTGTGAGTTTAACTCTTGACTATTTCTTCCTAACCATTTTCTAAAAGCTTTACTTTTAGAGGCTAATTCTAATATTTGCTTACTTGTAACTAAATAAGAAAGACCGAGTTTAGTTATATATTCCATTTGTGGGTATTTCTCATATAATTTCAAATATTTCAAGGCATCGTCGCCTGTATATAAGTCAACAGCGCTATACTTAAATTTTGGTATTTTTAATGCAAAATCTACGTTTACTGTCGGGGCAAAAGGGTTAAAATATTTTCCATCATAAGCCCACCAATCGCCCTCATAACATTTAGGTTCATTTGTAACACCTTCGTCAAACCAACCTACAACGTAACCTGCGATTGTGTAATAATCCATATCTTTAACTAAACAATATGGCGTATTGATTCCGTGTATTGCAACCTGTTTGCAAAGCCAAGTTTTATAGCGATGTCTAACTGCAACAGTTACTCTCACAAGTTCTTTATTCCAAACGGTTAAATATGAATAGAACCTCTTATTTCCGTTTGGAATAGGGTTCTTTGTCTTATCAAGGCGTTTAATCTTGTTTACTATGTATTTTGGTATAGGTTTAATATCTGATATCTTCATTTTGTTACCTCTTAAGCAATAGTCATATCGTCGCCAAGAATATCGTAAAGTTTAAGCATAATTTCTTTATCTAAACTCTTAGCAGTATCAATTATTTCGTTATCGTCATCACCGTCAATATATTTCGGTTCATATATATCGCCATCAAATTCACGCATTTCTTCTTCGGTTAAATCAAAGATTTCACCTGTTTCAATGTCGATATTTGTCGATTTATGTTTTTCTTTGACGATAATATCTTTATTATCAACAACTACAACGGAAGTGAATTTTAGTATTTTATCTATGTAGGTATCTGCTACATGATAGGGAAAACCTATCATTGGAATACGTTCTTTTAATCCACAATCCCGACCTGTTAAAGTAAGGTCTAATTCGTTGCTGATTTTAATTGCGTTTTCACCAAACACTTCATAAAAGTCACCGAGCCTATATACAATCGCATAATTTGGATATTGTTTTTGTATCTCAATATACTTTTGATAAAGTGGCGAGCCTTTTGATTTCATTTCTTCTTCAGCTACAATTTTCATAGCCTCTTGAATATCTTCTTCAGAAGGTTCTTCATCATCTATGTTTTCAGACTTAGTAGAATCCACTTTAACGGCATCTTGTTGTTCCATAAGGTCAAAGAGCGAGAATTGAGTTTCTGGCTTTTTCTTGGGTATTGCAACGCTTTTAGAAGGGGTTGTGATAGGCTTTTTAACGGGAGCAGGTTTGTATTCTGTACCATCTTCGTTATATAATGTTCCTTCGATGCTATCTTCTTCAAAGTAGTGAATAGCCCAACCAAAAACAACGCTATGATGTACAGCTTTATAATTTTTACCTTTTTCAGCAATTTTACGAGCCTCATCTTGAGCATAGTTCATAAATCCATCTAAAGTTTTTTTGTTTATTAACGTCTTGCCATCTTTTTCAATACGAACACCGTTATTGATTTTGTCGGCAAGCTCTTTTGATGCGTTTTCTTGCAAGTAAGTTTTAATAATTTCGTGTTCTTCGCACGACGTTGTAAGATTTAATTCAATCATTTTTATTTGCTCCTTATATTTATTAAAAGGGCGTCCTAAAACGGACACCCTTTCCATAATCGTTTATATTCAAATAATGTTTTTACAGGTAAGACGAACCACGTTGGTTCTCTTATGGGAATATTTGTTTTTCTATCACGTTGCTGATGGTTTTCATAATATTGAACGTTCCATACAGCACCGTCATAAGTATTACAAACTAAATGTATTTTTAATTTAAGTTTACCGAACTCACGGTAGCAAACTTTATATCCATATTTATTATCCATAGCACTATGTCCTAAGAAAAAGATTTTGTATGTTATATTGTAGTCCCTGCAAATTCGTGTATTGATTGCAGCCACCTCGATAATCTTTTTCGTGTGCAGCAGTTCGATATAGGATATGGTAATACCACTCATTACTAAAAAATCTTACATCGCTGATAGAGATATATACATATTTGTTTTCTTGATTTCTTATAAAGGCTGAAAAGCAGTAGTGGTTTTTCCCAATGTTTACTAGTTCCCAATTATATTCTCTACATATAGAGCGTAGATGGTTGATATACTTGTTTTGAAAATTTTTATAGTCTTCACCCGTATAAGGACCAGAAGAAAACTCATAGTTAAGATATTTTTCCAATTCTTTAATAGTAGCCATACTTTACCTCCTTATATTTCAATTTTTTCTAATTCTTTAGCAAGTTCAAAACCAAGTTTAACACCTTGCTTAAATGCAAATTCTTGATAGGCAGAATACCTATTTGCATAACATAACAAAAAAGCCTCAAAAAGTTGGAATTGCTTTTCTGACAACTTTTCTCTTAGCTGTTCATATAAGCTATCTTCGTTTTTTGAGACCTTTATTGGTGGTTTTTCGTTGGCAATATCTATTTGCCCATAATAAAGTTTAGTGAGTAATTCAGTCATTGTTTTCCTCCTTGTAAAAGTAGTGTTGTTCAATCTTAAAATCGCTACGAAGAACGAAAGCAGGGTTGAAATTTAAGCATAAACAGTAAGCCAAATCTTCTGCATATTGTTTAGAAAATTCCATAGGTTTATCTTTAATATTCCAATGTGCATATTTTGTAGTGTTATCTACCTTAGTTACGAATTTTCCTTGTCCTTTTTCGCAAGCTATAAGAACGTAATAAAAGTGTTTATTAGCCATTTTGAGCCTCCTTAAATTTTCCATATTTATCATCTGCGTAATATTGAGAAGTAATAGGGTTGAAAATAGCGGTGCAAATAACACCGTTATAATCTACTATGTAAGAGTTTTGTATCGGATGTCCGAACATATCTTCTTGTCTTAAAACTGTAATTTCTTTCATTTCACCATTAAGAGAGTGAATATGAGCCATTGTCTTAAAAGGTTTCATTTATTTGTCCTCCAAAATTTCAAATTTATCTACACCGGGGATAACTGCTAAGCTACCCCAAGTTCCGTGTAATTGATTTATACCATCAACGTGTTTTACAATGCCGATTTTACCCGTATAAGAGGGTTCGTCTTTCATTTCAATAATTCTAATTGTTTTACCCAAGTAATCCGATTTTTTCATTTTATTGTATCTCCGTAAATCTTAATTCTATAAATGTGTGTAAATACCAATCATATTTGCAAGTGATATTCCACCAAAGTTCGTGTTCTTCGCCATCGTTGTATTCTGGCGATTCATCTATTTCGTATCCGTGTAGAAGTTTTCCATTTTCATAAGCATTTGCAACCCAGCTCATACCGGGTTGCTTTTCTGTTTCTATAATTTCGTTGAAACGTTTAACTGCTTTTTCGTATGTGGAAAAGACTTCGATATCTACACCGTCAGCATCATCAGTTGAAAACTGCAAACTTACAATATATGCTTTCATTTTTGTTCCTCCAATCTATCTAATTCCCATTGAATAGAGTTTTTTGCACGTTCATACAAATCAATTAAAGCAGAGCGATAATCGTCTATATAATGTCCGTAATGATAATTTGTTTTATTAACACAACACCAAGTAACATATTTGTTAGTTCCGTCTATTGTTTTAATTCCTAAAACAAATTCTTCATTAGGTAATACAATGTTTTTTATAATATCGTATCCAGCGTTTTGTCTTTTTTCCATTTCAATTCCTCCTTAAGCAACTCGTTTAATGCCACCACCAAACGATCTAACGCCTATAGTGCCAAATTCGCTGCACCAATCGTCCGATTTATTCCAAACGTATGCAAATGCGTAAAAAGTAGATTTATCTCTTGTGAGTGACATTTCCCATTCTTCGGGATAGTCCGTTACAATCATAAGAGAGTAGCATTCACCAAAGTCTGTATATTCGTGAGTAACGGCATACACGGTACAGTTATATTTGTTTTCAATTTCTTTGATTTTATCAGCAAGTTCTTCTTCCTGATAAGCCCAAAAGCCACCAAAATTCTCGTAGAAACAAACGTTATCTTGTTCCACAAAGCCTTTGATGTAGGGTTTGTAAATATCTAATTGTTTAAGATATTCGACAGCTTGTTGTTTTCTTTGTTCTTTTGTTGTATTCATAATAAATTCTCCTAAAATTTTATCTAATTTCAATAATGCCTTCACTATATTCGTGAAAGCCATCAAACCTAAGTTCTTCACCATAACGAGCATAGTCGATATAGTTGTCTAAATAATCTGGAATATCGTTACATTCGTGTAAGAGTTCATAACCCAAGTCGTACCAATCACGATTTTTCCATAAGTTGATATCCCAATCCCAATGGTCGCCATTGTCTTTTACAAGTGTTTCAAAGTCATCAAAACTGTAAATTTCTAAATAGGCACACATGACTTCGTACTTATAAGAGTCGGTAAGAACCTCAGATTCTTTTAACAACTCAAATAATTCTTGTGGATTGCAATAATCCCAATTTTTGCTGTTGGTAGGGAGTCCTTCGATATCTTGAATAAATAATTCTTCGTCGATACCGTCTAACTCAAAACCTTGCTTTTTAAGTTCTTCTTCAATTTCTTCCCAATCGTCATAATCGGAAAGGTCAAGCCATTTAGAACCTAAAGCACGTTCATTACATTCGTTGTAAGAACCCCATGAACCAATAACTACACTAATCATTGTTTACACCTCACTTTTTTTTAATTTCAAATAGTTTGCTAATTCAAGCAACATATCTTTAATTGCATCAGCATCATCTATTAAAGTGCGTATTGATTGTGGAACACCTTTTACAGAGTGTCTATTTTCAACCCACATTTCAGCGTGTTCATCTGCATCAAAATCTTCAGCATATTCAATTACATTTTGTATAAAGTCTTTTTTATCTACGCAAAAGAAGAAGTCTTCGCCGGCAGGTGAATACTTTTCTAATTCCACGTCTTTTTCGTATTCATAGACTTTCCAATCTAATTTTTCACATAAAGCTTTAACACGTTTATTCATTAGTCGTTTACCTCCTCAAAGTCATCAATATAAATCTTTTTATAAAAAGGTCCATACTCAAAGTACAGACCATTTTTATCTTCTAATAGAGGATAAGCTATAAGGCTTATTCTTCCTTGTTTTGTTATTGCAACGTAAACTTGTTGAGTTTCCTCGTTAAGCTTAACTATGTCGAATGTTATTTTGTCCCAATCTTCATACATTACAAATTCTTTCATTTCTTTTACCTCCAAATTTTTAATCTACTAATTTGTACCAAATGTAATAATTAACTTCTATTTCACGTGTTTCGTATGAACCGTTTTTTTCAAATTCACATTCTCTAATTTCGTAAAACGAACCTTTATATTCATTAGGTTTATTAGTCTTGTAACAAGTTCTTAGACAATCTTCATAGACTCGTCTATGACGTTTTCCGTCTTTACCTTTGTATAAGGCAATTAAGTCAGTTTCGTTTATAAATCCAAAACCTGTCATTTTTGAGTTTTCAAACTTACCAACTCTTGTTACTGAATACACTACTTTTTTCATTTTGCTTTTTGCTCCTTGTTTTTATTTTTTTACCTTTCGGCGGAAAATAGGTAGCACTTTTCGGGTAGTGTATTTTTTACTTTTAATTCAAATTGCCAAAGTCAACAAGAGAAGAAAATTAGTGCGTTAAAGTAAAAGAAAAGAGCCAAGCATAATTGCGCTTGACTCTATAGTTTATTTTGGCTATAATTTGTTTAAGTGCTAATTTTAAGAACGCCATTTACTTTGGCGAGAAACGTGCTACAAAAAGGGAGGCGAAAGGTAAAAAACAAGGCTGCGAATCACACCATTGTCAAAAAGCTCAATGTTTTTTTCTAAGGTATCGTCAAAATACTCAACACTTTTATAAAAAGTATCGTCAAAAAACGCACAACTTTTTATTGAGCCGTTAAAATTAGGCATAAAAATACCTCCTAAAAATTGGTATTATTTCAGCAGTTTTTACAATACCAAATTCAAAAAAATAGAAAAAAACAATGCTTGATTTTTCCGTTTTGGTATTATTTTGGTATTATTTTTGGTATTATTTTTATTTTACGATATGAAATTTAGCGTCTAAAATGCTTAAAAATAGGCAAAATAGACGCAAATTATTACAAAAAACGCACAAAAACGGCGCAAATCAGGGAAATAAACAAGATTTTTATATCTATGTAGAACTCCTAAGGGCGAGGTGTAGGGTCGAGTCTCGTAGCGAGCATTAATAAAGACCTAAAAAGATTTAAGCCGAACACGGTTTGAATCTTTTTTATATCTTAACATGGGAACTATGGTTTGAATTTTGATCGAAGCAAAACAGAGGTTATTTTTTGCGGGGAGTGCAATAAACATATAAAATGAAAATTTATCCACATGTTTTTTCTAAAATAAATGTGAGAAGAAAAGAGACTAAAAAACGATTAGCATAGAACTGATATTTTAGAAACTAGTTTTAAAATCATAAAAAATCTAACTTTTTTCCATATTTTAAATGAAATAATAATTGTAGACGTAAATTACAAGTGCTATAATAAATAAGTTAAGCATTCGATGAATCGTGGAGTTTGAAAAAATGGAAGAGATTTTGCAATTTATTTATAGCAATATTTTAAGCATATTGATGATGGTTTTACTTATTGTAGTTGGAGTGTTTATAACGATAAGAAGTAAGGCATTACAATTTAGGCACTTCGGCTATGCAATGAAAAGCACTATTGGCAGTCTATTTGATAAGAGCCAACACAGTAAGCAAAAAGGGAGTGTTAGTCCTTTTCAAGCCGTGACGACCGCGCTTGCGGGAACGATTGGAACGGGAAGTATAGCCGGACTTGCGACTGCGCTTGTAGCGGGTGGGCCAGGCGCGGTTTTTTGGATGTGGATTAGCGCGCTTTTGGGAATGGTGACAAAATACGCTGAAATAGTTTTATCGTTAAAATTTAGAGAAAAAAACGATGAAGGCGCTTGGGTTGGCGGGCCTATGTTTTACATACAAAAAGGCTTAGGAGAAAAATGGCTTGCCATAATTTTTGCGATATTTGCAATGATTGCGTGTATAGGTACGGGGAACGCTACACAGTCTAACGCGATTTCTGGCGTTATGATGTCAACTTTAGAAATACCAACCTGGATAACAGGCTTGGTTGTGACGGTTATAGTTGCGCTAGTTATATTAGGTGGAGTTAAGCGCATAGCATCCGTTAACGAGAAAATAGTTCCAGCGATGGCGCTGTTTTTCGTTGTTTCAGCGCTAATTGTTTTGGGCATAAACGTGGAAAAAATTCCCGATGCATTTGCATTAATTTTTACCGAAGCGTTTAACTTTAAATCGGCTTTAGGTGGCGTTGCTGGATATGGAATACTTTCAGCAATGAGATACGGAATAGGGAGAGGTGTTTTTACAAACGAAGCAGGATTAGGTAGCGCACCGATAGCGCACTCGGCGTCAAGTGAAACCGACCCTGTTAAGCAAGGCTTCTGGGGCGTGTTTGAAGTTTTTATTACAACTATAATAATATGCACTATGTCTGCGTTGGTTATATTAACTTCAGACGTATACGGTACAATATTTCAATCTCAAAATTTAAATCCTGAATTAAACGGTGCGTCGTTAAGCAGTGCGGCGTTTAATGAAGCGTTGCCTGGAATTGGTCAATATGGTGTTGCAATTGCAACGATTTTCTTTTCACTTTCAACAATTTTAGGTTGGGCGTATTACGGTGAAGTGTGTGCTGGATATCTTTTTAAGAAACACAGGAAAGTTGCAGTCACCGTATATAGAATTGTTTACGTGGCGTTTGTTTTCGTTGGCGCGAACGCTAACATTGGGTTGGTTTGGACGGTTGCCGATTGCTTTAACGTTTTAATGGCGTTGCCAAATTTAATTGCGCTTGTGATTTTATCTAAATTGGTTATCAATTTAACCAAAGAGCACTTTGAGAAGAAACGCGGATTGCCTGATATTAGTGAAAATTTAGATAAGTAAGCCAAAATGTTATAAATGACGGTTAAATTTAGTAAAGGATAGGGTGCACCTATCCTTTTTTTGCTAATGCTAGGCTGTATCATTGTAGAAAAATAGAGATGCTTCCTGCTGTGAGTGTTAATATAAAACAAGTTAAGTCTTTGGTTTGCGACGTGTAGTTTTTTATGAGTAAAAGTGAATTTAAATAAGGAGAAAACTTTAATCTAACTTTTTTAAATGTTTGCACAACTATATTATATTGACGAAAAATAGGGCTATATGCTAACATAAAAACAAAAAAAACAATAATAAAAGGAGATAGTTATGGGACTTTACGACGAATTTAGATTTAAGCCAGCATCTTGGTTACCGCACAGCGAATTGCCCCTTGAAGAACTTGAAAGAGTTAGAAATATAAAAAGGGAAGATATGGAATATACTAACGAAAACGGTTATTCTGTTAAAGTTGTTATCGACCCTTATGCACATGCTGCGATAGATATGTTTTATCGCCTTGTAGAAAGCGATAGGGAAAACAAACCTTTGACTATGCTTTGCCCAAATCAATGGCCAGGCACGTATACAGCCGTTGCGAATATGGTTAACACGTTTAACATAAATTTAAGGAACGTTAACGCGTTTGCCTTAGATGAATGGGCAGATGAAAACGGCAACGTTGCCCCCTTGACTTACGGTGCAGGACTTGGCGCATCTTTTATGAATCATTTCTATTATAGAATACGAGAAGATTTAAGACCACCTGTTTCACAATGGCACACGTGGAATAATAAAAACAAAGAACGTGGCGTTTACACTCAAATGATTGAAGACTGTGGCGGTTGTGATATACTTTATTCGGCAACAGGTTGGCCTGGGCATACTGGTTTTATTGACCCGCGCACAGAAGAATTTAAGGCGGAAACGTTAGAAGAATTTTGCCAAATTAAAGGGGGATTAGTGACGCAATCACCGCTTACCATTGCTGAAAACTCATTGTTTGCCCCGATGGGTGCATCTGGTGACGTTTGGGCAGTTCCCCCAAAAGCCGTGACAATCGGCCCTTACGACGTTTTGCACGCAAAAGAACACTTTGAATGCCACGCAATACTTAACAATCAAGCGGGCGACACTTGGCAACGCATGGTTTCACGCTTGCAACTTTACGGGCCAATCTCTATGGAGTGCCCCGCATCTATTTTCCGTTTAACTAAAGGCGTTTGCTACGTTTCAGAAGATATAGCTAAACCTTTTAGAAGTTGGTGCATTGACGATATAGCGCCTAAAAAATAAACCTTTATAAAAGAAAAAACCCACGCCTTGTAAGTTTCAAAGCGTGGGTTTAGTTTTTAATATACTTTCATTTCATTAATATTCTGAAAGCCCTAAAAGATAGTCTGCAGAAATATCGTATAACTTGCATAAAAAAGCTAACTGCTCGTAATTGAGTTCAAATATGCCGTTTTCAAAGCGACTATATTGTTGTTGCGTCATAAACATTTTTTCGGCAACGGCTTTTTGTGTAAAACCTGCGTTTCTTCGGGCTTCTTTCAATTTTAGCCCAACTTCCATCTTAATATTCATTTTTAACCCCTTATTATTTATATATCCTAATATTATAAAAATACATCACAAAATGGTTTGACATACACCACAAAATGATGTATAATACAACTCATTATATAATTTGTAATGGCGCAATATCGAAAAAAGACGTAATCATTATAGGAAGGGATTGCAAATGGATAAGTATTACGAAAACTGTTGTTATTGCATTATATGCGGAAACCCGATACCCGAAGGGCGAATGATATGCCCAACGTGCGAAGAATATTTAATCAAAAATAATGAGAAAAATACTGACGAAAATTTTGATTATAATTACACCTTATAAATAGTAAAAAAAATATAATAATTTGTAAATTCTCGTCAAAAAGGCTTGACTATCGGTGGGGGGGGGGTGTATAATTGTTTGGCTCAATGAATAATGGGTCTATTTTGTCAATACATTATTATGCAATAATAAAAGGTTGATTTTTAGAGCTTTTATTCCGTGATTTGTAGGGAAAAGTTGAGGAAAAATTTTTTAGGAGGGTTTTGCTTTGAAAAGTAAAACAAAAAGTTTGACAATTTTTACTTTGTTTTTGGCGTTCATTATTACTTTTACTGCATACGTTTCGCTTAACGTCAATAACAAAACCGCTTTCGCGTCAGAAATAGTTGACACGGAACAAGAACTTGCAGAAGCTCTTAAAGCGGGTGGGGAAGTTGTTCTTGGCGGAGACGTTGAAGTTTCTAGTCAAATTACAATTTCCGAAGGCGTTTCGGCTACTCTTGACCTTAACGGAAAAACTATAAAGGCAAAGGGTGACGAAAGCACTACTAATCACATTTACGTGCTTAGCAACAAAGGAACGCTTACCATAAACGATAGCGTTGGCGGTGGCGCGATAGTTTCACGTGGTGTTTATAACTACGGTGAGTTAACTCTCAACAACGGAACTATTGAAGCGTGCGATGGCAACGGTGGTTATGCTATTAACAACGAATCCGGTTCAGTATTTACGATGAACGGCGGTGTAGTTCAAGCCACTTATGACGACGACCCAACCACTTTCGATACGAGTGACGCAACTGCGATTGACGTTTCACAAGGCAACGTGACTACTATTAACGGTGGAACTATTTCTTGCGTTTCTAACTGGTGCTATGCAATTAGTTCGTCTGGTACGCTCAACATCACTAACGCTAATAATAACATTAAAGTTAGTGGCGTACACGGTGCCGTAGCAGTATCTGCAGGCACGGCTACGATTGAAGGTGGCGAATTTGTTTGTGATGGTGCAACTAACGCAAGTAGTGACCACGTTTTATATTGTTCAAATAACGCTGTGTTGACTGTAAACGGCGGTTCTTTTACCAACAATAACACAGATAGCGGAAGCAATGGCGCAGCAATTTGTGTTGATGGTGAAAATGGCGCGAATGTGGAAGTAACCGTAAACGGTGGTAAATACGTTGGCTGTTCAACTGCTATTACTGGCAACGATAAAACTGTTGTAAACGGCGGTTCTTTCAGTGTTCAATTAAATAACAATTACGATACAAAGCAAAACGTTGAAGAATACTTGGCACCTGGCGCAACTGTTGAAGTTGAAGGCGAAGAAATAACTAGCGCTTTCGTTGCAAAAGTTGGTGACGTTTGCTACGCATCTTTCGACCAAGCTTTAAACGCTGTTAAATCAATGACGGGTGACGTTGTGGTTGAACTTTATGATAAAGTGACCTTGAAATCAAGCTTTACCGGTTCATACGACAAAATCACTTTCGTTGGTAAATCTGATAAAGCGGAAATTTACCTTGAAGTTCAAGGCTACATAACCGCAACTGGCAAAAAAGTTGCGTTTGAAGAACTTACCCTTTCAAAATCTGCTGGTGGGTTTATAAATAACGCGGGCTTTATGAACGTTGCTTTCGGTGTGTATGACGTTGTTGAAGTTAACTACACTAACTGTACCTTTATCAACGGCTCTTACGCTTCTTCTGGCAAGGTGACTTATACCGACTGTACTTTCTATAAATCACACGAAAAATACGGTCTTTGGGCTTACGGCGACGTAGACGCAACCGTAGTTGGTGGTAAGTTCTCTTCTCTAACGGAAAACGATGATAAAGTTCGTGGTATCAAGATGTACGCTGAAGGCGCTAAAAAGACTACCGATTTAACCGTAGAGGACGTTGACTTTAGTGAAGTTAATGAAAAACCGGCAATCGTTTTAACTTACGGCGAAAGCGTGACGCTTAAAGGAAACGACTATTCTTCTACCGGTGTGTTTGAACTTGATTTAGACGGTTCACCCGACGGCACTGCCTTAACAGCAGATATCACCGATATCGCTTGTAAAAATGATAATGGTTCATGTGGCGTTTTAGTTGACGGCAAAATTTACACCACAGTTGAAAGCGCTGTTAGTGCAGACGTTGTTAAAAAGGGCAGTGAAGTCACTTTGATGTATGCACCTGCAAATGAAATCGTTCTTCCTTACGGTGTAAATCTCAACACTAACAACTACGCTAACGTTTCAGTTAAGGAAGCAGATTTAACTATTACAACTGTTCAAGAATTCATTGATTTTGCTAACCAAGTTAATAGCGGTAATCAATATAAAGATAAAATTGTCGTTCTCGGTGCTAATATCGATTTGAACGGCAGTGAAACTAATTTATGGACGCCTATCGGTGAAAATGCTGACGGCTCTAAAAAATTCTACGGCACGTTTGACGGAAATGATTACGTTATTTCTAATTTATACGTTAAACAAGGTGCTGGCTATCACGGTGCAGGTCTTTTCGGCGCAACTTGTGGCGAAATTAGAAACTTCACTATCGACGGGGCATACGTTGAAAGCATTTCTTCTGGCAGTGCAACGGTAAACGGCACGGCAGTTGTTGCAGGTTCAACGGCTTACGGCGCAACTATTTCTAACGTTCACGTTAAAAACGCTACCGTTAAGGGCAACAGATACGTTGCAGGTATCGTTGGTTATATGGACGGCTCTGTTATTAACTGTTCTGTTGAAAACGTTAACATAACCGCAACCCCTGATAATTTGACGGGTAGTTATGATAACGGTGACAAGGTTGGCGGTATCGTTGGATATTGCAACTCAGGTGCAGTTGAAATTTCTGCTTGCGAACTCAAAGGCGAACTCAACATAACTGCTTATCGTGACGTTGCAGGTATCGTTGGTTGTTTAAACTCTACGGTTGAAGTTGAAGTTAATGAAAACGTTAACGATGCAGATATCACTATCACTATTGACACCGTTTTGTGTGGTGAACGTGATAATTATAACGTTGGTGAATTCGTAGGACGCAACACTCCTGCTTCTACCAGCAAGCCTAACCAAACCACTCCTAACGCAACTTATACCCAAAAGGTTTTTGCTCCCAAAGGCAACATCGCAACGGGTGTTGTGTTTGACGAAGGAAACGGCAGTTATATTTATTTTGATTTATCAAATCTTAATGCAGAAAAGAGCATTGTAATTAAAGTTTATTCTGATGATACTTTGCTTGCAACTACCACTTTAGTTAAAGATTCTTATCTTTCTTACTCTGCTTTAAGCACAAAAGTTTGCATAACTGCTACTTCAAGTTCTTGGGCAACCACTTGGGAAGCAGATAAGACTTACGCATTAGTTCCAAATAACGCAGAACTTTACGTTGACGGCGTTAAGGTTTCTAGTGTTGATAAAATTAATATGTATAACACTGACAATCCCGCAAACGCTCGCGAGTGGTGGGAAATTGACGGTGTGACCGCCCCTGTTGAAATTACTCTTCAAAACGGTCAATTAAAGAAATTTGCAACCCTTCAAAGTGCTATTGATTTTGCAACTGCAACCGCAGGCGATTATGAAATCATTTTGAACGGTCAAATTGATGAAAGTATCAAAATTCATCAAACTGAAAGTGTTAACTTAACTATTAAAGGTGATGGCGAAAACAGCATTTTCACCGGATATATTAAAATTTACGGCCATGCTCGTAGTCAAGGTGCAGAAACTCTTACGTTTGACGGCATTGTTTTCAGCACGAGCGTAAAGAACCATTTATTTATTGAACAACAAACTCAAACGAGCCAAGCAACTTCTAACGAAGAATGCTATCCACATAACGTCACAATCAAAAATTGCGAATTCATAGCAACTGGTGATGCAGTTAACACTGCTGTTGGCGTTAAATTCCGTATGGCTTATAACACCGTTATAAAAGACGTTGTTTCAACCGATATGCACTCACTCGCTCAACTTACTGCTTGTGCAAACGGCGTATTGATTGAAAACGTTGAAATTAAAGGTAAAAACGGTATTTCACTTAATACTTCTTATAACGATATAACCGTTAAGAACGTTAAAATTGACGCTTTAGGATACGGCTTACGTGCAGACGCAAACAACGGTCAATATGAAACTAATTTAGTGGTTAAAGATTGCCAAATCGAAGCATTTATCCCAGTTGTCGTTCGTGACGTAAAAGCAGACGATTATTACATATCTTTTGCAGGCACTAACGTTATGACCGCTGAAAATACTGACGGCATTTGGTGTGCAATCGGTGCTACCGAATACGAAGAAAACGGCGTTCTTCCTAAAGCAACTATTATTGAAATTCCCGTTGAGATTACTGGAACGGTTGATGCTGGTGACGCAGTTTTACATCAATCAATTAAGCCTGCTGGAACAGGTACTGAAAACGATCCTTTTGTTATCGCTAACGTGGAAGCCCTTGAGTGGTTTAGAGATAGTGTTAACGCTGGAACTTCCTATGCGGGTAAATTTATTGTATTGAGCGGTGATATTGACCTTGAACAAAAAGATTGGTATTCTATCGGTACTTCTTCATTCCCATTCGTAGGTACGTTTGACGGAAAGGGATATACCATTTATAATCTCTGGTGTGCAGAAGGTGAAAATGGTTTGTTTGGATATACCAGCACTGGTAATCGCGCAGACAACTCGGGCTATCGTGCAACTATTAAAAATTTGACTATCAACGGTGCAGTAGTTAACGATGCTAATCAAAAACATAATGGCGCGGGCGCATTAGTTGGTTGCGCAAATATGAACACTACAGTTGAAAACGTTGTTTTAACTGGTGAAATAATTATTTCTGGAAGTCGTGCAGGTGGTATCGTAGGTTATAACTATAGCGGTTTACTTGTTGATAATTGTCACGTAATCGGTGACACTCAAACAGAAAACAGCATTAATGCTCTTTACTGGTCGGCAGGTGGTATCGTTGGTTTCGGTGGCGGTTCTGACAGTTATAATTACGTGTCTAACTGTTCGGTTAAAAACGTAAGTGTAAATGCGGTTAACCATTATGGTGCAGCTGCAATCGTTGGCAACGTAATCGGTTCAATTGAAAATATTTCTGCTGAAGATGTGACTGTCACTTCAGCTTATGCACCTGAATATAACGGACTTTTATCTGCAGGTTCTAAAGCAACTGGCGATTCTTTTGCAAAAGATTGTGAGTTGATTGTTGATGGTGTAAAACAAGAAACAGTTGAAGATATGGAAGCCGAACTTAACGGCGTAATGTATTCAAAACTTGCGACAGCAATTGAAAAAGCACAAAGTAATGACACGGTTAAACTTATTGCTAACTTCGTTCTTTCTAATGTAATCGAAGTTAACAAGAATTTAACCCTTGACCTTAACGGTTATACTATTACGGTTGAAGGCGTTGCTTCTTCAAGGGTTATCGTTTTAGTTGACGGTTGCACTAACTTTGTTATTAACGCTAATGGCGGTGAAATCAATTCATACGACGGAAAAGCTTACGGTATCATAGACGTAAACACCAATGCGGATTTAATCGTAAACGGTGGGTCTTATGACTTTGCAACTAATAACGGCAGTTTGTTTAAGTTCCGCGATTATGAAGTTGATATTACTTTGAACGATGTTATCGTTAACACGAACGGTCAAATTTCAGGACCTAATGGTTCTAAAAACGTTCTAACTGTAAACGGTGGTACGTTTAGTGCTAAAAACACTTACAATGCTAGAAATGTATTTGCTTTCTACATTGGTGGAGCAAAAGCAACTTTCAACGATATTACTATGGAAAACGAATACATAGGTGGTATCGAAAATTACGGCGGTGAAGTCGAAGTTAACAATTGTGATATTACCGTAAGTGGCACTAACTCTGCTCCTTACTTAAGCGTTGCTGTTGCTGTGGACGGAATGGGTAATTTAACTGTGAACGGCGGTAATTATAAAACGGCACCTTTATCTGCAAGCGATGCTAACGGTCAAGGCGCAACTCACGGTTCTTGGACTGCTATGATTATGAGTTCTGGCGGAACGCTCACCATTAACGACGGAACGTTTGAAAACGGCAACTATGGTGACCAACCAGCAACTTACCCACGTGAAGTTCTTACTGTCGGTGCAGATACAATATATGGTAGTAAAGTTGATGCTCTTCTCATTATCAATGGTGGTAAATTTACTTCGATAGGTGACGTAATTCACTGCGAAACTATTTGGGACCAAGATGGTGTGGGAAGCGATACGGCATCTGAAACAATCAAGATTGTTGGCGGTGAATTTGAATTTAATGGTTTAGTAATTGGTGGATGCAACCCTGTTGATACCCCTAACCCTGTTGTGGTTGAAATGAGTGGTGGCGTTTACTCAACGTTTGATGAACAAGAATATATTTATCTTGCTGACGGATATAAAGTAGCAAAACTTGCTGATGACAAATTTGAAATTAGCGAAATTATCGTTAAAACTTATGAAGTTGGCGAAGGCAAAACTTATGCTAACTTAAACGAAGCCGTTGCTATGGCTGAAGCTGATAAAGCAGACCTTGTCACTTATGAAATTTATGGTGCAGTTGAATTCGAAACTGGCTTTGCTCACGCAAAATTGCCACTTCACGTTTCAAATATGGTTAGCCAAAAAGCATTTGCAACCATTATCGGTATGACTGATGATGCACGCCTTACCATAACGGGTGGCGGTGTTCCTGATATCGTTGACGTGACTGTAAAAAATATTGCGTTCTACGACGAAGGAGAATATCTCCCCACTGCAAACGAATTTATGTATCAAAACTTCATAAACGCTTCGTTTGAAAACGTGACTTTCTATGACGGTATCCGTCTAGCAGGTAATTCTTCTGTAATTAACTGTACTGTTGAAGCTTCAACTTCTAACGAATACGCTATTTGGATGGATGAAGGTGACTTCGTTATCGAAAATTCAACCGTTAACGTTAGAGAAGGTGCTTACGGCATGATGAAATCTGATAATGCTGATTCGATAACTCTTACAGGCAACACTCTTGAATTCCACTGCGAAGCTAAGAAAGAAGCTCTCAACACTAATGGTGCAGAAATTACTGCTTCTAACAATAAATTTATTGATTGTATCGCTGGTATTGTTCCTGAAGATAAAACTAACACGGTTAACGGCAAAACTGACATTGATGAAATTAAAGAAGTTATTGCTCAAGACAACCAAGTGACGATTAATTACGCTATTATTGGCAACGTTAAGTATGAAACCTTAAGTCAAGCGATTGCAAACGCTAACGAAGGGGACGTTATCAAACTTATCTTAGACGTTGAACTTGATGAAGCAATTGTTGTTGGCGCTGATAAGGTTATCACTCTTGACCTTAACAACTTAACACTCAGTGGCAAATCAAACGTTTTAGGAACTTGCTTAATAAAGAACGAAGGTAATTTAACCATTAAAAACGGTGTTGTCACTTATGAATATACCGGAGCGGCAGATCCTTCTTTCGGTAAAGGAAATTATACGATTGTTAACGGTGGTATTTTAACCGTAGAAGAGGCAACAATTGAAAACACCACTGCTTATGAAATAAATCATATGCATAGTGCGGTAGATAACAATTCTACTTCAAGAGACGTTAAACTCGTGTTGAACAGCGGTAAAATCGTTAACGAAAAATACGTTGCAGTTCGTCAATTTGCTAACAGTGCAACTTACAAGAACGAAGTTATCGTTAACGGCGGTGAAATTATTGCCGGCAAAAGAGCAGTTTACGTTCAATTGCTCAATAGTAATGAAACTAACGCAGTTAAAGCTTCAACCGTTATTAACGACGGTGTGTTAACTTCTTACGACGATGAGTATTGTCTCGCAGTTTACGTATATGGTTATAGCACAAACTTAACTAACGTTGAATTGAGAATCTTTGGCGGAACGTTCAACGGAAACGTTGCCCTTAATGGAAAAGCAAGCCTTGGTATGGTAGAAGGTCAACTTGAAATTGCAGGCGGAACGTTTAACGGTCAAGACGGCGTGTTTGGTTATGACGAAATAGGCTTCGGATTTATTTCTGGCGGTACGTTCGTTTGTGAAGTTCCTGAAGAATATTGGACTCCTGGATTCGTTGTTATTTACCAAGACGGTGCTTACGTTGCTATGAGTATGAGCGAATTCTCGGTAATCGTTGCTGTTTCTCTCCGTGAAGTTGCTGAACAAATGATTATCCAAAAAGTTTATAACGACGCTGGCGTTAACGCATTTGAAAACGTAGTGACAACTTATTGTGCACAAATTTCTAACGTTCTCTATATGAGCGAGGTTGAAAGAATTGTTCAATCAGCTATGGAAGCGTTTAACAAAGTTCTCACTGAAATTGAAGCAAAAGAACTTGCAACTGAATATTCAATTGCAGTTAAAGAATATGCTGAACTTAAAAAGGTTGACGTTAAAGATAGCACTGTTGCAACTGCAATAGAAAATATTTATTCTTACGCTACCAAATACGATATGATGGTTGCTCTTGAACTTGCTTACGAAGCAATCGACCAAATCGCTTTGGATAAGGCAACGGCTCTTGAAAATGCTAAGACTGACGCTATCAACACTTTGATGGGTGCAAACCTTGAAAATAAAAACGACGTGACTTCTGCAATGATTGCAAGTATTTACGCTTGCGATACCGTTGAAAAGGTTGAAATTGCTCTTGCAGTTGCTCAAACTGAACTTGCTGAAATTAAATCTTATAAAGCGTTGATTACAAACGCATCAAATAAAGCAAGTGAAAGCGCAACAACCATTTCAAGCGTTAAAACGATTGTTGAAAGAATTGAAACTAATTTTGGTTTAGATTTAGAAACGCTGAAAGATAATCTTTCAACCGCACTTAATGAACTTGATCTAATAAAAGAAAACGCACAAACTTTAGTTAACAACGCTGTGACTAAAGATATATTAAACACCAAAGTTAACGAAATCAATAGTGCAATCAGCCAAGTGACTGATGACGTTAAACAGTATATTGACGAACACGTTATTGATGCAATAACTGCTCAAACACAAGAAATGACTTTGTTTAAGACAACGGTTGAAAATACTATTAACGGTTTAAGCAATTCGTTTACTCAAGAATTATCAGGCGTTAAAACTGCACTTCAAGCAATTAAACCGTTAACGAAAGCTGAAGTTGAAACCATTTTAAGCACGGGCTTAACAAACGTTGAAACAGCACTTACACAAATTGATGGCAGTTTGCAAGCAAACACAAATGCTATAAATAGTGCGATTAGTCAATTAACTACAAGCATTAGCATTATTGCTGATAAAGTTCAGGCACTTACTGACGGACTTACTAATCTTAATCAGTTAGCAGTTCAAGCAAAACAAGCGGCTGACCAGGCAAAAGCCCTTGCAGAACAAGCAAAAGCAAGTGCTGATAACGCTAAACTTGCTGCTGAACTTGCAAAACAAGCGGCTGAAAAAGTTCAAACTACTGAAGTTAAAGCTCACGCAGCACTTGCTAAAGAAGACGTTGAAAAGTGGATTGAAGAATATCTTAATTCGTTGACGAGTGCTTTAAGCGAAGGTGCAAACGATTCTGCTTCTGCATTTATGGTTAGCACGTTTGATTCTACCAACGCAGGCACGATTACTAGCGACACTTATAGACAACAACTTGAAGCAAAACTTGATGGTAATTACACTGAAACTAATCGTAAACTTATCCTTTCTTATTACGACCAAGTTATTGCTCAAATCAACGCAGCCGTTTCTAAGGCAGAAATTGACTTGGCAGTTGAAACGTTCAAGACAAACGTTGCATTGGTTGACACGCTTGAAACCTTAACTCCCGCACCTCGTTATAACGACACGGCAGTTATAGTTCTTCTCGTAGTAATCGTTGTGGTTGAAGCAGTTATCGCGGTTATCCTTTTAGTTAAAGTGTTAAAAGCGAAAAAACAAAACGACGACGGAAACGATGGTGACGACGGCGAACAACAAATTGTTGCAACCGAAGACGAAAAAGTGGAAGGTGAAGAAGAAGTTGTAGAAAGTGAAGATGCCCAAGAAGAAAGCGCAGAAGACGTAGAAACCGAAAGTGCGTTTGCAAACATTAAAGGCGTTAGCAAAACGTTTGAACAAAAACTTTCTGAAGCAGACGACTTGATTAAAGAAGGATTTGCGACTATAAGCGAAAAACTTTTGGGTTATAAAAAGGTTAACCAAAGAGTTTCTAAAAAGGCTGTAAGCTTTAGAAACGGCAGAAAGTTAATTGCTAAAATGACTATCGTTGGTAAAACGCTTAGGGTATATTTAGCACTTGACCCCAACGCTTACGAAGTATCTAAATTGTTCCAAAAAGACGCTTCTGATAAAAAGGCTTATGAAGAAGTTCCTATGCTTTTACGCGTTAGAAGTGGAAGGGCAATTAAGAGAGCGGTAAACGTTATTCCTGACCTTGCTGAAAAGTTCGGCTTACAAATCAAACCACAACCTAAAGAATAAAATTTAGGTTAAGAAAAACCCAAGGCAAATTGCCTTGGGTTTTTTGTTGTTTTTTTCAAAGTATATAATAAAAAAGTATTTTTAATTTATCTTTTTAACCGTATCTCTTATAACTAATTCGGTTTTTAAATTTATTTTTTCGCGTAGAGAGAAGAATTTGCTTTCAATTTTTTTCAAAACAAGGTCAACTGCGATATCGCATAAAACGGCGTTGTTTGACTTAATACTCGTAAGGCTAACGTTAGAGTGGGAAGAAATTGGTATATCGTCTATTCCAATAATAGAAAAATCTTCAGGCACGGATTTTCCGTGTTTTTTTATCGCGTCTATTGCCCCTAAAGCAATGTTATCATAGGCGCAGATAATTGCCGTTGGTTTATCCGTTAATTGCATAATTTTATCAATTGCACATTTACCCGCTTGTTCAAAACGCGTTTTTTCAATAAATATCCAATTGGGGTTAACTATTAAGGCATTTTCGTTCATAGCGATATTAAAAAGATTTAAGCGTGATTTAGTTAATGATTCACCAATAAAAGCAATATTCGTGTGCCCACAATCTTTTAGATATTTAACCGTTTCAATCAACGTGTCCTTAAACGCAACGTTAACGCAATCCACTTGTGAGTTTTTGCGACTGGTGTTTATTGCAACGATTGCCACGTCTTTATTAAACTTAACTAACGTGCTTGACGCTATAATCATTATCCCGTCAACCGTTTTAGAAGATAAAAGATAACTGATAATTTCCGTCTCTTTTTTTGCTTCAAAGTTGCTTATATAAAGAGCCATTATAACTTTTTTATCGTTAAGCAATTTTTCAATTCGAGAAACGATATCTACATAATACGGGCTTTTTAGTTCGGGGCAGATAACGGCAACCACCTTTTTTTCACGCTTTGCTTTATAATATTTTTCAAAGCAGTCGTGTTTTTTTGCAAGTGCAAAAATTTTGTTTCTTGTTTTTTCGCTTATTTCTTTACTGCCAGAAAAAGCCTTTGAAACAGTTCCAATCGAAACGTTTGCAAGTTGTGCTAACTTTTCTATGTTTATATTACTCATATTTGAATTTTAACAAAAAAAATTGACTAATGCAACTAATTTTTGCTCAACGAAAAACTTTCGTAAAAATAATATTGACTTTCAAGTTTTGTGATACTATAATTAAGTTAAAAGACAGGTTTTTATCTACGATAAAATTGATAAGGGGAACAATTATGACGAAGAAATTTGAAATTGACATGACGAGTGGGCCGTTGCTTAAAAATATTTTTCTTTATGCTTTGCCCATTGTGGGAATAAATATTTTGCAACTTTTATTCAACGCGGCGGACGTGACTATTTTAGGAATTTTTGCTTCTGATAACGCAGTTGCTGCGGTTGGGGCAACAACATCGCTTGTGAATATGTTTGTTGGTTTTTTTGTGGGTCTTTCACTTGGTGCAAACGTTTTGGTTGCAAGAAGTATGGGTGCGCAGGATAGCGAAAAGGGCAAAAGACTTATTGGAACATCCATTTTTATGAGTTTGGTTTTCGGCACTATACTTATCGTTATAGGTGTTTTTTGTTCTGAATATTTTTTAACCTGGCTTGGTTGTCCAAAATCGCTTCTTAAAATGGCAACGACCTATATGCGCATTTATTTTTTGGGTATGCCAATCGTTATGCTTTATAACTTTTGCGCATCAATTTTACGCTCTGTTGGTGATACGGTGCGTCCGTTTATTTTTTTGGTTATCGGTGGAGTGTTGAACGTTGTCTTAAACGTGTTTTTTATTGTTGTTCTTAAAAAAGACGTTGAAGGCGTTGCAATTGCAACGGTTGCTTCACAAGGCGTTTCGGGTGTGCTTTCTTTAATAACTATTATTAAGGGTAGTGGATTTGCTAAACTTGAAAAAAAGCATTTTAGAATTTATAAAAAAGAGTTAAAAGAACTTTTGCATATGGGTGTTCCAACTGGTATTCAAAGAAGCTTGTTTAGCATTTCTAACTTAGTTATAACGTCAACTATATACACTTATGGAGAAGTTGTGATGGCGGGAAACACGATAGGGCATCAGTTTGACTCAATTGTGCACGACGCAACCGATGCGTTTGCTATGTCAACATTATCTTTCGTTAGTCAAAACTTAGGTGCGAAAAAATTTAAGCGGATATGGCTTGTAATATTTGAAAGTTTATGTTTGGTTGTTGGCGTTGCCTTATTCTTAGGTGCGTTGGTTGCAATATTTGGTAGGGAACTTTGTTCTATAATGACCGATACACCAGAAGTTATTGAAGCGGGATATAAACGCTTGCTTATAATGGGTTTATTCTATTTCTTAACGGGAACTATGAATGTTTTTGCAAATACCCTTCGTGGTATAGGGAAACCTTTAGCTGCAATGCTTGGCAGTTTTTTTTGTACTGTAGTGTTTAGAGTTTTTTGGATTTACGTTGTCTATCCGATTAGTCCAAGCATGGATATGGTTTATTGGGTATATCCCATTTCTTGGGGACTGTGCAACATAGTGTTTGCTTTTATGGCAATTCCAAAACTTAAAAAAATGCAAAAAGAATATGAAAGTTCTTTTGCTCAAAAGGAAACGTATAATTCATAAAATTTAATTTAAAATATATTTTTAACAAAAATAAGGAGATAAAGATGAATAGCAAATTAACGGTGACGGGGACGGGGGATTCGCTTTTCGTGGCGGACATTCCAAACGAATATTTTGACGGTGATTTTAAGCCTATTTACGATTATATAAATTCTTGCGACGTTAAAATGACCAATCTTGAAACAAACGTTTCTAAGTTTGGTGACTTTCCAAACGCCTATAGCGGTGGAACTTGGCTTAATACCGAGCCAGAAGTTTTTGACCATTTAACTAAGTTCGGTTTTAACTATTACGGCACGGCAAACAATCACTGCATGGATTATTCTTACCACGGCATGCTTTCAACTCTTTATGAACTTGATAAGCGTGGTTTATCGCATTCTGGAACGGGTGTAAACTTAGAACAAGCATCAAAACCCGCGGTGTTAGAAATTGGCGGAAAAAAGATTGCAATTCTTGCAGTTGCCTGCGAATATTCAAAACTTCAACTTGCGTCAAGGGCGGGGGTTGAAACAAAAACCTTAAAAGGTAGACCAGGCGTTAATTATCTAAGTTATACCGCTTATAGAGAAATAAGTTTATCTGATTTAGAAAAACTTAAAGAAATTGCTTTAAGCACGCAAATTAACGCGTCAAGGGAAAGAAGTATTGCCGGCGGTTTTGATTTGCCCGACCCTGACGGTGTTTTTGCGTTTGGTGACGTTAAGTTTTGTTATGACGGTTCTAAAAAATCAACCGAGTGCAACAAAGAAGATAAGGAAAGAATTATAAATTCTATTAAGAAAGCAAAAGAAGAAAACGATTACGTGTTTATTCTTATCCATTGTCACGATAGTGGAAGTGACGGGCCCGAACAAGCACCTGCTTATTATGAAGATTTAGCACGCTCTTGCATAGACGCGGGTGTTTCGGCTGTTATCGGCGGTGGCACGCACCAACTTCGCGCAATAGAAATATATAACGGTTGCCCCATTTTCTATTCTTTGGGTGACTTTATATATCAAGGGATGAGAGTTCCGATTTTA
>SVHO01000001.1 GCA_015055725.1 Clostridiales bacterium | reverse complement strand
CCTAAAAAGCAATAAGAACGCAGAATTGGAACAAATTACTGTATCCTATTCTGCGTTCTTATTTGGCGGAGAAAGAGGGATTTGAACCCTCGCTGCGCTTATCACACACTACTCCCTTAGCAGGGGAGCCCCTTCGGCCTCTTGGGTATTTCTCCGAATATTTTTTAAGTTTTATGTAAATTGCTAAACTATGTTATCACAAAAAAACTAATTTGTCAAAGTTTTTTATACGTTTTGAAAATTTTTTAATATATCTTTTATATTTTTATTAACTTGGTTGAATATCTAAATTTTCTAAACGGCTTTGCTCGTTGTCTTCCGCAGGTTTTTCAGCCTTACCTAAAATGATTTTTCCACGCGTTGCAGAATAAGAATCTACGCGAATTTTTTTAACTTCTATAAGTTTTCCGTTTTTAAGCGTCATCAAGTATCCTTCGCTTTTATACCCCGCCTTGCCGTATTTAACCGTTTTGCTTTCCCCTAAATAAAGTTCAGGGAAAGATAAATCGTCATCGTAAACTATTTCGCTTTCAGGTGCAGGTATTTGCTCTGTGACGACGCTTTTTCTAACGTATTTTTCTTTTAAGGGTTGTCCGTAAATTTCAACTCGCAAAGTTGAGCCGTCAGCATAAGCGCGAATAATAACGGGGTTTTGAGTTTGGTTAATAAACTTTAGATCTGCCCAACCAGAATTTACCATAGCGTCGAAAGACGGTGCAACGTAGCTAACGGGCAAACTGTGTGGGTGAAACTCTATAATTTTAAGTCCTGCAAGCAAAACTGCGTTATAAAGGGTGGTTGAAACTTGGCAAACGCCACCGCCAACCCCGTCTACGAACTCTCCGCCAACGATTATTTTAGAAACTTTATATCCGCACTTAATCGTGCGTTCCCCCACGACGTTATTAAATGAAAATTCAGCGTTAGGCTCTATTAAAGTGCGGTCAATCGCCTTTGATGCAAGTGCGATATTATGTTTTCGCTCTTCGGTGGACGTTGTGTAGGAAGTGTAAAACTGCGCTCTAAGAACTATTTTTTGTGGATTAAGGTCATAAAAAGGCATAGCGTATGCCGAATAACTTTTCATAAACGCACACGCAAGCACCAAAACGAAGGCAAAAGCAATTATAAAAATTTTTTTACGCAACTTTAAATTAAAAACCATCTCTAAAAAAGTATGCGTTTATTTATAAAATAAATTCACAACACTTTATTATTGCATTAAACGGTTATAATAAGCCCGTAAAAAAGATATTCCACGCCGTTATCTTGCAAAATTTTTTGCTCGGTTGTTCCAAACTTTTGCGCAACGGAAAAAGCCGTTTCAAAAGGTTTAACGCGATATAAACAGCCGTTTATTTTTTGAATATATAAAAGGTCGCCTTCAGAAACTTCACTTCTTAAATTGTTGGTTTTGATTATCGTTGTTGGGGGAACGGAAAATCTATCTGAAATAGAAAAAACGGTATCCCCATTTTCAACCCTATAAAAAAAGTTTTCCATACCAATATTATATTTGCATCTTTCTACGAATAGAATACTTTAAGAACAACCGTGCTTTTATAAGGAGTTGCATTATTGAGAAAATTTTTCAAAACGGTTGCGATAGTGACCGTGTTTTCTACGAGTGAAAAGTTCTTAGGGTTTTTATATCGCATTTATTTATCACGCACGATAGGCTCTGAAGGGATAGGGCTTTATCAAGTTGCGCTTTCGGTTTTCGGGTTGCTTTACACGGTAAGTTGCTCTGGCACCCCCGTGACCGTTTCAAGACTTATGACTAAATATAAGGCTGAAAACCGACCCGACCGTGTTGCGCGCGTAATAACGGCAGGCATATCGGTGACCTTGTTATTCGCCCTACCAATCGCAGTGATTTTTTATTTTTTTGCGCAACACTTTGGGTTTTTGTTTGCAGATTTAAGATGCATACCTATCTTTAAAATTATTATCCCCGGACTAATCTTTACTTCCGTTTATTCAGTTTTACGCGGGGTTTTTTGGGGCAATAAAGACTTTTTGCCATATAGCATAATTGAACTGTTAGAAGAACTCTGCATGATTATATGCGGAATAGTTTTGATAACGCACGCAAGCGGTGTATACCAAGGCGCGTTTAGTGCAGGGGTTGCAGTTTTAATTTCTTACGTGTTTTCTTTCACGCTAGCATCCGCTATATTTTTTATAAAGAAAAACAAACTCGTTAACCCCTTATCCGAAATTAAGCCTATATTATATTCATCCGTGCCAATAACCGCAATGCGCACGGCGCATTCCTTTTCAAGTTCGTTAGTATCTATAATTTTGCCTATGCGTTTGGTCACCGCTGGCTATACTAAGGCACAAGCAATGGCAAGTTTTGGGGCAGCACTAGGTCAAGCAATGCCCTTGCTTTACACCCCCACTTCCTTGATAAATTCATTTATTTTAGTGCTTGTTCCAGAAATAAGCGAAAACTATTATAAGAAAAATTATCGTTCACTTAAAAGCGATATAGAGAGAGCGTTAAAGTTCACCATATTTTTAACGAGCCTTTTCGTACCTGTTTTTTGGGTGTGTGGAAGTGAAATAGGAATAATAATTTTCGGCGGACACGCGTGTGGTGACTATCTAACACTCAGTTCGTTTTTGATGTTATTTATGAGTTTATCAACCATCACTACAAGCATGTTAAACTCTATGGGCATGGAAAACAAAACTTTGATATATTTTATTATTAGTGGCTTTTTTATGCTTTTATCCGTATATTTTTTACCAAAATATTTGGGTATTTACGCACTAATAGTGGGCTACGTTTTTATTTACGGTTTAGCAACGATATTAAATTTAAGATTATTAAAAAAACATTGTAAATATCCGCCAAGTTATAAAAAATTCCTTTTTCTTTCCGTAATACTAATATTCCCTACCGCACTTTTCGGTTTTTTAATTAAAACGCTTTTACTTAGCCACACGGGAATATTTTTAACTGCCGTCATTTGCTCAATCTTAATGCTTTCTTTCTTATTACTATTGTTTTTTGGGTTTGGGCTGATAGACGTTGATTTAATCAAAAACAAACTTAAAAGAAAAAAAGCCTGAAAAGAAAACTTCTTTTCAGGCAAAACGTCCTTTTCCCGTCTCTACATCAATGGCGCAAGCAAACGCATAAGCCCTGCCCATGCACGCCTAAATAAACTTTTAGTATGCTTCGTTTCGTCGTTAAGCAAAACACTACTTTTAAACGTGCGCTCAAAATCTTCAAGCACTTGACCCATAAATTTTTCATCATCAGTATAAACCGCGCACTCAAACTGTTGATAAAAACTTCTTAAATCCATATTAACAGAGCCGACTGATACGCAATTTTCAGACATAACAACCTTAGAGTGAACGAAAGCGTTTGTCACGGTGTAAACTTTAACGCCGTAATCAATCAACTTTTCAGCGTTATTTCTTGAAACGCTGTAAACGTAAGTTTTATCGGGCACGTCAGGTAAAACCAACCTAACGTCTACGCCGGAGAGTGCTTTATTTACAATTAAATCAGTCATGCCGTCGTCTATTATAAAATAAGGCGTCATAATAAAAACGAACTTATTTGCGCCTGCTATTATTTTTTCGTAAACGCCCCTACCGATATCGTGTTCATAATCAAGCCCGTCAGCATAGGGAACGACGACAGACTTCCCTTGCACTTTTTTATATAAATTGATAAAAGGCGAATAATCTTCACGCTTGCCGTCTATAACTTCCCACTGTTTAAGGAACATTAAAGTAAAGCCGTCAACAGCCTTTCCTTCAATTTTAACGCCCGTATCTTTCCAATAACCGTGCATGCGTTTTTCGTTTATATATTCGTCGGCAAGATTGCTACCGCCCGTATAAGCGGTATCCCCGTCAACGCAAATAATTTTTCTATGGTCACGATAGTTCATGCTAACGATAAAAAATGGCAAAAATTTATTGAACGCTTTTATTTTAATTCCCGCTTTTTTAAGTTTAATTTTTGATGCGTGCGAAAGCGTGCCTTTGCTACCCATATCGTCGTAAATAAGCCTTACGTCAACGCCTTCACTAACTTTTTTAGATAAAACGTCAAAAAACCTGTTAAAGAGCACGCCGTCAGACACGATAAAAAAC
Source organism: Clostridiales bacterium (assembly GCA_015055725.1). GTDB lineage: Bacteria > Bacillota > Clostridia > Christensenellales > Borkfalkiaceae > UBA1259. Next base: position 118,481 of record SVHO01000001.1, on the reverse strand, counting down.
TCTATAAAAATAAATTTTTTAGCCTTTTTTATGCGTTCCAAAACGTCGTCGAATAAAAGCGTGCCCGACGAAAAGTATTCAATATTACTATCACGATAAGCGTTAAATTTCCCAGATGAATATAAAAAATTGCAGTCCCCTTGAACGGAGAGTGAAGCGCCATCTAAGTTTTCAGTATTTCCGTTATAATTCTTTGCTTGGTCGTAAACGGCTTTATAACGCTTTTTGATTTTACCAAAGAAATATCTTTCATCAGACAACCAATAAATAAGATTACCAAAGGCAAAGAAGGCTAAAACGAACATTATCCAAACGGCTTTGGACAATCCGTTGCGCTTAGATGAGATAATATAAATACAAGTAAAACAACTTAAAATAAAGTTAATTAGCAATATCCAAACGGATAGCGTTGTAAAATAAGTGTATAAAGCAATAAGCGCGATAATTTGTATAAAAATCAAGAACGCGATGGTTATTTTCTTAAATGCGCCCGCCTTGTTCGTTTCGGTTTTAATCCTAACCACTCTTGAATCTTTTGACCGCTTTTTAAGATAGTTTTTGGGGCGGAACCGCAGTTTCTTATTGTTAATCATTATCAGCCCCCCCTTAATTGTTTTGCAATATCAAGCACGGACTTAATACTAGTAGTAATTTCATCAAATTTTGCTTGATAAATTTTCTTTTCTTCTTTTCTAATTTTTTTACTTCTTAAAAAAGACTTTCCTGCTACGAAAATGCTTATAAAACAAACTATGATGCCCAAAACTATCCCTATCAACCCTTTGGTGAGCATAAGGGTCACGCCAATAGCAATAAAGATAAGCACGCAAACGAGTGCCGAAAAGGTAAATAACGCAGATTTTGAGTGTTTGTTTTTGTTTAATTCGCTTAGGTTATTCACGTAATTTTCATAATAAATTTGAAGATGTTGCAAATCGTCTTTATTTTCTATTTTGTGCGGACGGCTAAAAATGACGTGCGCAATATTAGAATAAATTTTATCGGGATATCTTTCTATAACTTTATATCCGAAAATAGAGTAATCTTTGATTAACTCTTTTTCTTTATCAGTTTTAACTGCAATTTCAAGTTTGTCATAATTATGATAATCAAAACCTTGTTCCATAAAAAGCCCCCTATATTTATCTACGTTTAAGTTATAACGTATAACTATAATAACACATAAATATTAAAAAAATATTAAAATTGTTTAAATAAAACAGAAAATTCCATTTTTAACACAAAAAAAGCACGCTACAATCCTTTTTTTAAAGTAAAAGATATAGCGCGCGTGTTTTAAATTTGTGTTCAATTTTTAAAAATAAGAAAATTTAGCAGTCTTTTATTTATCTCTTCCAAATTTATATTATAGCGATATAATATAAAAGCACAATCATTATTTTTTAATAATTTCTCTTATTTTGGTTATCACGGGATAAGCGATAAAAAGCAAAACGTAATTAAACAAACTGTTCCAAATTTGCCCCTTAATGAAAAGCCTTGCGAATAAGTATGCAAAATAAGGACTGCTTTGCCCGTCAAACGCCACCCAAAACGCCGTTGTGTTTATTGCAACCGTTCCGATTAAGAAGGTTAAAACACACACAAAAAATAGTTTAAGGTAAGTTGCAAGTTTAAACTTAAACTCAAAGCAGTTCATCACAAGCCCTGCAACCAAAGCAACACTTGCCATGCTCAGCCCTATCCACGGCATATAAGCGAAACCACCCGAATTATATAAAAACCCAACTAAGTCACCCATAAAGCAGGCAATCGCACCGTATATAGGCCCTATAATAATTCCCGTTAACGCCGAAAAGAAGATGGTTAACGAAAATTGCGTGTCTGCAAACTTAAACTCAAAAAACATATTACACACCACGCATAGCGCAGTCATAACCGCGATATACGCGATTTTTTGTGTTTTAGTGCAGTCCATAAGCACGTCTGAAAGTAAAACTCTCTTAATCTTTTGCATAAAAAAATCTCCCAAAAAATTTTTTAGAGAGACCGATAAAATTATGGCATAAGACAAAATATTGCCTATGCTTTTAATAATAGCGGACGCGTAAAGATACCGCAGGCTTTTGCCTTTCGTTTGCAAACGACATCCCATTTTGCAACACTTTACGCATCTTTACTACTCTATGTTTTTATATTAACATTTAGCAAAATAATTGTCAACGATTTACACATAAAAAACACGCTTTTTCAAATACTATATCTACTTATGATTGTCACGTTTATTAGAACTTTTATAGTATTTATTACTTTAATTATAATAATGCGTCTAATGGGCAAACGGCAAATAGGCGAAATGCAACCTTTTGAATTCGTTATAACCCTGATTATTGCAGACCTTGCCTGTATTCCTATGACTGACGTTTCTATCCCGCTGATTTACGGCATTTCAGCAATATTCGCGCTATTTTTACTGCATCAGCTGTTTTCGATTTTAGAACAAAGTAGTAGCCTTATTAAGCGCATTATTTCAGGAAAGCCGAGCATCGTTATTAACACCAACGGCGTTGATATGCTTGAACTTAAGCGCAACAATTTGGGTGTTGACGACCTTATTGAATCAATGCGCGCAGGCGGTTATTTTTCTCTTGACGACCTTTCTTACGCTATATTTGAATCAAACGGAAAACTTTCGCCCTTAGAAAACCCAAATCGCTCTGATGACACTAATTCAATTAGCATTTTGCTTATAAATAACGGCAAAATCAATGCAAAAAACCTTGAACTTATAGGCAAAACAAAATCGGACTTAGTTGATTTTTTGAATAAAAACGACGCCAACTTAAAATCGACTGAAATCATGACGATTGACGGAAGTGGCAGAGTTTATCTAAAAGTAAAAAAGAAAAAATATAAAATTTGCACGCTTAAATTTGAGGAGAAATTAAAATGGTAAGAAGCATAATTTCAATGATATGCGTTGTTGCGATATTTATTGCGGGCGCGCTGTTCGAAAGTTATTTTATAAATAAACAGTTTGACGAGTTTCACGACGTTTTATGTGTTCTATATGAAAAAGTTGACGACCAAACCGCCGTTATGGACGACGTTTACGCCGTTCAAAAAAATTGGCTTGAAAAAAAGAGATATTTGCACGCCTTTATCCCCCACAACGAAATTAAAGAAGTTGATTTATGGCTGGCTGAATCAGCAACGCTCGTTAGAGATGAAGAGTGGAGCGACGCCATATCTAAAATAGAAGTTTTAATCGAACTTGCAGAACAAATCCCTAAAACTTTTAAGCCGTCTTTAGAAAACGTTTTATAAAAGCCTTTTGTGCAAACATTGTTTAATATTTAATAAAGCTTTTTTTCTTTATTTGTTATATAATGTAATTATCAAAACAAGGGGTTTTTTAATATGCAAGGGTTTATTAACGCTAAAGTTTACGTTTACGGCAAAGGTATAATCACCGCGTCAATCGGTATAGAAAATGGCAAAATCGCCTACATAGGGAACGACCAAAGTCTAATTACTGACCCGCTTCCCTATAAAGAAGGACAAGTTATCGTGCCAGGGTTTATTGACCAACACGTGCACGGTGCAGGCGGTTGCGACGCTATGGACGGCACGGAAACCGCCCTTTCAACAATCGCAAACGCGCTTGCTAGCGAAGGCACAACTTCCTTTTTAGCAACCACTATGACGCAAAGTCCACAAAATATTTTGCGCGCTTTAACAGCCGTTAAAGATTATAAATCACAAAACAAAGTTGACGGTGCTGAAATTATTGGCGTTCACCTTGAAGGCCCGTTTATTTCGGTTAAACACGTGGGCGCTCAACCCTTGGAATACGTTGACAGCCCAAATGTAAAGGTTTTTGACCAATATAATTTAGCAAGCGGAAACTCAATAAAAATCGTTAGCCTTGCGCCAGAAGTTGACGGCGCAAAAGAACTTATTAACCACCTTAAATCTAACGGCGTTATTGCAAGTGCCGGGCACACCGACGCAGGTTTTAACGACGTTGAAAAAGCATACGCTTGGGGTTTAAGCAATATAACACACACATATAACGCACAAAAACCACTTCATCACAGAGAAATCGGCACGGTTGGAAGCGCTATGCTTATTGACGGGCTTAACTGCGAAGCCATTTGTGACCTTATTCACCTTTCAGTTCCCGCGATAAAACTTTTAATCAAAAATAAACCGCACGATAAATTTACCTTGATAACCGACAGTATGCGCGCAAAACACCTTGCCGACGGAATTAGCGAACTTGGTGGACAAGAAGTTATCGTTAAAAACGGAGAAGCGCGCCTTAAAAACGGTGCACTTGCGGGCAGTATTTTAAAGATGAACGACGCCGTTAAAAATTTAGTTTTACGTTGTGACGTTCCTTTTACCGACGCAGTAGACTTTGCAACCGCAAACCCCGCTAAAAACTTAAACGTTTTCGATAGCGTTGGCTCGATTGAAGTTGGAAAACGCGCAAACTTAACCATTTTAGACGGCGAGTTTAACGTTCACTTAACCGTTAGAGACGGCAACGTTATCTATAAAAGATAGATTGCATTTAGCACAAGAAAAAAGCCAAGCGAAACGCTTGGCTTTTTAATTTTCTATTCTTTTATTCGCTTACCGCAACAGATTGTTCAAGTTCTTGTTCTTTAAGTTTTGCTAAAACTTTTTTCCTTTCTTTGTTTGATGCGTTGATTACGAATTGAACGAGAACGACTATACCAACCATCAACCCTGCACCAAGCCACAAAGAGAAGTCGTAAGTGCCCGTTATATCTCTGCACAAACTTGCAAGCGGTGCGCCGAGTGCGTATCCCGCGGTGTTAACCGACACGATAAGCCCTAACGTTTTATTATACGCTTTTTCACCAAACAAATCGTTTGCATAAATAGGCAACATAATTGTTTCAAGTGGCAAGGCAAGTGATGCAAACGCGCTATAAAACATTGCAAGAACCATACCAGTAGTGGTGTTATCAACCAAAGCAAGCGCAACCATAATTAAAATGCTAGTCACCATACAAATTGCCGTTGTTATGCGTAAACCAAACTTATCATACATAACGCCGGTTAAAAACTTAAAAATCACCAACGTTATCGAGTGAACGACTATGGTAAGCGACACGTAATCGTCACTTAAACCTGCGTTTTCCAAGTGAGGAATTGCAATTCCGGTTATACTTTGCAATACCATGCCCGTTAGAAAAATGCAAACGAGCGATAAATAAAAGTATGGTTTTCTAACCACTTCTTTATAATCAATGCCTTCCCAACTTTGTCCCCTTTTTGCTTTCTTTTTTTCGCCTTTTTTAGTCAAGTCTTCTGCGTTAGATTTTTTATCCTTATACAAAAACAAAAATAGCAACGCTATAACGCCAAGCGTGATTGCAACGATTATATAAGACTCTTTAAAACTTGTTGCACTTCTTTGAATAATAGGTCTTAAAATTTCGGTTGCAATGGTTGCGCCTATTCCGTTTGACGCCAAAATTGCGCCCATTATAGTTCCTTTATTTTCTTTACACCATTGATTAACGACAAATCCAACGATAGTGGTGGTAGTCCACGCAAAGCCGAGCCCCAATAAAAAACCACCAACGTAAATTAAAACCAAGTTGGTTGCAAAAGCGTGGCAAAGCATTGAAAGTGCAAGGCTTGTTATACCCGCTAAAATAAGTTTTTTAGTGCCAAACTTAGCAACTAAAAAACCGAAAAACAAGTTCACGATAGCCGTGGTTATAAATCGAATACTTTTCCCGATAGAATAAGCCGATTCATCAACCCCTAAATACGGCACGATTTTGTTTATATACCAACTATACGGCGAGGAGCAAAAGCCCAAACAAATCATAACCATCAAAAAACATAAACCTATAATAATCCACTTATAAAAAGGTTTATCGCTCAATTTCACTTTTTGCTCTTTCTTAAGTTGTTCCATCTTTGCTCCTTTTAGTTATATATTACACAAAAATAATACTCTCTTTATATCTAAAAGTCAATTTAATTACTGCCTTAAACTGTTAATTTAAAAAAAATAAACCTAAGTGTTTAACTGAGGTTTACTTAACTATGTTATTCAGTTGGCAATATGTTTTTAGAGAATTCGCATCCGCAATAATTTTGCCTATATAAATTATAATATCTTGAAAGTTCCGTCGACCTAAAATAACCATTTCTTTTCTTAAAATCAGCGTGCAAAAATTTAACGCCCGTTTTAAGTTGTATTTCTTTTCCTATTGCGTTTAAAAGTTTAGCATCTTTTAAGGGGCTAATCGACAGCGTGGTGGTAAAATAATCAAAACCTTTTTCTTTCGCCTTTTCCGCCGTCCTTTTAAGCCTAAGTTCAAAGCATTTTGCACACCTTGCCCCACCTTCAACTGCATCTTCAAGCCCGCGTGAAACGTCTAAAAATTCTTGATGAACGTACGGCTCGATTAAGTATTTTAACTTTAACTCTTCACAAAGCCTAACTTGTTCGTCTGCCCGCAAAATAAACTCTTTTTCGCTGTCTAAATTAGGATTATAATAATAGACGGTCACGTCAAAAAAATCGCTCAATCTTTCCAAACACGCAGTTGAACAGGGCGCGCAACAAGAATGTAAAAGAAGAGTTGGCTTTTCCCCTTTTAACTGCAAATCGGATATAGTTTTTTGCATTATTTTATCAAAGTTTTCTACTTTCATATCAATTCTTTTTTATCTATTTGCTGTCCGTTTAAGCTCATATAATAAGCCTTTCCACCCGCTGAAATAACTTTTGAAAACTCACCGTTAACGAACTCAATCGCACAGTCGTTTTCCACGCAATACGCTCCCTTTATTTGCCCTTTTGAAAGTGCCAAAGTAAAATCCTTTTCACGCTCGTTAAAGTGGGGACACATTGCGCCGTCTAAAACGCCCAAACCTTTTCTTAAAACGTATTCAGAACTTTGCCCGCGCATAATTTCATAATCGGTATACATATCCTTAAACCAACAAATTGCGCCTGCGGACAAACCACAAATAATAACGCCCCTGTTATATGCGTCGATAAGAAGTTTATCTATGCCAAATTCTTTCCACTTATCAAGCATATAAACGGTGTCACCGCCACCAACGTAAATGCAATCTGCAACGGCAATCTTACCTGCAATTTTTTCTACCGACATTTCGCCGTAAACCATAAGCGCAACTTCGGCTTTTATATCAAAATTAGAAGTATACGTCTTTCTAAAACTGTTAAAATAAGGCATACTGTCGTGCGAGGCCGTGCCGATAAATAAAGCGTTTGCACGTTTTTCGCCCGCGTGCGCTTTTGCTAAGTTAGCAATATATTCATCAATTTTTAAAGTGGTTTTATTCTTTATTTCACCACCACCGATTGCAATAATTCTTTTTTCCATAGTTTGTCCTTATAAGTTTATACTTTCGTTGTTAAAATTAAAAAGGGTTAGAAGAACTAACCCCCTATAATCATTTTAGCATTTTCATTAAAAACTGCTTGCGCCGTTGCTTTGCCAAACTTTTTGCTAACGAAGTTGAAAGCCTTTAAAAGCATATTTTCCCTAAAATCGTGAACGTCACTTGCAACGAAGTCAACTAGGCCTTCGTTAAACAGTTTTTTGACTTTTTTTAGATAACTGCGCTTATCTTTGCCAACTAAACTTTCAGCATTAATTTGAATTAACCCGCCCAAAGCCTTAACTTCTTCCGCCACTTCAATCCCCGCATAAGAATACCTTTCAAAGTGCGCGATAACGGGCACGTATCCCATGGTTTTAAGCTCATAAACCACTTCGGCAATATCAAAATCTTCAAAATAGTCAAACTCTAAAAGCACGTATTTAGTTTGATTTAAGCCTAAAACGCTATTCGAAGAAAACAACTTTTTATAATCACCATCAATGAATATTTCTTGCCCAGGATAGAGATTGACGTTTATTCCGCTTTCTTTTACTTTGTGATAAAACGCGTTTAGTTCATCTTTAATTTTCTCTGGCGATGCGTTATATTCACCACGTAAATGCGGGGTAGCAATCACGTCCGTCACCCCTTGTTCAACCGCGGTTTTTAAAATTTTAAGCGATTGTTCTAAAGAGGCACTTCCATCGTCTATCAACGGCAACACGTGTGCGTGAATATCTATCATATTACTAACCGAATTATTCTTCTACGGCTTCTTTATTACTATCTTTTGCTTCTCCGTAAGTATAGTCGTAATAGTTTCCGCTATAATAATTTTTATCCTTTTTCCTATCATACATTGTAAACACAGTGCCTAAAACGTTTGCGCCGTTCTTTTTAAGTTCTTTTATTGCTTCTGCCACTTGCGTTTTGGTGGTAGTTGCATAACAAACCATAAACAACACGCCGTCTGAAATATGTGAAATGTGTATATAGTCAGACACTTGAAGCACTGGTGGACAATCCAAGAAGATATAATCATATTTACTCTTAAGTGCTTCAATCATACCCTTAAACTTGTCCGAAACGAGCACGAGCGAAGAATTATAAATTTCAGCACCGCGAGTAATAAGGTCAACGTTTTTATATTCGGTGTGTTTTATTATTTCATCTAACTTTTTGTTGCCTAAGATATATTCGGCAATACCGTTATCTTTAGAAAGATTAAACATTCTATGCGTACGTGGACGATAAAAGTCTAAATCTAAAACGACAACCTTTTTATCCGTTAAACCAAGGCTAACTGCAAGATTGCAAGTGACGGTTGTTTTTGCTTCACCCTTAACTGCAGATTCAATTTGAATAACCTTTTTCGTTCCGTCTGCGTTCATATAAAGAATATTATCTTTAAGCCTATTATATCCTTCAATATTTTGGCGCGAAGCGGTTTCACTAACGATAATTTTACCTAATTCTGCATTGTTTTTCTTTTTCTTACCAAAAAGCATAATTTTCCCCTATGTTTCCGTTTAATATATTCATTATATATTAAACTTTTTGCAAAAGCAATAAAAAACGGCAATTTTTCGGCTTTTTCTTAAAAACTATGCGCTTTTTTGGTGTATTTGTTGACTGGATTTAACCAACTAACAATTCTTTTAAAACTTTAACGTGCAACTCTTCATCTAAAATTATGCGCTCTATAACTGCGCGCGTTATATCGCTTGAAACCTTGTTGACGATTTTTTTATAACGTTCTATTGAAACCATCTCCGCGCTAATCATTTCTAAAACCATTTTTCGCTTGGTTTTGTTAAAATTTACCTGCCGTAATAAAAAGTCGTTAAAAAGTGGAATGGGCAAATAATAAACGGGATTAGCCCCTAATTTTAAGAGCAATTCCCCTAAAATTTCCATGTGATTCATCTCGCATAAAAGAATTCCTAAAAAAACCTTTGCGCTCTTTTCTTCTCCAAACTTTTTAAAATTAAAATAATGGCAAGCATATTGAAAAATAGATTTTAATTCACTATGTCCACCCATAAACGTTTCCCCTAAAATTCTCGCGGTTTTTTTGTTTTGCTTTTCGTTAACAAGGCTTGGATATTCTATCTCTACCGATATAGGACTAATCATTTTTCACCTGCCGTTTTTTATTTACATTATATTCAACTGCTATACGGCAAAGTTAAAGCGCCCAACGATTTGTTAGGCGCTTTTACATTTTGTTTTAAGTTATAGGTGGCGACCAATGTGAAATACAATGTACGGTTAAAGTGATTATTCCACTTTCGTAAGTATTTGCAAAATTCTTTTCGTTAATAACCGTGCCAGGTTTAATGGTATTTCCACGCTTAGTATCCGTTTTTCCGAATTTCCAAGATGAAAAACTATATTCCCCTATCGCTTTAGTTGATGGATAATCTGGAATAATCGTTCCTTCAATAACGCCACTTAATTCCCAAACGTAATCTTCAACTTGAACCATTCCTAATTTTTCGGCTTGTGATTGACCTTGCTTGTCAAACTCAGCATAAACGCTTGTGCCCCTTTCTTTATACGTCAAAACGTAGCGAATAGTATAAACCCTTTTATACGTTGCAACGAGTATTGCAGAATTATTAGCAACGTCCCAAACGTAATTTTGGTCTATCTTTAAGCCGTTCAACGTCCAACAATCGAACACAAACCCTTCTTTCGTGGGTTGTGGCAATTCACCAACCGCTTGGTCAAACGTCATTTTCTTGCTTGCTATTTCAACCGTTCCGTTTGCACCTGCGTCAAAATGAGCGGTATATTCATCTGCTTGCCAATGCGCAGTAAAAGTTAACGACCTTTCCATGCAATTTGCAGGTATAGTATAATCTAAAACAGGTTGGTCGCCAGAAATTCCGTCACCCGTCCAGCCTAGGAAGATATAACCCGTTTTAGTCGGCTTAGCCAAAGTGAATTCTTGCCCAAAAGGATAACTTATATCTCCGTCGTATTCACCAACGTTTACGTACTCGATAAGGCCAGCATCACTTCCACACCAAATTGCTTGCAAAATTAAATCTTTTGTGTAGTCATAGACCTTGTCTGCAAATATAAAACGGTGCTCATCTTTAAGTCTCCACGCGCCAAATTCTCTATCTTGCGAAGTTGGAACGGGCAATTCGCCGATAACACTTCCATAACTGACAGTCTTTTTAGGGCATAATTCAGTCACGCCGTCTTCATCAACGAAAGTTATTTGATATTCGTTTGCCGTCCAAACGGGAGTAAGCGTGCAACTTTCTCTAATAGTGTCTGTATTTTCCCAATGCATTGAATAACCATCTCTGCTCCAAGTGGGAAAAACTAAATTTAATGGACTTTTAACCGTTTGCACTAGCGGAACGTCGGTTGAAACGAGTTCTGCCTCGCGCACGCCCGATGCAAAAGTGACGGTAAACTCCGCATTGCTCCATTGTGCCTTAATAGAAGTTGTTTTACTTATTTTAGAGATAATTTTATCCCAACCGTCGTGATAACTTTCACTGCTAATAAAAATAGGTAAAACTAACTGCTTTGCACTTTTAACCGTTTGTTTAACGTATTCAACGTGCACACCGTCGTCGTTAAGGTACTTAATTTCGTCATAAACGCCAAGGTCCTTAAACTCTTCAGAAATCATAGCCCCTTCTTTATTAGGCAAAAACGTCACGGTAAAAGGTCGATTAGGCGCACACCCTGTCGATATAGCCATTGCGCCCAAGCACAATATTATTGATAAAAAAATTGTTAAAAAACGTTTTTTCACTTAAACCCCTTAAAGTGCAATTGCGCACTATATATTTAAAATATTATATAACAAGTATAGGCACATTGTCAATGATAAAATAAAAAAACACCGCTTTTAGTGGTGTTTTTGATTAAAGAAAATATTTTTCATACTCCGTGTTTTGCCATTATTTTAAGAAGCGCGCCTAACCCGTCGTTAATGCGATTTTTGATTTCTTGATTAAAAACGCCGTTTTCCGCGCAATATACCGCACTTTCTAAATCTTTAATTTGCTTTTTATCCGTTGGTGAAAGTTTATAATATTCCATTTTTTCCATCACGTTTTTAACGTGCGTAAAATCAAGTTCACTTTTATTCTCTTCCTTTTTATCTAAACTTTCTTGTTTACACTTATATGTTTTCAATTTTTCGCTGTTTACATCATCTTGTTTTTCACTGCTAAAAAAGTTTAAATCTAAATCTTTTTCACGCTCGCTAAAATCAACTTTTAAACTATCACTCTTTTCTTGTTTTAAAATTTCGCCGTCTATCATTTTAATAAAATTTTTGTGTTCGTTTGAAAGGATTTTTCGTTCCCTTACAACTAAAATAGGTATTCCTAAAAAAAGCCCCAAAAACAAAAGAAAAATCGAACAACCGAGATTATTTCCACACAATAATGCTGAACAAGTTTGAAAACTAACCGCCGTCCCCGTGCAAACAAAATACCACGCTCTTTTCTTTAACGAATATCCACGCATAAAAATTGCTAAAAAGATGTTTAGCACAGCCAAAATTAAAATTATGCTTGTGCATAGAATTAGTGCGCCACCCTGCCCTAAACTTATAAAAATATTTTTGATAAACAAATAAAAACGCTCGGTCATACCCACCTCTTAGCCATTTTAATTAAAAAGAGAAGTAGAAAAACCGAACGTTTTGTTCTTTTTTGTCTTATTTAGTTAATTGTACGGTTTCACCCGTGAAAACGTTGACTAACGTTTTTTTGATTACCTTTTTGTTCAACACCTTTTCAACGGCGTATGCGTAAAGGTCAAGTTGTTTTTTATATTTAAGTTCAAGTGAAGATGCGGATAGTGAAGAATACTTATAGTCTATTATCTGTGCGTTATCCCCGTCTATCGCCAATAAGTCAATAACCCCTTGAACGAGAATTTGTTCGTCACTTGGCGTATCAAACACTTCGCTTGCTTTAACGTTGACCAAAAACTCACGCTCACGATATAACGTTTTACCTTTAAGATTATCAAACGCACCGCTTAGAATAACTTTATTTAATCTATCGAGATTTATTCTATCAATTTGTTCTTTTGTTAAAAGGTCGTTTTTAACCATATCGCCAACTTGCGCGTATAAATCGCCTTTTACAAAATCAAAATTTTCAAGTATTTTATGCGCAATAGTTCCGCTTTCGGCATCTGGCGTTTGCTCGTCAAAAATAACTTTTGTGTAAACGCCCTCTTCTTGATTTTTAGAAAGCCCCGTCACACTGCCTTTTAACGGCAAAGTTGTGTCGCACATAAAGGGATAGCGATAATCGATAGCATTTTTAATTTGCTCGGTTGCCGTTTGGTCTGGTTTAACAATTATAACCTTTCTATTGCCCACAGCTCTACTGCTAAATGCAAGTTGACTAGCAAACGTTTCAGTTGCAGGGATAAACGACGGGATAAAATCTGAAAACTTATTTGCCCCGTTAAACTCACTTTCACGCTTATCTTCCTTGCCACTAATAATTAAGTGCAGAGAGTAAGTTGCGCGCGTGGTTGCAACGTAAAACAAACGCATTTCTTCTCTAATTCTTTCCGCACGCATATTTTCACGAATAAGCCCACGCAACACCGTTTCGTTTTTAACGCGCGCGTCGTCTTGATAATGCTTAACGGCAAGTCCAAACTGCCTATCGGTTAAAATTTCTTCGCGCTCGTCTTCGGCGTTAAATTGGCTATCCAACCCGCACGTTATAACGACGGGAAACTCTAATCCCTTTGACGAGTGAATAGTCATAATTTTAACCGTATCTTCGCTAGAAAAGGGTGTAAGCCCAAAGGCTTCTGGACAATTTTCAATCCTGTCTAAAAATTCGCGAACGGTGTAAATTTTATCCCCCACGGTGCTTGCGCTGACAAACCTTTTAAGCCTATCAACCTTATTAACTCCGCTCGGTTGAGCAAGTAAAAACGCTTGTATATCTTTATCTAGAATTAGTTTTTGTAAAACACCTTGCGCCCCTATAAAATCAGATACTAAACGAACGTTGTCAAAATATTTTTTAAACTCTAATAAGCGCGTTTTAAGTTTAGTATTCGCACGTTCAAGGTAATAGAAAAATGCTTCCTTAAACCCGCCGTAATCTTTAGGTCTTTCGTTTTCGTAAAACCTAACTATTTCAAGCAATTCTTCTTCGCTAAACCCACCTATTGCGCTTTTAAGAGTGCTAACTAAGGGTAAATCTTGCAAAAAGCAGTCAACTAATTTGAGCGCGTTTATCATCACCTTAATTTCTGGATAATCGCACACGTTATCAGCAACGTCACTAGCGATAGGGATACCTTGTTGAATAAGCCCTTTGACAATTTCTTTTTTCCTATTTCTCGTCAAAATGGCAATATCGCCGTAAGTGACGTTTTGAAATTCTTTGGTTTTAGGGTTAAAATATTTTTTGCCTAATTCATCTTGAATAATATCGGCAATAAGGCTTGCGGTTTTTATAGCATCAGATTGTTCCTCTTTAACGTTTTCTTTTAAAAGGTCGTAAATCCTTGGCTTTTCAACCGTTTTTTCTAAAACTTCGTCTTTAATTAAAAAATGAAGTTGGGCGCGCCCTTGATATTCTTCGGGATAAATGCCCCCTGCGATTAGTTCTGAAACGCCTTTGTAATTTTCACCGTAAACACTTTTCGTCATACAAAAATTAAATATGGCGTTAACCATTTTAATAACCGCGTTTGCCGAACGGAAATTGTGGTTAAGCCTAACCACTTTCTCGCCGTTATTCGTCATAACAAGGTCTTTTCGCGTAAAGAATTCAGAACGGCAACCACGGAAACCGTAAATGCTTTGCTTAACGTCTCCAACCATAAACAAGTTATCGTTTGATAAAAGTGAAATAATTTTTTCTTGAACGCCGTTCGTATCTTGATATTCGTCCACGAAAATATATTTATACTTACTTTTTAACACTTCAATCACTTGTTTATCTTGCAAAACTTTTAATGCAAAATGCTCTAAGTCGTTAAAATCAAGCGCGTTTTCTTCCCTTTTAATATTAGAATAATTCTCGTTAAATTTTTTAACGATATCAACTATAATTCGCGTGTGATTAAAACACGTTTTATTTTTATATTCATCTTGTTCTTTGGTTTGCCCAACGCATTTTAAAAAGCGTTTTAATATCTTTATAAAGTCGTCACGGACTTTTGCAACCACTTGTTTTTGTTCTAAACTCGTCTCTGATAATTTGCGTTCAAAGTCAAGTTTAATCTTAAAATTTTCAAACGCCTTAACTTGATAAATATCCGTGCAATCGTAAACGCTAGTCACCGCGCCAAGTAAATCTTGGGCAAATTGCACCCCTTTTGTTAACCCCTCGTTTCTAAACGTGTTAAGCGCAAAATGAATTTTATGCATAAAGGGTAAAAGCAAACGGTCAAGCGCGTTCTTATATTCGCTAAGCACCTCGTCAAACCCTTCTTGCGAATAAAAATATTCAAACTTATTCGCAAAATCAAAAGGCTCAGCTTCTGAAAAACAAAAATCGTAAACGGATAGCACAAGTTCTTTAAGCGCCTTATCGGTTCTATCGCTTGCGTGCCTATCAACGACGGTTAAAAAATCGTTTTCACCTTTTTCATATAACTCTTTAAAAGTTTTTTCAATCGCTTGCTTTTTTAAAACGTTTGCATCTGCTTGGTCAATAATCTTAAAATCAGGCGAAACGCCCGCAACGAAAAAGTAATTTCTAATAATCTTCCCACAAAAAGCGTGTAAGGTGGAAATATCTGCCGTCGCAATATCAGAAAGTTGCCTTTCACACTCATTAACTTTGTTTTGGTCAATTTTTCCAAATATTTGTTCGTCAGCCTTTCCGCTAATAACGTCAACGAAAGCGTTTTTCAGTTTAGACTTCATATCAAAAGCCGAAGCTTCTGTAAAGGTGACGGCTAAAATATTGTTTACGCTAACGCCTTTATTTATAACGAGCCTTTTAATTCGCTCAATCATAGTGTGCGTTTTGCCACTTCCGGCTGAGGCTGAAACTAAAATATTGCCATCGTCGTGCATAATAACTTCAAATTGTTCTTTGGTTAGCCCTATCATTCGTTCTCCCCCTTGCTAATTGAAGTAAAAGTGCTATCGTCAACAGCCCCAATAGTTCTTTGACATGCATCTTTAAGCCCACACAAAGCCGAATATTCGCAATAATCACACGCCCCGTCGTAAGGCGAAGCAACTATAACGCCGTTTTTCATGTTTTGCACGGCTTTTTCGCTCACCAAAAGCGCGTAATCAACACACGCTTTAATTACCGACTTATCAACGGCGTTTTTAACGTCACCCGTGTTTAAATTATATTTAACTGCAAAAAATTCACTTTCCCCACTATCTTTAATGCCTTTATCTTGAACGGTTAGCGCGTCTAAATCACAAAGCGTTTTGCCTTTAGCAAGCACACCGCCCTTATCTTCTTGCTTTTCATACTTGTCGGAAATGGGCAAATAGTATAACCCCAACGGGAATTTTTCGCCTGCGTATTTATTCATAACCGCGCCCGCATACAAATATAATTGCAATTTTACGCCTGCAAATAACGCCTTTTCAGACGGGTCTGCCTTGCCCGTTTTATAGTCTATAACCCTAAAATAATTTTCACTTTCGTCAACGCGGTCAATTTTCCCTTTAAGCGAGACTTTCCCTCCGTCAAGTTTGATTGCAGGATATTCCGCCCCTTCAAAATCACCGAAACTCGCTTCCGTTTTAGTTTTATTGAAGGTAGAATTTTTAAAACTTAAAAATGTTTTATAGCAATAACGTTTGCACTCGTCAACAACCCTATTTAACGTAGCGGAAGTTGATGGCTCGCCTAAAAACTTTTCATATTCACTGCGTGAAAGAATTTCTTTTTGAATGCTCTCTAAAAGATTATCCGAACTATTCTTATCGGACACCAAACTAATTTTATCAACGTATTTATTTAAAATTTCGTGCATAACGTTGCCAACGGATAAAACGCTAACCTTTCCGTCTTCACGCTCTTTAATGTTTAGCGAATGGTTTATAAACGCACGATAGGGGCATTTATAATAGTCTTCAATGGTGGTTGGCGAAACGCTTTTCTTAATAAGCGAAACGTTTTGACCGCTAAGCCTAACTTTAACTTCTTTATTTGCCTGTTCAAGAAGTGGCTTTAACCTTTCAGCATCAGTTGCATAATAAAATGAAGACGGCAAAGTAAAGTCATAGTTAAAATCGCCGTCCGTTTTGCGTTCGGCAAACTCACCGCAAGCGCGCGCAAACGTGTTAACTGCTTGTTCGAACGATAAATATCCACACTCTTTTGGGAATTTTTTAACGGTAAACCATTTGTTAACGCTTTCATAAACTTCGCTCGGCAAATTCTTCTTTCCTTCGGTTGAAGAAGTTGGATATGATAAATACAACTCGTCACTAAACGCTGAAAGCGCAAGCGCAACGTTTTCACGCGTGCGGTGGTTTACTATGCGAATTTTTGGCTCAACCAACACCTTAATATTTCCTAATTCGCTTATATCGTCGTCTGAAAGAAGCGCAACGTCCGCTTGAACGGCTGGAACTTCACTCGTAAGGCCCATAACGAATAGTTTTCTTGCCTTAGCGAGCGCAGTTTCTTTAAATCCACCTATAAAGACAGCGTCGTTATACTGTGGAAGAATTGAAAGTTTCATAGCCGAAACACCGCTTAAAAAGATGTTTTTATATTCGATAAGCGATAATTGAACGCCAGAAAGCATATCGTTCATTTGGCAAAGCAAATCACTAACCGCGCCGTAAATCTGCTCGGTCACCGCGCTCTCTTCATATTCGTTTACTTCTTTAAGTTTTGCCGAAAGGTTTTCAAGTTCTTTTTCAACGTTTAACTCGTCAAGCATTTTTTGAACGCTAAAAGGTGAAAAAAGAGAAATTAATTTCTTTCTTAAACTTTCAAGTTTTAAATAACGTTCACCATCTTCTTTTTCATAGACAAACGGACTTTTAATGCGTGAATAATTTATATTATACTTTATCAAATAGTTTTCAAAAAGGTCGGCTAAGTTTTTATCGCTCGTAAATAACGGATTTTTAAAAAACTTAGCAAGGGCCTTGCTTTCAAACCCTAACCTATACGCGTCTATATAAGAAGTTATTAAATTTATAAGCGGGTGGTTGTGTGGAATTTTTTGCTCGTCTAAAAAATACGGAATATTAAGCCTATTAAAAGCCTGTTTAATATGCTCGCCGTATTGATTAGGCGTTGAAATTGCAACGGTTATATCACGATATCTGCACTCGCCGTTTAAAACTGCGTTTCTAATAACTTGCCCCACCCTTTCGGTTTCGTCAGACGGGTTCTTAAACGACTGCGTGTAAATTTTTTCACAAGATATCTTTCCTTTCTCGGTTAAACCTTTGTTTTTTAGAGCAAAAGGATTAAAAAGGTTTTCTATAATAAACTTTCCCTGCGCGTTTATATTTTCTTCCTTTTTACTTTCCAAAATCGGAACGCCGTTTTCTCTACACGCAGTTCTAATAAAATTAGCCGTTTCGTTGACGTAAACGTGTGGGTTTTCCCCTTCGACCAAAATCGCCGTTAAAGATTTTGCTTTTTTAATAAGAGAAGTTATCGCCGAGCGCATTTGCGCCGTAAAGCCACTATACCCCACCAAATATACGTCTGCACCACTTAAACTTTGGTCGCTATCGATAACGCTAGGTAAATAAGAAAGAAGTGAACTTTGGTCTTCAAACGCGTTATCTTTAATAAATTTTTCGTATTCGTTATAAATTAAGGCAACGTCTAAAAGTTTGTTTTGTAAAACACCCTTAACACCTAAGGTTGCGTTTTCAACGTCTTTTGGCGTAATCTTTGCACTTTTAAGTTGAATAATAAGTTCATAAAGCGCAGGCGCAAGATTTGTTTTACTTTGCTTAAAGCAATTTAGTTTAACCGCGCTTAAAATGCGCTTTATAACCATTGACGAACCTTCTTTTGAAAGAACACGGTCAAACGATTTTTTAGAACGCAAAAAACTACCGAACGAATACACGCCGGTATTAAAACTGCCCCCCGTTTTCGCACATAGCATACGCTCAACCATCAAAGAAACTTTGGCTTCACAAAAAACCAAGTTGCTTTTATTTAGGTCGACGCTGTTTTTTTCCAAGCAATTAACGAGCGTTGGGAACAAATTATCATACGTTTTTGTTAAAATAAGATTAACCATATTTATATTGTATCATATTTTTCAAACTTTTTTAGTTTTTTTCACGTAGAGTTTTACAATTTTTTTTATTTATGGTATTATATTATAAGTATAAATAACGGAGATGAAAATGAAAAGATTTTTTATTTGTGCTTTTACGATAATTATGTCTCTTTTAACGGCACTTATGGGCGGTTGCTCTTGTTCAGGGTGTGTTGAAAAATTCCCACTCGTTTTTGAAAACTATTTCATTGGCGGTGGCACGAACGACGCTACTCCTGGTTATTACGAAAAATTAACTTATACCGTTAAGAACGAAAACTCCTACAATGATGCACTAGTTAAAGATAAAAGCATAACGGATAAAGTTGCAAAATATGAATACGAAGGCACTTACACTATGGAGTTTACGGTTGAAAGTTCTCTCCCCGCTGGTGTTGAAACTAATTTAGACGTTGAAGGTAAGTCTTTTTACCACTTAAAAACTGACTTAACGTTGACTTCAACCTATACTGTGAGTGGAACGTATGCCGAAGGTTATCTAAATCCAACAACCGAAAATGGTGACGTTCAATACGAAGAATACGTTAAGAGTGAAATTTGGTTTTTACAAAGAGGACAATCGTTCGCACCCGTATATTCAACAACTGAACAAAAAAACACTTTCCTTTCTATTGGGGAAAGCAAAGCAAACGTTAACCTAACGGAAAGCACCGTTAAAACCACTTATAATAAAAGCAGATTTAAATTTGAAAAAGTGATTAACGGAAAGGCATCAACAGAATCTCACGGATATGATTATAAGATGGCAATTGATAATAACCAGTTGTTATTCGCTCTAAGAAACGTTGAAATAAATAAGGGTGGTTCTTTCTCTCTCCCAACCATTTCTCCCTCGTATAAGAGCGCTCAAACACTTATTGCTAAAAACGAATATGAAGATACCAAAGCGTTTAACGTTAACGGTGAGCAAGTGAGCGTTGCGACCAAAAATATTTCTTTTAACCGCAACGACACGTTTAATAAAGGCCCTGCGCACTACGTTGTGGTGCAAAAGAGCCAAAGTGCAAACTTGCCATATAAATCTTATATGATGCAATATGCCTCACCTCTTATCGCTTACGGTTCATTCACGTCAATGGGCTCACTCGTTTATACCTTAACCAACGTAGCGAACTAAAAATAAAATTAAATTTAAAGCCACCTGTTTTCTGGTGGTTTTAATTATCTTTTCTATTGTTTTTAATTTATATTATAGAACAAAACAACTAAAACTAAAAAGCACGTAAAACCTTGCCGTTTTACGTGCTTTTAATCTTTAATTTTAGTTTTAAGCGTTGTATTCTTGTTCGCCGAACAATTTAACTAAGTCGTTTGTTCCTGCACCCAAAACCGCATATTTGGTTGAATTGTTAAATTCAAATGCGTTTTTGCCAACCGCTTTTTGAGCAACTGGATTACCTTGAGCGTCAACCACACCAAAGTTGCTTGTAAACTTAAACTTTGCAAGGTTAATCGTGTTGGTAGGCATTGTGTTTACCTTTTCGCCGATATATTTAACAAGCGTGCAGTTTCTAAACGCGTTATCCATAATTTCAACTGAGCCGTTAGCCACGCCTGCACTAAATAAAACTTGTTGTACACGTGAACTTTCAAAAGCGCCGTCGTGAATTCTCGTCACGCTTTCAGGAATTTCAATCACTCTAACACCAGACTTAGAAAATGCATATCTACCGATTTCCGAAACACTACCCGTTAAAACGATTTCACTAATGCTCGTAAGCCCACAAAAAGCGTACATAGGAACTTTATAATTATCCGTTCCAACTATTTGTATTTTGTAAAGCGTTTCAGGGATATAGCACTTGGTTGAAGAAGTTGAATCGTAATAAATTGTCACTTCAGACCCTTCGTCATATTCTTCTGTTCCAAAAATATGCGCAATCGTTCTTTCAGCGTTAATAGCCTTTTCGCTATCAGGCGCTTGGTCGGTTTCTTGATTCCAAACGTCAGCATTCCTAACTTCGCCAACGAAAGGTAAAACTAATTCTTCAAGTTTGCTCATCTTCGCAAATGCGCCCGCCTCAATTTCAACAACGCTTGCGGGAACGGTCACTTTTTTAAGAGTTCCGTTTCCAGAAAACGCGTTAGCTTTAATTTTGACCTTGCTAACACCGTCTGGCAAAACGAGTTCGAGTTTTTCACCAATGTCAAGATTAGTCGTGCCGTCGTCAACAAACTTAGATATAACCCACGTATCACCTTGTCTCTTGCCTATTAAACCTTTATCGTTAGAACCGCCGTTAGTGTTATCACTACAAGCAACCATACCTAACGCAAAAGTTAACGCAAGAACAACAAGTGTTAAAATTTTAACAAATTTTTTCATTATAACTCCTTGTATGCAAACTATTCGTATACCTAATAAGTTTAACATTTTACAAGCAGTTTGTCAATAGATAATATTTATTTAAATCACTAATTTACCACTTTTTTGGCAATTTTTTTGCGATAAATAAGTTAAATAAAAGGTTTGTAATACTTGTTTTTATATTTTTAACTATATAATAACTTTTCCGCTAAAAAAACTATCGAAGAACCCGTTCGTATCTGCGCCTAATTTTTCGTACACCCCAACCAAGTCGTCAGGAACGGCATTTAAAAATTTATAATTTGAATAATATTTTTTTAGCCCGTTGAAAAACTTGTTATCCCCTATCGTTTGCCTTAAATAATCATACATTATGCAAGGCTTTATATACGCCATATTTACGTATTCATATTCGCTATTAAAGTCTTTTAAACTTCTTAGCATAACCGTGTTCACTTTGCCGAAAAGCTTATCTGAAACTGAGCAAAAAACTTTATACGTATCTTTTGCAGAATTTATCAATGCCTTTCTTGAAAGATTATATTCTGGGTGATTTTCATAAAATAACACCACCGAATATTCTGCCAGTCCCTCGTCTAAAAATCCGTATTCAATCTCGTTATTCCCAACAACTGTTTGCCACCATTGATGTGCCGTCTCGTGCACTATAACTTCCCCGTAAGCCTTTTGCTCAAGCCCGTCGCTAATCATAACGAGCGCGGGAAATTCCATTCCCCCTTGAACGAATTGCGTTTGAACCACTGAATAGGTTGGGTATGGATATTCCCCAAACGTCTTTTCAAAATATTTCATACTTTTAACGGCGTATTCCATTGAAACTTCAGGCGACTTATCGTCGTAGTAATAATAATCAATTTGAACGCCCGTGGAATTATCCGTTATTTTTTCAAATTTATCAGATAACACGAAGGCAAACGAGCGCGCGTCGTCAATAACGTAAGTATTAGTTGTCTTATCCCCACTATTTTTGCTATCAGTAAGTTTTCCGCTTGATGCAACCGTAAATTTTTTATCCGCCGTTATCTTTACAACGTAATCCGCGCAATCGCTATAAAAGGGGTCGCCTTTAGAATAATAAACGCATTCATAAAACCCGTTATCGTCGCGCGCGCAAAGTATAGGATAAAAGTTAGCAAGGTTTATAGCGCACGCGTTTATTCCCGTTCTTGCAACTACGTTTGCTAAGTTTAAAGTAAATTCAATATCCACCCAAACTTTTTCTTCGGGAAAAACTTCATTCCCAAGTTCAACCGTCAAAACGTTTTTATCCTCGCCTGAAACTTCAAAATTCAACTCGCCGTCACGCCCGTTTACGCTTTTAACTTCCATATTACCGTAATTTAATCCGTTGGGATACGACTGCGAAATATGTTGCGCACTAACGGGGCTGAATTTTGCGTCCTTTCTAAACGCATTGCCAAAAAGATTAAACTTTAACTCTTTTATTGCCGTATCCGTATGGTTAACGTAAGTGACCCGCTCTTTTCCGCTTAAAACGTTTTGCTCTAAATTCACTTCGATTTGATATAACGTATCTGCTAAAACTTGCTTTTTGCAAGCCGAAAAGGTAAAAAACGAGCATAAAAAAATTATTGCCGACAAAAATAAAGCCTTTTTTCTCATAAAAAAACTCCGAATAAAAGTGTTAACATATTTTATTCGGAATTTAATTTAGTTATTCTATAATTTTATTTTTCGTCAATTGAAAGATATTTAACGGGGTCTATAGTTTGTCCGTTTTCTTTAACCTCAAAGTGCAAATGCGCGCCGTCTTTATATTCTTGTCTATTTGAAACTGAAACTTCGCCTATAATTTGCCCTTGCTTAACAGTTTGCCCAACCGAAACCCCATCAATATCTGCAAGAGAGTTATAAATGGTTTTAAGCCCGTTTCCGTGGTCTAAAACAACCGTGACACCTTCTAATAAAGTGCTTTCAACACTTTCTACTACGCCGTCGTAAACGGCAAGTACAGACTCCCCTTCTTGTGCAAAAAAGTCTATCGCCATGTGTGATTCAAATCTACCCATCGTACTGCACCACACCATCGTTTCGCTATAAGCACCTATTGACGTGGGATTGTTGACGGGCATAATAAAGGTGACGGGTTTAATTACTGGTTCAACGTCCGTATCAGGATTTGTTGCGCCCGTACCCTGTTCGTCATCAGGCAACGGCTCTTCAATAGAGGTATCCGCGTTTAACGACAATTCGTTGCTTTGTTTTATAAGCATAACGGTGACCGAAAGCCCAACAGCCAAAATGCATAGCGCAAGAATTAAATACAGCGCGTTTCTTCTTATGAAGTTTAAAATCTTTGCGTTCGATTTTTTCATTTTTTATTTCTCCTTTTCTTTTATTCGGTTATTATCAAAAAATAAATTTTTTATACGTGTTTTTAAAAACTTCCAAAAATAAACGGACTTCCAACCGTCACTTTTTCTCCAACGAAAACTTGTAAGTTAACCGTTTTGTCTAAAATTTGTGCCTTATATTTTATCGTTGGTGAATAAGCGTAATAAGAAACGCCGTTTTCTAATTTTTCAACCATAACTATTCGCGCGTTAAACTTATTTAAAAAGTTATCAAGATTAAAATCTTGTGCTGTGGTGCTAAAACTTTCTCCCGCAACGTTATCAAGAAAAATAAACTCGCCTTTCTTTACGGAAAAGATGCTTTCACTTGAACTTGCACGGTTAAAGCAAATTTCAAACGCGTTTGAATATTCTGAAAAAATTGACGTTCTATTAAATAACCCTATACTCAAAACGCATATAAACGAAATAACGATTATAAAAATTTTTTTAAGCATAAAAAAATACTCTCCGTAAAATCTGCACGGAGAGTATTAACTCTAAATTGCTTTTTTATACCTTTTTATATTATTTCTCTAAAAACGCTTAAAAAATTCATTCCTAACGGTGTATCGCCACAAACTTCTAATAATTTTACGTCGTTTGCATTTAAAACAACTTTTCTTGCCCCCAATTCTTTTACCTTTTCAATCGCTTTACTAACAAAATCTTTACCTTTAGAGATTAAATCTATAAAAATTTCTTTATCTTTTTCTGTTTTAACTTTTTTAATTTGTTTTAAGAAGTTTTCCATAACTTCTTGTTGGCAAATTGACGTTATTTTAGAAACTTCTTCCGTTTTAACGTTATAATCAATTGCTTTGCTTGCACCATTTTTTAAACCTTTATAAACAAAATTTATCATATGCTCTGCCATAAATAACTTGTTAAGATTATCTACTTGCTTAAAACAATTAACCACTTGTAATGCCACTAACACTTGCATAGATAAACTCAAATAAAAGTTATATCCTTCACCTATTAAGTTTATAAATATTTCTTTTTTGTTTTTATCACTATTTTTATTAAACAGTATTTCTTCAAAACAATTTAAAGATTTATAATATCTTTCAAAGAGCAATTTATCGCACGACAACGAAGTAAATTCGCAAGTAATAAAAATATCTAATAACTTAAACTTTTCAGCGCACAAAAAAGAATACGCGTCAATATCGTTTAAAAAAAACTTATTTAAGTAAATAAACCTTTCAACGTCACAAAGAAAATAATCACGTTTACCGCCGTTTTTTATAAACAACTTATTGTCAAATAAACAATCTTTCCACCCGCTTGAAATTACAACCAACGGAATATTTTTAATTTGAGCAAAATAAGAAGCAAGGTTTGATAATTTATCACTAATTGAAATTATAAGCCTAACGTCTTCGGGCGCGTTAAACAAACCACAAACGCTTTCGATTGAGAACACAAAATCATCTTCAAATATAACGCTAATAATTTTGTTAGACGTTTTTTTAATTTGCTCAAATATGATTTGTCCTTTCTCCTTAAAATCACTTTTAAGCGCAACTAATAAAACCCTTGAAAAAGGCGATTTATCGCAAATAACTTGCCTAAAACTTTCAAAATCTTCGTCTAATAAACATACGTTAACCCTTTTATTGAGCACAAGTACCCCCCCTTTTTTTACGAATAAATATTAAGCACGTAAAAGATAATTGTCAAGTAAAAGGGCTTTTTAAGGCTAAAATCGCGAAAAAATGTAAAAAATGCGCATTTTTTGACAAAAATTTTTAAAAACCCCTTGAAAAATTCCGTAAATGTGATATAATCAATATATAAAAACTTGGAGGGTTTTGTGATGAATAAAAATGAATTGATAAGGGCAATGGCAAACAACGCAGGAATTACGTTAAAGGACGCATCAATCGCACTTGATAGTCTTATTGACGCAATAACTGAAGGACTTAAGAAAGGTGAAAAAATCCAAATTTCTGGTTTCGGTTCTTTCGAAATTAAGGAAAAACCTGAAAGAGACGGATTTAACCCCAAAACTGGCGAACCAATTAGAATTTCTGCAACCAAAATTCCGGCATTTAAGTTCGGCAAAGCATATAAAGATTCTTTCAATTAAAATTTATTCTAATAAAGATACAGCCTGTCCGGTTGGACGGGCTGTATCTTTATATATAAAATATTTTTAAACATATTAAATATCGGGGGTTATTATGGAAATTACGCTTATAACAGGTGCAACGGGTGGTTTAGGCAAGGCTTTTTGCGATATTTACGCTAAAAACGGCAACAATCTTTTGCTTGTTTCAACTTCAGAAGAAAAATTAGCAAAACTTAAAACCGAAATAGAAAAAACTTACGCCGTTTCAGTTGATTTCGTTAGCGCAGATTTATCATCTAAAGCAGAGTGCAAAAAGGTTTACGATTATTGTAAAAATAAAGGCTACGTGGTCACAAACCTTATAAACGGCGCGGGATTTGGTGACCGCACGGATTTCAAGGATATGGACATAGATTTGCAAATGCAAATGATTGCAGTCAACTGTTCCGCACTTGTTTATTTCACCCGCGTATTTATTAACGATATGATAAAAAATAATAAAGGGCGAATTATCAACGTAAGTTCACTTGCAAGTTTCGTTCCCGGCCCGTATATGTGCACTTATCACGCAAGTAAAGCGTTCGTTCTTAATTTTTCTGAATCTATCTCACACGAATTAAGAAAAACTAAAGTTAAAGTTTTGGCTCTTTGCCCAGGCCCGTTTATCTCTGGCTTTGTTGAAAAAGCCAAAAACGACTGGACTTTCAAGAAAATTAAGCCCGTTTCCGCAGAAAAAATTGCAAATTTTGCTTACAAAAAATCAATAAAAGGCAAACGAATCGCAATATATGGCTTTGTAAATAAATTAACAGCATTTGCACCAAGATTTTTCTCACGAAAATTCGTTGCGTCTATTAGCGCAAAAACTCTCAAAAAAGGCGATTAATCAATTTATAATAAAAACACACTAGTAAACCTGGTGTGTTTTTGTTTAGATACAAAAAAGGCACAGTAAACTGTGCCTTTATGTTTTTAAGTTTTTTCTAAAACCACTAATTATTTAACGATTTTAGCAACAACGCCTGAACCAACGGTTCTGCCACCTTCACGGATAGCGAAGCGGAGACCTTCTTCCATAGCGATTGGGGTGATGAGTTCAACATCCATTTCGATGTTGTCACCAGGCATAACCATTTCTACGCCTTCAGGAAGTTTGATTGAACCAGTAACGTCGGTAGTTCTGAAATAGAATTGAGGACGATAGTTGTTGAAGAACGGGGTGTGACGGCCACCTTCTTCTTTGGTAAGGATATACACTTGACCTTTGAATGAGGTGTGAGGTTTAACCGTGCCAGGTTTAGCAATTACTTGACCACGTTCGATATCTTTTTTGTCAATACCACGGAGAAGAGCACCAACGTTGTCACCAGCTTGTGCTTCGTCAAGAAGTTTACGGAACATTTCAAGACCAGTAATAACGGTATTTCTGCTTTCTTCTGAAAGACCAACGATTTCAGCAGGGTCGTTAACGTGTGCAACACCACGTTCTACACGGCCGGTAGCAACGGTACCACGACCAGAAATGGTGAATACGTCTTCTACAGGGAGAAGGAAGGGTTTAGCTTCGTCACGTTCAGGAGTAGGAATATAAGAATCAACTGCATCCATAAGTTCTTTAATGCATTGGGTTTCGGGTGCATTGAGAACTGCATCGCCTTCACCTGCTTGAGCGCATTCGAGAGCTTTAAGAGCAGAACCCTTAATGATTGGGGTATCGTCGCCAGGGAAGCCGTATTCAGAAAGAAGTTCACGGATTTCCATTTCAACGAGTTCCAAAAGTTCAGGGTCATCGAGTTGGTCACATTTGTTCATGAAAACTACGATGTAAGGAACACCTACTTGACGAGCAAGAAGAATGTGTTCTCTGGTTTGGGGCATAGGACCGTCGGTAGCAGCAACTACGAGGATTGCGCCGTCCATTTGTGCAGCACCGGTAATCATGTTCTTAACGTAGTCAGCGTGTCCGGGGCAGTCAACGTGTGCATAGTGACGTGCATCAGTTTGATACTCAACGTGTGAGGTATTAATTGTAATACCACGTGCCTTTTCTTCTGGTGCCTTATCGATTTCGTCGTATCTCATTTTAGCAGCTTGACCCTTAGCAGCCATCGTCATGGTGATAGCAGCGGTAAGGGTGGTTTTGCCGTGGTCAACGTGACCGATAGTACCGATGTTAATGTGCGGTTTGCTTCTGTCAAATTTAGCCTTTGCCATTATTGTTTCCTCCAAAAATTCAAAATGATAATATTTTTTTAATTTTTAATTTTTTATTTTTTTAATAATTTTTACTAAAACGTAATCTTATTTTACAATAAATTTATATAATTGTCAACAGTTAATTACGCTTTTTTACCCATTATCTTTTCAGCAACCGATTTCGGTACTTCAGAATAATGTGAGAATTGCATTGTGTAGTTGCCTCTACCTTGTGTTCTTGAACGCAAGTCGGTTGCATAACCGAACATTTCCGAAAGCGGAATATGTGCATCGATAACTTTAACACCGTTTCTATCGTCCGTGCCTTGAATAATACCACGGCGAGCAGTCACGTTGCCCATAAGATCACCAAAGTAATCGTCAGGCGTCACGATTTCAACTTTCATAATTGGTTCTAAGAGAACGCTCTTTGCTTTTGCAAGACCGTCTTTAAGAGCCATTGAACCAGCAATCTTAAACGCCATTTCAGACGAGTCAACGTCGTGATAACTACCGTCGTAAACAGTGACCTTAAAGTCAACTACTTCATATCCAGCAAGAATACCGTTTTTAGCCGCTTCCATAATACCTTTGTTAATAGGTTGGATAAATTCCTTAGGAATAGAGCCACCAACGGTTTCGTCAATAAATTCATATCCTTTACCAGGTTCTTGCGGTTCAAGACGAATCTTACAATGTCCGTATTGACCGTGACCACCAGATTGACGTTTGAATAAACCTTCTGCTTCAACTGCTTGACGAATAGTTTCCTTATAAGAAACTTGGGGTTTACCAACGTTTGCTTCTACCCTAAATTCGCGGAGCAATCTGTCAACGATAATTTCAAGGTGAAGTTCGCCCATACCTGCGATAATGGTTTGACCAGTTTCGGTATCGGTATGAGTTTTGAACGTGGGGTCTTCTTCAGCAAGTTTTGCAAGAGCAAAGCCCATTTTTTCTTGACCTGCTTTGGTTTTAGGTTCAATAGCAACTTCGATAACGGGGTCTGGGAATTCCATTTGTTCAAGGATAATTTGGTTATTTTCGTCACAAAGCGTATCGCCTGTGGTGGTATCTTTTAAACCTACAAGAGCACAAATTTCACCTGAGTAAACTGCGTCAACTTCTTCCCTGTGGTTAGCATGCATACGAAGAATACGTGCAACCCTTTCCTTTTTACCTTTTACGCTGTTATAAACGTAAGAACCAGTTTTCAAAACACCTGAATAAGCACGGAAGAAAGCGAGCTTACCAACAAACGGGTCGGTCATAATCTTGAACGCCAAACCGCTGAAAGGTTGGTCGTCACCAGGTTCTCTACTTGCATCTTCGCCTTTCATATTAACGCCACTTACAGCACCAACGTCTAAAGGACTGGGGAGATAATCAACAACTGCGTCCAAAAGGTTTTGAACGCCTTTATTTTTATAAGAAGAACCGCAAAGAACGGGGGTCACTCTCATAGCAAGAGTTGCAGCACGCAAGCCCTTTTTAATTTCTTCGATAGAAAGGTCACCTTCTTCGAAATATTTTTCCATAAGAGCATCGTCCATTTCGGCAGCAACTTCAACTACTTGCGACCTGCATTCTTCAACCTTATCTTTCATGTCAGCAGGAACGTCCGTCACGTCGATTTCTCTTCCTAAATCGTCAAGATAGATATAAGCCTTTCTCGTGATAACGTCTACGATACCTTTGAAAGTTTCTTCTTTACCTATCGGAAGAACGATAGGAAGTGGATTGGTGTGAAGTCTTTCTCTCATCATATTAACAGCGTTATCATAGTTAGCACCGTTAATATCCATTTTATTGATATAAGCGATACGGGGAACTTTATATTTGTCCGCCTGACGCCATACCGTTTCACTTTGGGGTTCAACACCGCCCTTAGCGCAGAAAGTTGCAACAGCACCGTCAAGAACACGGAGTGACCTTTCAACTTCAACGGTAAAGTCAACGTGTCCGGGGGTGTCAATAATGTTTATACGGTGTCCCTTCCAATAGCAAGTGGTCGCAGCAGACGTAATAGTGATACCACGTTCTTGTTCTTGAACCATCCAGTCCATAGTAGCGCCACCTTCGTGAGTTTCGCCTAACTTGTGGGTTTTACCCGTGTAGAACAAAATACGTTCGGTGGTGGTGGTTTTACCTGCGTCAATGTGCGCCATTATACCTATATTTCTGGTCACACCCAAATCAAAATCTCTCGGCATAATGTTTCTCCCAAATTAAAATCTGTAATGTGCGAACGCTTTGTTTGCTTCCGCCATTCTGTGTGTATCTTCTTTCTTCTTAACTGCGCTACCAGTATTATTGAAAGCGTCAACGAGTTCAGCGGCTAATCTTTGAGCCATTTCTCTTTCGCCTCTCTTACGCGCAGCTGCAACCAACCATCTGATTGCGAGTGTTTGTCTTCTTTCAGCGCGGATTTCGATAGGTACTTGATAGTTAGCACCACCAACTCTCCTTGCTTTAACTTCTACCATAGGCATAATGTTGCCAAGCGCTTGAACGAACATTTCCTTAGGGTCTGAACCAACCTTTTCAGAAGCAGTGGTAAACGCTTCGTAAACGATGCCTTGCGCAATACCCTTTTTACCGTCTAACATAACTTGGTTGATAAGTTTGGTCACAACCTTGTCATTGTACACGGGATCGGGCAAAACGTCTCTTTTTGCAATATTGCCTCTTCTCGGCATAACTAAAATCCTCCTTTAATTTTTGCGCAACTAACGCTTGCGCTTTTCGATTAAGGGTAAACCCTTGTTTTTAGTACAGCTATCGCTTGCCCCAAGGGGTAGCGAACCTTCTGTCTTTCGACATACTGCCTACCAAATCGGGTTAATTTTCCGAATTCCGATTATAAGTAGGTGTTTCTAAGCCTAACCTGCTGTTAAAAAGTTAAACTTATTTAGGTCTTTTTGCGCCGTATTTTGACCTTGCTTGTCTGCGTTTTGCAACGCCGGCAGTATCAAGAGCGCCACGAATAATGTGGTATCTAACACCAGGTAAGTCTTTTACCCTTCCGCCACGGATAAGAACTGAGCTGTGTTCTTGAAGGTTGTGACCTTCACCGGGGATGTAAACGATACCTTCGGCCTTGTTGGTCAAACGAACGCGGGCAATTTTACGAAGTGCCGAGTTAGGTTTTTTCGGCGTCGTCGTGGTGACTGACAAGCAAACGCCACGCTTTTGAGGACATTCGTCTAAAGCGGGTGATTTTGACTTGTAAGTGATTTTTGTTCTACCCTGTCTGATTAACTGTTGAATTGTAGGCATATCGCACCTCCTTTACTTATTTCGGATATTCGAAAAACGGATTCGGAAACTTCCGTTCTTAGAAACGTTTTTGTGGGCGGGTTTACTCAACCCGCCGAATTATTATTTTACCATTTATTGCCCATTTCGTCAATTAAAAACCACTGTTTTTGAGATTTTTTTGACGATTTCGCGATTATTCTTGCGGTTCAACCGTTCTTTGAATAACCGTTTGGGGTGAAACGTTTTTATAGTTCTTAATTCCCGTACCTGCTGGAATAAGTTTACCGATAATAACGTTTTCTTTAAGACCGATAAGCGGGTCTACCTTGTTCTTAATTGCTGCTTCCGTAAGAACTCTTGCGGTTTCTTGGAACGACGCTGCAGACAAGAAACTTTCTTTTGCGAGCGCAGCCTTAGTGATACCAAGAAGAATTCTCTTACCTTGTGGCGGAACAAGTCCGTTTTCGAGAGCGTTAATAGTTTCTTCTTCAAACTTGTAAACGTCAAGTTTTTCACCGGGAAGAATATCAGTTCCACCTGGGTTTTCAACTTGAACTTTTTTCATCATTTGACGAACGATAATTTCAACGTGTTTATCGTTGATATCAACGCCTTGTGAACGGTAAACGCTTTGAATTTCGCGCAAGATGTAATCTTGAACGCCTTTTATACCCTTGGTCTTTAAGATGTCTTGCGGATAAACTGAGCCGTTGGTGAGAACTGAACCCGGTTCAACCTTATCGCCCGTTTTAACGATAACACCAGTTCCAAACGGAATAGTGTAATCTTGTTTAGAACCGTCGTCCGTCTTAACGATAACGTGGATAATTTTGTCTTTTTCTTCGATTTCAACTTCACCGCTGTGTTCACAAACGATTGCAGCGTGTTTTGGTTTACGCGCTTCGAAAAGTTCTTCAACCCTAGGAAGACCTTGCGTAATATCTCCCGTACTTGCAATACCACCCGTGTGGAAGGTACGCATGGTAAGTTGAGTACCAGGCTCACCGATTGATTGTGCAGCGATAATACCAACTGCTTCACCGATTTGAACGGGGTTATTGTTGCTCATGTTCTTACCGTAGCACTTAGCACAAACGCCGGTTTTAGACTTACAGGTAAATACGCTTCTGATTTCAACTTCTTCAATGCCTGCATCACAAATTTCGTCAGCCATATCTTCTGAAATCATTTCGTTAGCCTTAACCATAACTTCGCCCGTTGCGGGGTTAATTATATCGTTAACGGTAAATCTACCTGCAATACGGTCACGCAAGCCTTCGATAATTTCGCCCTTGCTACCTTTAATTGCAGAAACTTTAACGCCTTTTATAGCGTCACCCGTACTTGCAAAGCAATCTTCTTCTTTGATGATAACTTCTTGCGAAACGTCAACCAAACGACGGGTTAGATAACCTGAGTCAGCCGTTTTAAGTGCGGTATCGGCAAGCCCTTTACGTCCACCGTGAGAAGAAATAAAGTATTCGAGAACTGAAAGTCCTTCACGGAAGCAAGACTTAACCGGGATTTCGATAGTTTTACCATTCGGGTCGGTCATAAGACCACGCATACCAGCAAGTTGTTTAATTTGGTCTTTAGAACCACGCGCACCTGAGTTAGCCATCATAAGAATTGGGTTAAACTCGTCGAGCGTATCCATCAACTTATCAGTCACGTCGTCAGTAGCCTTTTTCCAGATAGAAACGACTTTCTTATATCTTTCTTCGTCAGTTATATAACCTTTTTTGTAAAGGTTTTCAACTTTAAGAACGTGTGCTTCGGCTTCTTTAAGAATTGCATTCTTATCTTTAGGCATGTGCATATCGAACACGCTGGTGGTGATTGCGCCAACGGTAGAATACTTAAAGCCGAGTGCTTTGATTTTATCAAGCACGTCTGCTGCACTGCTTGCGCCGTGACGCTTAAAGCATGCGCCAACGATTTTTTGCAAATCTTTTTTGCCAACTAATTTATCAATTTCGTATTTTAAGAAATCTTCTTTGTTTTCTCTCTTAACGAAACCTAAGTTTTGCGGAATTGCTTCGTTGAAAATAATCTTACCAACAGAAGTTTTAACCCTGCCTGAAACTTGTTCCCCGTCAACTTCAACGGTACGGCGAACGATAATTTCATCTTGCAAACCTATTTTACCCGTTTGATAAGCCATAATTGCTTCTTCGGGGCAGGTGTAAGAAACGGTGAATTCTGGTACGCCGTAAACGGTGCCGTTTTCATCTTTTCTACCCTTTTCATTATATTTTTCGCCTATCTTACGTTTGATAATGGTGAGATAATAAGAACCCATAACCATATCTTGCGTAGGACTCATAACAGGTTTACCGTCAGAGAGCTTTAATATATTGTTAGATGCAAGCATCAAAAATCTTGCTTCTGCTTGTGCTTCAACTGAAAGTGGAACGTGAACTGCCATTTGGTCACCGTCAAAGTCGGCGTTGAACGCACCGCACACTAACGGGTGAAGTTTAATTGCTCTACCTTCGATAAGCACGGGTTCAAACGCTTGAATTGACAATCTGTGAAGCGTAGGCGCACGGTTAAGCATAACGGGGTGGTCTTTAATAACTTCTTCAAGAACGTCCCAAACAACCGTTTTAGCGCGCTCTACAGTACGCTTTGCGTTTTTAATATTGTGACAAATGTTATTTTCAACCAACTTCTTCATAACGAACGGCTTGAAAAGTTCGATAGCCATTTCTTTAGGAAGACCGCATTGATAAAGTTTAAGTTCAGGACCAACAACGATAACCGAACGACCAGAATAGTCAACACGTTTACCGAGAAGGTTTTGACGGAAACGACCTTGTTTACCGCGGAGCATACCTGAAAGTGATTTGAGTTCACGGTTGCCTGCACCAGTAATAGCCTTGCCGTGTCTACCGTTATCGATAAGAGCGTCTACTGCTTCTTGCAACATTCTCTTTTCGTTTCTTATAATGATTTCGGGCGCGCCCAAATCCATAAGTTTTTTAAGACGGTTATTACGGTTAATAACGCGCCTATAAAGGTCGTTAAGGTCAGAAGTTGCAAATCTACCGCCGTCGAGTTGAACCATTGGGCGAAGTTCGGGTGGGATAACGGGAAGAACGTCTAAAATCATCCATTCAGGGCGATTACCGCTCTTTCTGAACGCTTCTATAATTTCTATCCTTTTAACCGCGCGAATTCTTCTTTGACCAGAGCCGTTTTCTTCAATGATTTTCTTGGTTTCTGCGCTTTCTTTATCAAGGTCAATCGCCATGAGAAGTTCTTTAATTGCTTCTGCGCCGATACCCGTTTTGAAAGAGCCTTCACCATAAAGTTCTTCGGCTTCGATTTTTTCTCTATCGCTTATAACTTGTTTATATTGTAAGGGGGTTGTGCCTGGGTCTAAAACGACGTGACTTGCAAAATACAAAACGTGTTCTAATGACTTGGGGCTCATATCGAGCATAAGCCCTATTCTTGAAGGAACGCCCTTAAAATACCAAATGTGTGAAACGGGAGCAGCAAGTTCAATGTGTCCCATTCTGTCACGGCGAACTTTAGATTTTGTGATTTCAACACCACACTTATCACAAATAACGCCTTTATAACGGATACGTTTATACTTACCGCAGTGGCACTCCCAGTCTTTCGTCGGTCCAAAAATTCTTTCACAGAATAGACCGCCCATTTCGGGTTTTTGAGTTCTATAGTTAATGGTTTCAGGCTTGGTCACTTCGCCGTAAGACCATTCTCTTATTTTTTCGGGAGAAGCTACTCCTATTTGTATGGAATCAAAATTGTTAAGTTCAAACATAATTTTCCTTTTCCTCCCTATTATTCTTCGTCGTCGAGGTCGATATCAAGACTATCAAAATCGTCGTCTAAATCCAAATCAGATGGAATAGAAGTGTCAATTTCGTCGTCATCGTCTTCGAACATATTGCTGTAATTCAATTCGTCGCTAAGTTCTTCGTC
This sequence comes from Clostridiales bacterium, assembly GCA_015055725.1. GTDB lineage: Bacteria > Bacillota > Clostridia > Christensenellales > Borkfalkiaceae > UBA1259. Next base: position 83,671 of record SVHO01000001.1, on the reverse strand, counting down.
GGTATCAGCGTCTTCAAATACCATTTCACCAACGTCACTTTCATCAATATCGTCAAGTGAAACTTCGTCTTGAACAACTTTTTCACGAACGAACGGCATATCGTCAATGTCGCTTTCGATAAGGTCTTTAATAGCGAGTTCTTCTTTGTTTTCGGTAAGAACTTTCATATCGAGTGCGAGTGATTGCAATTCTTTAAGAAGAACCTTAAACGCTTCTGGAATACCAGGTTCACTAATGTTAGTACCTTTAACGATAGATTCGTAAGTTTTAACCCTACCAACGATATCGTCAGACTTAACGGTAAGAATTTCTTGAAGGATATGTGCTGCGCCGTATGCTTCGAGTGCCCAAATTTCCATTTCACCGAAACGTTGACCACCGAATTGCGCTTTACCACCGAGTGGTTGTTGCGTGACTAAACTGTAAGGACCAGTAGAACGAGCGTGAATCTTATCGTCAACCAAGTGAATAAGTTTAATCATATACATTTGACCAACGGTGACTCTGTTTTCAAACGGTTCACCCGTGCGTCCGTCGTAAAGTTGAATTTTACCGTCAACTTCGCCATCGGGGTTAACTATATTGTTTTCGCGGAGCAATTCTTTAATATCGCCTTCAGTTGCGCCGTCGAATACGGGTGTTGCAATCTTCCAGCCGAGTTGCTTACAAACTAAACCTAAATGCACTTCAAGAACTTGACCGATATTCATACGTGAAGGAACGCCGAGCGGGTTAAGTACGATTTGAAGCGGAGTACCGTCTGCCATAAACGGCATATCGGATTCTGGGAGTATTCTTGAAATAACACCCTTATTACCGTGACGACCTGCCATCTTATCGCCGATAGATATTTTACGTTTTTGTGCGATATATACTCTAACTAATTTGTTTACGCCAGGCGAAAGTTCGTCTTTATTAGCGCGCGTGAATACTTTAACGTCTACAACGATACCGCCTTCACCGTGTGGAACTTTAAGTGAAGTGTCTCTAACTTCTCTTGATTTTTCACCGAATATTGCGCGGAGCAATCTTTCTTCAGGCGTAAGTTCGGTTTCGCCCTTAGGCGTCACTTTACCAACGAGAATATCACCGCTGTTAACTTCTGCGCCTACTCTAACGATACCGTCTTCATCAAGGTCTTTAAGCGCGTCCTCACCAACGTTAGGAATATCACGCGTGATTTCTTCTTCGCCAAGTCTCGTATCCCTTGCTTCGATTTCGTGTTCTTCAATGTGAATTGTGGTAAACACGTCTTCTCTAACGAGTTTTTCAGAAAGCAAGATAGCGTCTTCGTAGTTATAACCTTCCCAGCTCATAAAGCCGACTAAGATGTTTCTTCCAAGCGCAAGTTCGCCGTTCTTAGTAGAAGGGCCGTCTGCAATAGTTTGGCCTTTTTCAATCTTTTCGCCTTTATCAACGATAGGTCTTTGGTTAAGGCAAGTGCCTTGGTTGCTACGTTCGAATTTCTTCAACGTATATTCTCTATCCGTGCCGTCTTCTTCAGTAATAATAATTTGGTCGCTAGCAACAGACTTAACGACACCTGCGTTAACAGCGTTAACCATAACGCCAGAGTCGTAAGCGATTCTTCTTTCAATACCCGTTGCAACGATTGCGTTTTCAGGGCAAAGTAGCGGAACTGCTTGACGTTGCATGTTAGAACCCATGAGCGCACGGTTAGTATCGTCGTTTTCTAAGAACGGGATAAGTGCGGTTGCAACTGAAATAAGTTGCTTTGGCGAAACGTCCATATAATCCATTTTTTCTTTAACGTCTTCAGTGATTTCATCTCTGTGACGGCAAGAAACACGGTCGTTAACAAAGTATTTGTTATCGATTAACGGTTCGTTTGCTTGTGCAACGATATAATTATCTTCTTCATCTGCGGTGAGATAGTCAACGTGTTCGGTGACAATAGTTTCAATCACGCCGTCAGCGTTCATAGTGTGTTCAATTTTTCTATAAGGTGATTCGATAAATCCGAATTCGTTAACCTTAGCGTAAGCAGCGAGTGAAGAGATAAGACCGATATTTTGACCTTCAGGCGTTTCTATCGGGCACATTCTACCATAGTGTGAGTGGTGAACGTCACGCACTTCAAAGGTTGCTCTATCACGGTTAAGACCTCCCGGACCTAACGCAGAAAGTTTTCTCTTGTGAGTGAGTTCTGCAATCGGGTTGGTTTGGTCCATAAATTGTGAAAGTTGTGAAGAACCGAAGAATTCTTTAATAGCCGAACTTACTGGGCGAACGTTGATAAGCCCTTGTGGAGAAACTTCCTTGGGGTCTTGTGTGCCCATTCTTTCACGAATAACGCGTTCTAACCTTGCAATACCGATACGGAATTGGTTTTGTAAAAGTTCACCAACCGAACGAACACGACGGTTGCCCAAGTGGTCGATATTATCAACGGTGTTGATGCCGAACGCTAAATCAAGGTTAACTGATACCGATGCAACGATATCGTCAACGGTGATATGTTTGTGATTGAGTTTTTCGATAAGGGGACGGAGAACTTTTTTGTCTTCAGCGTTAACCGTTTGGGGGTCGCCGTCTTTAACGAGTTCGAAATATTTAACGCAAGCGTTAATAAACTTAATTCTCGTTTCGCGTGCCTTTTCTTCGTTTTTCTTATCTTCGGGTTTTTCTTCCCCAACTTTAATCTTTTTCTCGTCAATATAGAACAATGCGTTAATTTCGTCTTTTAAGATTTCAGCCGTTTGTTCTACGCCGTTTTCGGTAGCAACGTCGCTAACCTTTTTAGAGAAAATGAGCGTGGGATAATAAACGTAATCAAGAAGACCGAACGTTCTTGGGTTAATGCCCGTGAGTTCAGCAAAACTAACCACGTTGTTTGCGATAATTTTATGTTTTTCGCCGTTTACGTCTGCAAAGAAGTAATTGATGCCGGCGTTTTGGATTGCTTCTGCTTGAGCCTTAGTGATGATGCTACCTGCTTCAGCCAAAACTTCCCCGTCAGGACTAACGACGGTATCGAAAGATTTAAGCCCTACGATACGCGCGCCAAGGCGAAGTCTTTTGTTGAATTTATATCTGCCAACCCTTGCCAAGTCATAACGGCGTGGGTCGAAGAATAAATTTTTAAGGTGTTGTTTAACCGCTTCGTCGGTGGGGATTTCACCCGGACGAAGACGACGATATAATTCAATAAGGCTATCGCTTTCAGATTTGCTGGTATCTTTTGACGCGGTGTCGGCAATCATCTTGTTGTCGGTAAAGAGATTGTTGATAAGTTCGTCGTCACTACCAAAGCCAAGAGCACGCAATAAAACGGTTGCGGTTAACTTTCTCGTTCTGTCAACGCGCACCCAAAGAACGTTTTGCGAATCTTGTTCAAATTCAAGCCAAGCACCCCTTGAAGGAATAACGGTGGTGTTGAAAAGTTTTTTACCAGACTTGTCCATTTCAGAGCCGTTATAAACGCCGGGAGAACGAACGAGTTGGGAAACGATAACTCTTTCCGCACCGTTGATGATAAACGAACCGTTATCAGTCATAAGCGGGAAATCGCCCATAAACACTTCTTGGTCGATAACTTCGTCAGTCACCTTGTTAACAAGCCTAACTTTAACGCGCAAAGGAAGAGCATAAGTTGCGTCTCTATCTCTGCATTCTTTTTCGTCGTATTTGGGCTTGCCTTCAAGAGTGTAATCCAAGAAATACATCTCAAAGTGGTCCGAATAGTCGGTGATGGGTGAAAAGTCTTCAAGAACTTCACCGATGCCTTCTTTAATGAAAGCGTCGTAAGAGTCCTTCTGAATCTTGACAAGATAAGGGAGTTCAATTGCTTCTTTGATTTTGCTAAAAGTTTTTCTCTTAACCTTGCCACTTACGATTTCGGGTAGTACACGTGTCATTAAAACACACTCCTTAAAAAAATTTAAATTATTTGCCGACAAGTAGACAAAACGACTTTTTTATTGTATAATCTACTTTGACGGAAGAGTTAACGTCTTTTTCTATCATTTCCTTTTTCCTGTGGAAAAGGCGTATTTTTTTAAGCAATTTCCTGAAAAATGGCGATAAAAATCGATATTAACCTATCATAATGCATTATATAATGTTATCTTAATCCGTCAACAATGTCAAGTGATTAGAGCAACTTTTTGAAATTATTTTTTATTTCGACAAAATACGGCAATTTTTTTATTAAAGGATTTATATGCGCATAGACAAATTTTTGAAAGTTTCAAGGCTTCTAAAACGCCGAACTCTTGCTCAAGAAGCGTGTGACGGCGGTAGGGTTAAAGTTAACGGAAAAACGGTTAAACCATCTTACACCGTAAAGGTTAACGACGTGGTTGAAATAGGCTTTAATAGTGGCACGGTTAAATTTAAAATTTTAGACGTAAAAGAAACCGTTCGCAAAGAGCAAGCCGAAAATCTTTATCAAATTATAACGGAGTGACTTAAATGAAAGTTTCCTTAATCTTAGCGTGTGCGGGTAAAGGCGTGCGCGCTGGTTTTGACAAAAATAAATTGTTAGTTGAAGTGAGTGGAACGCCTTGCTTTGAAAAAACGCTAAGCGCGTTTATTGAAAGCAATTTGATTGACCAAATAATAGTCACCGCCTCCCCTATCGACTTTGATTTTATAAGTGATAAAGTGAAAGAAAAAGCCACCGTAGTTCTTGGTGGCGAAACTAGAACGCAATCTGTTAAAAACGCGCTTAATTTAGTTGACGGCGAAATAGTGCTTATTCACGATGGGGCAAGACCTTTCGTGACGACAAAAATGATAAAAGATTGCATAGACACGGCAGTTGAGCGTGGTAGTGCAATACCCGTTGTCCCCTCTCGTGACACCATGGTTAAAGCAAGTGCAGAAAAAGTTGATTGTTATTTAGGTAAAAGCGAATTGTTTTCAGTTCAAACACCACAAGGGTTTAACGCAAAACAAATAAAACACGCGTACGCGCACGCGTGCGATAGAGTTTATAACGACGACGGTGAACTATATAAAGAATTTTTTGGGGACGTTCACGTTTACGACGGTGACGTTAAAAATATTAAATTAACGTTTGCAACCGACTTTTCGTCAAATGAAAACACGCCCGATTTCCGTTTTGGCACGGGGTTTGATTGCCACAAATTAGTGAGCGACCGAAAATTAATTTTAGGCGGTGTTGAAATTGCGCACGATAAAGGACTTTTAGGGCATTCTGATGCGGACGTTTTAACGCACGCTATTATGGATGCGATATTGTCTTCTTTATCTTTGCGCGATATCGGCTATCATTTTAGCGATAAAGACCCCGCTTATAAAGATGCAAACAGCATGGAACTTTTGAAAAAAGTTTTATTAATGATTAAACAAAAGGGTTATCGCGTGCATAACGTTTCAGCAACGGTTATGGCGGAAAAGCCCAAACTTCTAAACCATATCCCCACCATAACTCGAAATTTAGCAACTACACTAAATATCCCCGAAAGCAAAGTTGGGCTAGGTGCAACCACGCTTGAAGGACTTGGTTTCGTTGGGCGTGAAGAAGGCATTTGCGTGCACGCCACCGCAACGGTCATTAAAGATTAAACAAAAAGGCTTTGACAAACAAAGCCTAAAATAAAACAACAAAAAAGAGCCTTTTAGAAAAAGGCTCTTTTTTACTTTTCTTTTTAATTATTTTTTCATTTGTGCTTCAACTTCAGCAGCAAAGTCGTCATTCCTCTTTTCTAAACCTTCGCCCATTTCAAAACGAGTAAAGCGTTTAATAGAAAGAGTTTTGCCCATCTTGTCTCCATAACTCTTAACGAGTTTTTCGATGGTTAAAGAGGGGTCTTTAACGAACGCTTGATTGAGCAAGCAGAATTCATCATAATACTTTTTAACTCTACCTTCAACCATTCTATCAACGATAGCAGCGGGTTTACCTTCGTTAAGCGCTTGCGCTCTAAGAATTTCTTTTTCGTGTTCAACAACTTCTACAGGAACTTCGCTTGCGGTTAAGTATAAGGGTTTAGCAGCAGCGATTTGAAGAGCAACGTCGTGTGCGAGTTCGCGTGCGCTATCGCAAGTGCAACCTTCAACTTCAACTAAAACGCCAACTTTACCACCCATATGGATATAACTTTCAACAACACCGTTTTCGGTAGCGTATTTAGCAAAACGACGGATAGCGATTTTTTCACCGATTTTAGCGGTTGCAGCAATCGTGTCGTCTGCTTTTGCAGCGATAAGTGCGGCTGCATCAGCAACGTCGTTAGCTATAACGTAATCAACAACGCCGTTAACGAAGTCTTTATATTGGTCACCCTTAGCAACGAAGTCGGTTTCACAGTTAACTTCAACGAGCGCGCCAACTTTGCCTTCGATTTTAGCAGCAACGATACCTTCAGCAGCAATACGTGATGCTTTTTTAGCAGCGGTAGCAATACCTTTTTCTCTCAAAAAGTCAATTGCCTTTTCCATATCGCCGTCGGTTTCGGTAAGTGCTTTTTTGCAATCTGCAACGCCAGCACCCGTCTTTTTACGTAAATCCATAACGTCTTTATTAGTAAACATTATCGTTTTCCTCCAAATAAATTATTCAGCTTGAGCTTGTTCAACAGCTTCCTCAGCAACAACTTCTTCTGCCACTTCCATTTGTTCGCCTTGGTTTGCTTCGATAACAGCGTCAGCAACAACAGAAGCGATAAGTTTAACTGCTCTAATAGCGTCGTCATTACCAGGGATAACGTGGTCGATAAGGTCGGGGTCACAGTTAGTGTCGGTAATAGCAACGATAGGAATGTTAAGTTTTCTTGCTTCTAAAACAGCGATATCTTCTTGAGATGGGTCAACGATAAACATAAGACCAGGAAGAGTTCTCATTTCTCTAATACCGCCAAGGTTGGTTTGAAGTTTTTCTCTTTCAGCCTTTAAGCCGATAACTTCTTTTTTGGGAAGAAGGTCGAATTCGCCCATCTTTTCCATGTTGTCAAGTTTGTTAAGCCTTTCAACTCTTGACCTAATAGTCTTGAAGTTGGTAAGCGTGCCACCAAGCCAACGGCTGTTGATGTAGTATTGACCGCATCTTTCAGCTTCTTCTTTAATAGCGTCTTGAGCTTGTTTTTTGGTGCCAACGAAGAGTACGCTCTTGCCTTGCTTAACCGTTTCAACAACGAAAGGATAAACGTCTTTTTCAATAAGTTCAACCGTTTGTTCAAGGTTGATAATATGAATACCGTTTCTTTCGCCGAAGATGTACTTCTTCATTTTCGGATTCCAACGCCTTGTTTGGTGACCGAAGTGAACCCCTGTTTCAAGGAGTTGTTTCATAGTGATAACTGCCATAATAAAATACCTCCGTTCTGCCTCCCCGACGCGTTTGTTTTTTAAGATTACATTTCCGATTGAAAAAGTATTTTCGGAAACACGAAAATCTTACGCGCGCACGGGTGCGAATTTTTTGCTTGTATATTCTAACACAAAAGATTTTTAATAGCAAGGGATTTTAAGGGGTATTTTAAAGAAAAAACGCATTTTTTAACATAAATAAAGATTTTAAGATAATTGCTGTTTGCACCACAAAACAAAAACCACGGCGTCTATCCGTGGTTTTCCATTATTTTATTCTTCAAAATCATTAAAATAATCTCTATTAAAAAACTCTGACAACGTTATGCCAGCCCCTTGGCAAAAAGATTTTATCGTAGACACCTTTGAGCATTTTGTTCTACCCTTAATCAAATCGTATATTGCTGACGGCGATTTCCCACCGTTTAGCGTTGCTTCGCATACGTTTATGTTTTTCTCTTTACAAATTTCTTCAATCCTTTTAACGATTGCGTCGTTTATATTCATACAATCCCCTTCACGGAACTACTTAACGCCGTTCCACGAAATTATTATATGAATTGTAAAAAATATTATCTCGTGGAATTCCACGAAATTGACATGCTTTTAAATTTATGATATAATAATCGTGGTTTTCCACGAAAAATAATAAATTTTGACAAGGAAACAAGAGAAGATTATAATTTAAAAGGTGAATGTATGAAAATCTCAGAAAAATTAAATGCACGTCGTTTTGAGCGTTATTGGGAAAAGAAGGGCAGAAAAGATATGTTTACTTGGGTGCACCGTTATTTACGCCTACATATTGAATTACTTGACGATAGTGTTTATCAAGAAATTTATGATTATTATAGGAATACGCTAATAGAGTATGTAAAAAAAGATATCGGCGATAAAAAAATTGACAACGAAAAGTTAGGCGAATTAGTTGATACTCTCGCAAATATTATCAACAAAGACCATGCTGACGTAGTAAACAAATATAAAGTAGTTGTTGATGAAATATACGACTTTTGGAAAAGATATCCGAATATACCAAAAGATATTCACATTTGATTAATGACTTAAATTCTATGACCAAAATAATAAATTTTATTTATAGCAAAAAAGCGTTCAAACGAACGCTTTTTACATGTGTTTTTATGCTTGTTTTTTGCTTTGGTAATCTTCAATGGCTTTCTTTATTGCTTCTTCTGCAAGCACCGAGCAGTGAAGTTTTTGTGCGGGAAGTCCGCCAAGCGCTTCAACCACGCGTCTATTGGTTAGTTTAAGCGCTTCTTCAACCGTCATACCCTTAACCATTTCGGTAGCGGTTGAACTCGTTGCGATAGCAGCCGCGCAACCGAAAGTTTTAAACTTAGCGTCGACGATGATATCGTTTTCTATTTTAAGAGATATTTGCATAATATCACCGCAAGAAGCGTTTCCAACAGTTCCAACGCCGTCTGCATTTTCTATTTCACCCACGTTTTTGGGATTCTTAAAAACGTCCATTACTTTTTCGTTATACATATTTTATTTCTCCTTCTGCTTTGAATAAAGGCGACATTTCGCGTAATCTTTGAACTGCCTCTTTTATCGTTTCCACCGCATAATCAACTTCTTCAACGGTGTTATGTTTGCCAAATGAAAATCTTATTGAGCCGTGTGCAAGTTCTTCTGGTAGCCCTAACGCAAGCAACACGTGTGACGGTTCTAACGAACCCGAAGAACAAGCCGAACCAGATGAAACGGATATGCCCGCTAAGTCTAAACTAAATAAAATTGATTCCCCTTCTATAAACTTAAACGAAAAATCTGCGTTTGCAGGCAATCTATTTTCTCTAGGCCCATTAAGTTTAACGAACGGCACTTCGGCTAAAACTCTATCAATAAATCTATCGCGCAAAGAAGACACGTATTCAAAATTCTTTTCCCTATCTCTCTCTGCAATTTCAAACGCTTTAGCAAAACCCACAATGCCTGGAACGTTGGTTGTTCCGCCACGCTTCATTCTTTCTTGATGACCTCCCGTTATTATGCTTTGCGTTTTTAATCCGTTGCGAATATAAAGCGCGCCAACCCCTTTAGGCCCGTATATTTTATGAGAACTCATACTCATCATATCAACGCCTAGTTCTTTAACGTCCGTTTTAAGAACGCCCGCCGCTTGAACGGCGTCTGTAAAACAAACTGCGCCGTGTTCGTGTGCTATTTTTGCGATTTCTTTAATCGGTTCAATAGTTCCCACTTCGTTATTTGCGAGCATACAGCCAACGAAAATGGTATCATCACGAACTATGCTTTTTAAATGTTCAAGGTCAACCACACCGTATTCGTCAACCTTCATAAACTCAATTTCAAACCCGTCTTTTTTAAGCGCGTTTGCCGTTGCGAGCATTGCCGCGTGTTCAATAGGGCTAATTACGATATGCTTTCCCTTTTGCTTATAGGCATTTGCAATACCGCGCAACGCCCAGTTATCACTTTCAGTTCCGCCCGAAGTAAAATATAATTCGTTGGGCTTGCAGTTTATAATTTTAGCAATAGAATCCCTTGCCTTATCAACCGCGTCAACCGCTTGTCTTCCGTAAGCGTGTTGACTGTTTGGGTTGCCGAAAATTTGAGTAAAATACGGCAACATTTCATCAAGTGCCTCTTTACATAAAGGCGTGGTCGCCGCGTGGTCGAAATAAATTTGTTTTTTATCCATAAGTTTTCCTCTCAATGTAGTTTGCCGTCTATCATTTCTTGCAAAGTCATAGAATCAAGCAAGTCGTTTATACCCTTATAAAGCCTTTTCCATACACCGCTTGACGGACAGCATTTGCACTTCCCCCCGTCCTTAACGCACTCTATAATTTCCATATCGTCCTCTAACGCCCTAACAATTTCACCTATCGAAATATCTTTGGGCGCACGCGACAAGTAATACCCGCCACTTGCCCCGCGATTCGCCGAAACGATATCGCGCTTAGAAAGCATGCGCATAATCTTTTCAAGATATTTGCCCGAAACGGATATGTGTGATTCTAACGCGCTTGCCGACACTTGCCCGTCTGGATAACTCTTTGCAAGAATATGGCAGGCAATCAACCCGTAATGCGTTTTTGACGATAACTTCATTTTTCACCTTAATTGCAACTGATTTGGTTGCAATTAGTATTATAATACCCTTATCGAATATTGTCAATTAAATAACAGGCGTCAAAACAAAATATTTATTTAAAAAAGTATAACGAAGAATTTACAAAATTTGTTGACATTACGGGTGATTTAATGATAAAATAATTTTAATCCGTAAGGGAGTAGTAACCGCGAAAGCGGAACAAGTCAACATCATGGCCGAAAGGTCTGGCTTGTTTTAATTTACGAGACTTGCGTATAACTAATGTTGGCTATACGTAGTTTAAAAGATAAACGACCAAGTGTAGCCTAAAACACTTGGTTTTTTAATAACAAAATTATATTTATATAAAGGAGTAAAAAAAGTGACACCACACAGCGTAAACCAGCAAACTCTTCTTGCCGAATTAGGCGTGAACGGCGACTTAGGCTTAACTAACGAACAAGTCTTAGAGCGCAGGGCTAAATTTGGCGAAAACAAATTGCAAGAAAAAAAGAAGAAAACCACTCTTCAACGTTTCTTCGAGCAGTTTAAGGACGCAATGATAATTATCCTTTTAATTGCTGCTGCCGTTTCTTTGGGAATTGCAATTTATAACACGGTTGCAAACAACCATTTTGATTTGGTTGAAATGATTGAACCTTTCCTTATCCTTGCAATCGTTATAATTAACGCCGTAATGGGTGTTGTTCAGGAAAGCAAAGCGGAAAAAGCGCTTGACGCACTTAAAAATATGTCCGCCCCACACGCAAGGGTTATTCGTGACGGCGTGGAAAAAATCATTATGTCGTCAGAATTAGTCCCCGGCGACATCATTAAACTTGAAGCAGGTGATTTCGTTCCTGCAGACGCTAGACTTTTAAAAAGCGTAAACTTAAAATCTGAAGAATCGGCTCTTACGGGTGAATCCGTTCCTTCTGAAAAATTTGCTGATGCAGAAGTTAAAGAAAAAGCGCCTATCGGCGATAGAACGAATATGGTCTTTTCAGGTTGCTCTATCACTTACGGCACGGCAATAGCAGTTGTCACCGCAACGGGTATGCAAACCGAAATGGGTAAAATCGCAGGTATTCTTGCAAACGAAGAAGAAAATAAAACTCCTTTACAAGAAAAACTTGCAAAACTCGGCAGTATGCTCGGTATTCTTATTCTTGGAATATGTTTCGTTATGTTCCTCGTTCAACTCGTAAGAGACGGATTTGGTTTTGACAATATCATTAACGGTTTTATGTCCGCAATATCTTTGGCTGTTTCGGCAATTCCAGAAGGCTTACCCGCAGTTGTGACAATCGTTCTTTCTATCGGCGTTCAACGTATGGTTAAAAAGAACGCTATCATCAGAAGACTTCCCGCGGTTGAAACGCTTGGTAGTTCGTCTATAATTTGTTCAGACAAAACAGGCACGCTTACTATGAACCGTATGACCTTGGTTAAAGCATATTTCGACGGCGAAGAACAACTCGAACAAATAAGCGAAAACTGCTCTGACAAAATTAAAAAACTTTTATCATACGGCACTCTTTGTTGTGACGGCTCGGTTGTTTTTGATAACGGCAAAGAAACCCACATAGGCGACCCAACTGAAACGGCTATCGTTTTAGCGTCTCACAAAAACGGCAACACTAAAGAGCAACTAAATAAAGATTATCCACGCATTGCAGAACTTCCCTTCGACTCGGATAGAAAACTTATGTCAACCGTAAACCTTATTGACGGCAAAAAGATAGTTATAGTTAAGGGCGCGGTAGACGTTATGGAAAAACGTTGCGTTAAAGGTGACTTCGTTAAAGCAAAACAGATGAACGAAGAGATGAGTTATTCTGCACTTCGCGTTCTCGCAGTCGCTTATAAAGAAATTGACGAATTGCCCGAAAAACTTACGACGGAAACTCTTGAAAACGGCTTAACGTTTATGGGCTTAGTGGGTATGATTGACCCACCCCGCCCCGAAGCAAAAGAAGCAGTTAAGGTTTGCAGGCAAGCAGGCATTAAACCCGTTATGATAACTGGTGACCACGTTGCAACCGCTTCGGCAATAGCAAAAGAACTCGGTATTCTTTTAGACGGTGATAAGGCTATAACGGGTGCTGACCTTGATGCTATGAGCGACGAAGAGTTAGACCGTGAAGTTGAAAACATTTCCGTTTACGCGCGCGTTTCACCCGAAAATAAAATCCGCATAGTTAAGGCTTGGCAAAAGAAAGGTCAAGTTGTTTCTATGACGGGTGACGGCGTTAACGACGCGCCTGCATTAAAAGCGGCGGATATCGGCTGTGCCATGGGTATCACGGGAACGGACGTTGCTAAAGGCGCTGCGGATATGACCTTAACCGACGACAACTTTGCAACTATCGTTGACGCGGTAAAAGAAGGGCGCGGAATTTTTGAAAACATCAAAAAAGTGGTAGGCTTTTTGTTGTCCACCAACCTTGCAGAAGTTTTAGTGGTATTTATTTCGACCGTAATATTAGGGTACGTTTCAGGTCTTGGCAATCCGTTTATTCCTATTCAACTTCTTTGGATTAACCTTGTCACAGACAGTTTACCGGCAATCGCACTCGGCATGGAAGCGGTTGAAAACGACGTTATGTTCCGCAAACCCAACCCCAAAAACGAAAGTTTATTTGCGCGTGGACTTGGCGTTAAAATCGTGTTTAACGGTATTCTTCTAACACTCACCACTCTTGCAGGCTACGTTATAGGCGCAGTTGCAATGCAAGAAAACGGTGCGCTAAACCACGATGCAGGTAGCACGATGGCGTTTATGATTCTCGCAATGAGTCAACTCGTTCAAGCGTTAAATATGCGTTCTTCTCACTCGCTCTTTAAAGTTGGATTTTTTACCAATAAAACAATGAATCTTTCATTGATAGTATGCACGGCTCTCACCGCGGTCGTTTTACTAATCCCTGGCGTAAACGCAATATTCGGAATGATGTTCGTTGACTGGTGGTTATATTTAGTTGGCTTAGGACTTTCACTTTTGCCTATTGCATTTATGGAAATCTCAAAAGCGTTAGGAATAATTAAACATCATCACGACGCACGTTAAACGATAAAAAATCAGTTCATAAACTTAAAAGCCTTTGCGTTCATGCAAAGGCTTTTCTTTTAGTTAATATTTTAACTTTTTATAAACGATTGACTTGAATGCGATAAACTGTTATACTAAAATATATTTATACAATAAGGAGATAATTATGGCAAAAACTATTTCTGACGTTATGTCAATCATCAAAGAAAACGATATCAAGATGGTTGACTTTAAAATGGTGGACGTTAACGGGCAATACCGCCACGTGACAATTCCTGCCGAAAACTTTTCCGAAGAAACTATGAAAAGTGGTATCGGTTTCGACGCTTCTAACTACGGATACGCCGTTGTTGAAAAAAGCGATATGGTGTTTATCCCCGACCCCGACACCGCGGTTATAGACCCCTTCTGCGAAATCGCAACGCTTTCTATGACGGGCAACGCAATGATTATTGCTAACCCCGAAAACCGCCCACTTGCGCAATACCCAAGAAACATAGTGCTTGCCGCTGAAAAATACTTAAAAGATTCTGGAATTGCAGACACAATGCTTATTCTTCCTGAATTTGAATTTTACCTTTTCGACCAAGTTGGTTGGAGCGTTGAGCCTAACGAAATTGGCGTTTCAATAGATGCAGTTCAATCTTACTGGAACAGCGCAAACGAAGGCCGTGGCGTTATCGTGCCTAAACAAAAAGCTTATCATATTGCAAAGCCGTTTGACGTTTCTTACGAATGCCGTAGCGAAATGTGTATGCATATGAAAGACGCTGGTATTGAAATAAATTATCACCACCCCGAAGTTGCGGCGTCAGGTCAATTTGAAATTGAACCTCAACTTGGCAAAATGTCTAAGATGGCAGACGCAACTATGATGATTAAATATATTATCCACAACACCGCGCTTAAATACGGCAAAACCGCAACCTTTATGCCAAAGCCTATTTACGGTGAAGCGGGTAGCGGAATGCACGTTCATATGCTATTGTTAAAAGACGGCAAACCCGTGTTCTCTGATGACGACGGATATGCTCGTTTAAGCAAAACTGCGCATTATTTTATGGGTGGCTTATTAAAGCACATCTCATCACTTTGCGCTTTGACTAACCCAAGCACCAACTCTTTCAAGAGATTAATCCCCGGCTTTGAAGCACCCGTGACGGTTGGCTATGCAACTTCTAACCGCAGTGCAGTTATTAGAATTCCTGCATATGCAAAATCACCTGATAAACGCCGTTTTGAACTTCGCAACCCAGACGCAACTTGCAACCCGTATTTCTGCTATTCTGCAATTTTAATGGCAGGTATTGACGGTGTTATAAATAAAATCGACCCACACGCAAACGGTTGGGGTCCATACGATATGAACCTTTACCATTTAAGCGACGAAGAAAAAGCAAAACTCTCTCATCTTCCCACTTCTCTTGAACAAGCGCTTGACGCTTTGGAAAAAGACCACGATTATCTTACCGCAGGCGGTGTTTTCCCCGAAGAACTTATCAAGAACTTTATTAAGAATAAGCGTGAAGAATGCCGTGCTCTTTCGGCTATTCCCCACCCTGCTGAATTTGACAAATATTTCAATTTATAATTTATTTAAACAGTAAAAAACAACCCCTTTGCTAAGTTAAGCAAAGGGGTTGTCGTTTTTATACAATTTTTAGGCGTCTATCTATTAATACATTCCTCCCATTCCGCCTGCAGGCATTTGCGGTGCAGGTGCTTCTTTCTCATCAGCAATAACAGATTCGGTTGTTAAGAACACACCTGCAACTGAAGCTGAATTTTCCAAAGCAGACCTCGTCACTTTGGTTGGGTCGATAATACCGCATTCAACCATATCGCAATATTCGTTAGTGAGCGCGTTAAAGCCAAAGTTTGCTTTGTTTGCCCTTAACACTTCGTTAAGAATAACCGCGCCGTCAAGTCCAGCATTGAGCGCAATTTGTTTAAGCGGTGCTTGAACTGCTTTTAGAACGATTTGTGCGCCCGTCTTTTCGTCGCCAGATAAAGTTTCGATATATTTTTCCAAAGACTTGATAGTTGAAATAAGTGCAATTCCACCACCAGGAACGATACCTTCTTGAACTGCCGCGCGCGTTGCATTAAGTGCGTCTTCTATGCGAAGTTTCTTTTCTTTGAGTTCAATTTCAGTTGCCGCGCCAACGTTGATAACTGCTACGCCACCTGCAAGTTTAGCAAGGCGTTCTTGCAATTTTTCTCTATCGTAATCAGAAGTTGTTTCAGCAATTTGCGCTTTGATTGCTTGTTTTCTTGCTTCAATAGCCTTGGGGTCCCCTGCGCCGTTGATAATAGTAGTATTGTCTTTATCAACTTTAACAGTGCCTGCTCTACCAAGCATATCAAGTCTAACGTCTTTAAATTCATAGCCTAATTCAGAAGAGATAACCGTGCCACCCGTAAGAATAGCGATATCTTCAAGCATAGCCTTTCTTCTATCACCAAAGCCAGGTGCTTTAACTGCAACGCAGTTGAATACGCCTTTAAGTTTGTTAACTACGAGTGCAGCGAGTGCGTCTCCTTCAACTTCTTCAGCAATAATTAAAAGTCTCATACCTTGTTGAGCAATAGGTTCAACGATAGGCAAAATTTCTTGAATAGCAGAAATCTTTTTATCAGTGATTAAAATAACGGGTGATTCAAGCACTGCTTCCATTTTATCGGTGTTGGTCACCATATAAGCAGAAGCATACCCCCTATCGAACTGCATACCTTCAACTGTTGAAAGTTCAGTCTTCATAGTTTTACCTTCTTCAATGGTGATAACGCCGTCTTTACCAACTTTTTCCATAGCTTCGGAAATAAGTTCGCCAACCGTGTTGTCACCAGCAGAAATGCTTGCTACTTGACCAACCGCATTTTTATCTTTAACGGGTTTAGAAATGTTTTTGAGTTCTTCAACTGCAACTTTAACAGCGCCTGCAATACCTTTTTTAAGTATAATGGGGTTTGCGCCTGCCGCAACGTTTTTAAGACCTTCGCCAATCATTGCCTGAGCAAGAATAACTGCGGTAGTAGTACCGTCACCAGCAACGTCGTTAGTTTTAGTTGAAACTTCTTTAACGAGTGATGCGCCCATATTTTCAAAAGCGTCTTCAAGTTCGATTTCTTTTGCAATAGTCACACCGTCGTTAGTGATAAGGGGTGCGCCGAACTTTCTGTCGAGAACAACGTTTCTACCCTTAGGTCCTAATGTGATTTTTACGGTATCAGCAAGCGTGTCAACACCCTTTTGAAGTGCCTTTCTTGCTTCTTCGCCGTGTTTTAACTGTTTAGCCATTGTTAATTACCTCCTTATTCCACAATCGCCAAGATATCGCTTTGACGAATAATAGTCAATTCTTTGCCGTCAACCTTAAATTCACTGCCAGCATATTTTGAATAAAGCACGGTATCCCCAACGTTAACTTGCATAACGATTTCTTTACCGTCAACGATTCCGCCAGGACCAACTGCAACGATTTTAGCCATTTGTTGTTTTTCTTGTGCTGCAGAAGGGAGAATAAATCCGCTTTGAGTTCTTTCTTCCATTTCTAAGCTTTCGACAACAACTTTGTCGAACAAAGGTTTAACCTTCATAATAACACCTCCAAATTTAGCACTCTCTTGGTTTAAGTGCTAACATTTATTATATACTCTTAATTTTTTTTGTCAATAGAATATGACTTGATTTTTAATTTTTTTTATTATTTTTTAATTTTTACCGCAAATGCGACTTTTTTAGCCTTTTACTTTAAGTTTTCCCTAAAAAGCAACCCCACCACTAAGGCATCACCAAAAGGGTGGGATTATCTTTTGAAACTAGTTGAATTTATTACTTATAAAGGGCGTTCGTTTTTTCTTCTTGGTTCGCAAGTTATATTTACGCCTAATTTTTTAAGCGTCCTTTCGTCAACCGAAGACAAAACGACTGACGAGTGGAACTGCGCCCCTTTAAGTTTTGATAATTGGTCCATAGCAAGTTTAGCGGTACTATCCGTTGCTTCGCTAACCGCAAGAGAAATCAAAACTTCGTCGGTATGTAATCTTGGGTTCGCACTACCCATATGGTTTACTTTAAGTTTTTGTATAGGTTCAATTATTTTTGAATCCAACAAATCAACCGAGTCGTCAATATTCCCTAAAACTTTTAACGCATTGAGCAAAACGGCTGAACTTGCGCCCAAAAGCTTGCCCGTTTTCCCAGTCACAATCTGCCCATCGTTAAGTTGCATTGCGCAACACGGCCCGCCTGTTAACGCTTCTTTTTCAAGTGCCGCTTGAACGACTGCTCTATCGTTTATGCTAACGTTCATACGTTGCATAAGAATTTCAATTTTAGAAATGGTTTCCTTGCTAACAAGCCCCTTTCTTGCGTCAACTAACGCTGAATAATAGCGACGAATAATTTCTTGTTTACTTGCTTTTGAAACGACTTCTTCATCAATTATACAATAGCCTGCCATATTAACGCCCATGTCGGTTGGAGACTTATAAGGCGAATAGCCCAAAACCTTATTTAACATAGCTGATAACACGGGGAAAATTTCCACGTCTCTATTATAATTGACCGCCATAGTATCATATGCTTCCATATGGAAAGGGTCAATCATATTCATATCGTTAAGGTCTGCCGTTGCCGCTTCGTACGCCACGTTTACAGGGTGATTAAGCGGTAAGTTCCAAACGGGGAAAGTTTCATATTTGGCATATCCCGCTTTAACACCGCGTTTGTTTTCGTGATAAAGTTGGGATAAGCAAGTTGCCATTTTGCCACTTCCAGGACCTGGCGCGGTGACAACGACTAACGGACGAGTTGTGACAACGTATTCATTTTTGCCATACCCTTCGTCACTAACGATTTTTTCAACTTCAGAAGGATAGCCTTCGATAGGATAATGACGGTAAACTTTTATACCGCGCATTTCAAGTCTTTTTTGAAACGCAACTGCCGAAGGTTGTGACGCAAAGCGAGTAAGCACCACGCTCCCCACGTAAAAATCTTTTTCCTTAAAAATATCAACAAGTCTTAAAACGTCTAAATCATAAGTGATACCAAGGTCACTGCGTTGTTTGTTTTTTTCTATATCGTTTGCGTTTATAACGATTAAAATTTCGGCTTTATCTTTAAGTTGAGAAAGCATTTTAATTTTGCTATCGGGTTCAAAACCGGGCAAAACGCGTTCTGCGTGATAGTCGTCAAAAAGTTTCCCACCAAACTCTAAATAAAGTTTATCGCCGAACATTTTAATACGGTCTAAAATTTTTGCCGACTGCATTTCCAAATATTTTTTATTGTCAAACCCACGTTTTTCCATTTGTAAACGCTCTCCTCTATTTTATAAGCCCTGCTTCTTCTACTTTTTGTATAAACGCCTTCACGTCTTTTTCCGCAACTTCTTTTTCCACTTCATATTCTTCTAAAAGCGCGTTAACCAAATCCGTTTCAGTTGCACCGTCTTGTAATCTTTTCCATAAAAACGCGCCTGCTTCGTTGAGTGTTATAACGCCGTTAAATTGTTTTACCGCGCTTCCAACGGCAACCACTATAAAATTGCCTGCAACTTCACGCAAGATAAATCCGTCTTTAATTTTCATAATTGTTCCCCCGACATAGTTTTATAAGAAAGTTCCGCCGCCTCACGCGAGATGTTGCACCCCAAACAGTAAAGGTCGACTGAAGTCAACAGTTTTTCAATTAAGTTAAGCAATTTATCCATACCAACCGTTTCAGTCGGTCTTATCGTTTGATTAAGTATGGTTAAGAGCATTTCCGCGCTATTTGCACGGCGAATTGAATTTTCTTTTGATTGACTAATTTTGCAAATTGCCTTAACTTTTGCGCGCGTGTTGGTGTCAAGATTGTGTTTTCCGTTCCACGGCGTGCCGTAAACATAAAAATCACCGTCAATAAACCTAACCATAGGCTTATCGTCGTTTATCATAACCGCCTTATCCCCAAGCATTTCACGCCAAAGCCTAGTGTGGGTAGATTTCCCCGTTCCACTTGGCGCGGTGAATAAATATGCGTTGCCGTCAACCATAATTGCACTGCTGTGAAAAACAATCCCGTCACAATGAGCAAGCGAATAATCTAAAAGTTTTCTAAAAACGGCTAAACTTTCAAAATAAGCAGGGGGATATTTTTCATCAGTTTTTTGTTGCTCTGCCAAAATATCTTGTTCTGTCATTTGCGCAACGAATTTGGGTGCTTCTTCCCCCGTATATTCATAAGCTTTACAAAGATTAACTGTATAGCGATAAATGGGCTTAACTTCAAACACCACGTCTGCTATTTTATACTTTGGCACGGCTATCTCCCTATCAAACAAAATTCGCTTATTATTTTACCAAAGCCACCGCACTTTGTCAATATAAATTTGATTTTTAAAAGATTTTTATGTATAATATATTTAAAATATAACTATCAAAATTATTTAGATTAATATGAGATTGATTAAAAAATTTTGTTTGCTTTTAGCTTTTTTATTTTGCGTTTGCTTTTTTGGTTGCACGGAAAAAGCACAGCCCCTTTCTTTTTGGGCTTTTAACACGGAAGTTATAATAGCCGGGCAAGAAAAGCCCTTAAGCCGTGCGGTTGAAAACCAAATTCGCACCTTGTTTTCAGACCTTGAAAAAGAGTTCGCTTTGGATTCAAACTCTTCTTTTTCAAAGTCCTTTAACTCTGCAAGCGTTGGCTCAACCCTTGCGCTTTCAGACCACGCGCTTAACGTTATGCTTCTTGCCAAAACGGCGCACGCTTTGACGGACGGGTTTTTTGACCCCACCGTTTATCCTTTGGTTAAATTATGGGGGTTTAGCCCGTATCAGTTCACCCCGCAATTTAATCCACCCTCTAGCGAGCAAATTTCCACGTTGTTGCCAAACGTTAATTTTAACTCAATAGTGCTTAACGAACAACAAAAAACCGTGACAAAAACTGAAAACGTTCAATTAGATTTAGGCGGTATCGTTAAAGGATACGCATCAACGCTTGCGAAAAACATTTTAAGAGAGAACGGCTATAAAAAAGGTTATATAAGCGTTGGCGGAAGCAGTCTATCTCTCTTAAACAGCAAAAGTTTAGGCGTTCGCCACCCAAGAGCAACCACCGAAGTTTTATTCACGGTGAATTGTTCTAACTATAACTTCGTTGACCTTTCAACGAGCGGTGATTACGAAAAATATCACGTTGGTATTGACGGAAAAAGATATTGTCACTTAATAAATCCTTTTACGGGTACGCCCACAAACACGGGCGTTGCAAGTGCAACTATAATAGGTGTTGACGGTGCAATAAGCGACGCTCTAACCACCGCGTTGTGCTTACTTCCCCACCAAAAAAACGAGCCTAACTCACCACTTATAGAAAAAATAAACGCAATTATACAAACTTATCCTAACTGCTCAGTTTACCTGGTTTTTGATAACGGAAACGATAAACTTTTAATAACGAATAAAACGCAGGATATTGACTTTACCCTGCGTGACGCCGATTATTCAGTTGTCAAAATATAAATTAAACCGCAAGCAAAACGCTTGCGGTTTTTTATGCCTTTATTTCCAACTGCTAGCCTTTTTTGCTAACTTGTTAAAAAGCCACTCTATCAATACGCCAAAGATAACCGCAGACAAAACCAAAGCCATCATCTTTGCCGTTTCAAAGTATACTTTTGAAGTGTTTAGCATATAGCCGATTGAAGTTGCAGTTTGTGATAACACTTCCGCTGCAACCATCAACTTAAAACTAAGCGATATCCCACTACCAATCGTGCTTAAAAGATTATTTGCTATCATAGGCAATTCAACCTTCAAAAAAACTTGCATTTCGTTTGCGCCGTCAACTCTTCCTGCTTCGGCAATCGTTTTATCAAGCGACCAAAATGCGTTTTCAAGGTTTGTATAACACGTTGGCAAAACAACGAGTAGAGTGACGATAACGGGCGCAACGAACGAATTAGTCCAAAGAAGCAACAACAAAACTACGGCAATAGTTGGTAATGCACGCATAACACTTATAACGGGCAAAATTGCAGAATGCACGTGTTTTATCTTTGCCGATAAAATTGAAAGTGCGAAAGAAATAACGAAAGATAACACAAAAGCAGTCAACGCGCGCCCTAAAGTTTTAAGAAAAGAAAGGCAAAATTCCCCACTTTTAAACAGCGCGAAAAATTCTTCTGCCGTTGCTTTTACAGACGGAAGAATATATTGATTGTCAATATTATTTGACGCGCTTGCCCAAACGATAAAAATTGAAACTATAACAATCACGGGCAATATTAAGTTTAAAACCTTACCTATTTTATTTTTCATTTATTCTATGCGAAAAAATCGTCGTTTACAGCTACGGCAGATTGTGCCATCACCGCAATTATTTTATCTATATAACTTTTAACGCTTGCTTTAGCTTGAAGAGAACTTTGATAATAAATTTTGCAATTATCAACTACGGTTGGGGTTATAACGTTCGCAACCAAACTTGGCGTTAAGCCTTCTTTAAGTTTTGAATTTACCGCATTAACCGCGCTTTCTGTATTATTTTTTACCCAAGCAACGTTTTGTTCAAAAACGTTTTGCATTTGGTCGATATTATTTTTATACTTGTCGTACACGCTCTTTTTAACCATTAAAACTGCTTGCGGATAAGCGCAATTAACGTTATCGTAAAGTTGCTGAACGTCCACTCTCGTCCACGTTCTATTATCAGCAACCCTTATTAAATTAGTGGCAGCGGGTTCGGGCAGTAAACCAACGCTTATTCCCCCTTGCTTAAGTATAGGTATCATTTCGGGTGCTTTCTCAAAATAACGCAATGTGATTTTATTTGCAGTTGGAGTGTCGCCGACAACCACGTCCGATATAAGATTATTATCAGCAAAAATTGCTTTAAGCGTTAAATCGGGAACTAACCCTTGCCCTATCACGCCAACTACTTTACCTTTCAACCCTTCAAGAGAGTTCGTTCCGTCGCTACTCATTAAATATAAATTGCCGTGCGTAATAACCGCGGTCATAACGTAAGGCGACTTAGCGTTTGCCTTATAAAGTTTTGATGCCAAATTGACTGGCATAACGATAAAGTCCCCTTTTCCCGTAGCCATTGTCGTTCCGATATCACTTGACGCAACCACTTTATAGTCTATTTCTTTGCCAATACCAAAATCTTCATTATCGTTAATCAATTTTGCTATTGCAAGAGCAGGCGCGCCGTCTGGCGCGTAAAAGGTTAAACCTTTATTCCCGTCGTCACTACACGCGGAAAAAGAAAAGCACGAAAACGATAAAAGTAAACATAAAACAAAAGTTATAAATTTTTTCATATTAACTCCTATGCGGTAAACACGTTACCTATTTTTTTATTGGACGAATTTTTAAGGATTAGAAACAAGCAAGACAAGGCTCGCGAAGGTTTTTTGACTAAATTAACCTTTTTGGTTATTTAGGCCAAAAGGCTAAGCAGAAACGCAGTATTGCGTAGTTTATAAGCCTTAAAAAAATAAACGCCCTTACCAAACTATAAGGTAAGGGCGGAACGTGATTTATCAAGGCTTTTGCCTTGCTTAATCCGAAAAAACAATCCCTTTGCCATCAGGCGAACCTTTTAGTTTAGGTATTTACAATTTTATTTTACAATATACTTTGAATTTTGTCAATCGTTTAACAGGGTGAAAGTGACGGCTAATTTTATATAACCGTCACTTTTTATCTTAAATATTTTTTACGCGTTGCTTCTCCACCGCGCAAATGCCGTTCCGAAAGGTTTTTTTCTAGCACCTTTTTAACTTTTTTATACGTCTCTTTATCTATAATTTTAAGCCGTTCTGCAACGTCTTTATGAACGGTTGATTTAGAAAAATGAAAAACTTTTGCCGTTTTTCTAACGGTTGCGCCTGTTAAAATTATATATTCTGCTTCCTTTACTATCCTTTCTAAAATATCGTCACGCAAAACTCTAACCCCCAAATAGAATAGTTATCATTATGCGAAATTTTGCCGAATTATGCGATATTTTATAATTTTTTGCAAAAAAAATTCCCCTTCCTAAAAATGAAAGGGGGGAGTTTATTTCTTCTTTATAATCTTAATCAAGTCAAACTCTAAAAGCATAGAGCAAAACTTTTTTTCTTTATTTTTTTCTAACGAGTTAAATAAAAGCCTTTTTAAATAATACGCCATTATCGCACTCAACCCACCAACTATAAAACCGGCAAGCACGTCAGACGCGTAATGCACCATTAAGTAAATTCTATCAAATCCCATCAATAGTGCAAAAATAAAGAAAACCCAACTCCATTTTTTGTTTAACGTTAAAAACAAAGCCGTCATTGAAGCCATAGTAGCCGTCACGTGCCCCGATGGGAAAGACCATTCTTTTTCAAACGGACTTCCAACGAATTGCCACCACTCGTTATATTTTTGACTATCGACAAAGGGGCGCGGGCGCGCTATCGCGTTTTTAAGTATAACGTTAGTTAAAATTGCACCTATTAAAAGCGCAAACAAAACGCATACTCCCGCCCTGCGCGTTTTCTTAAACAATAAGAAAATCACACCCAAAACTATGAAAGCCCAACCACCTTTTCCTAAAAACGCCAAAACGTTCATGACGGGGGTTAGAAAACTTCCACCGCTTTTGGCTAAGCCGTGCGCAAAAGTAAACGCGCTTAAATCAAACTGATAAAAAACGCTGCTAAGCCAATTTGCCATTTTCCACCTATAAAAGTTTTTGCCAAACGTCAAACTGAAAAGCGATATTATTTGCGTTGTGGCTATCGCTTGATAAAATCAACTTTCCACCGTTTTCTTTTATTATTTTGATAATATCCGTATGCGGATAGGGTTCAGTTCTATATCCCCTTGAAATTGCACCCGTGTTGAGTTCAATAGGCTTACCCGTTTTAAGAAGTTTATAAAGCGCCTTTTTATAAGCGTTAACGTATCTTGGGTGATTAACGTCAAAAAGCGCGTTGTTTTCGTTAAACTTGTTTATAAGGTCAAAGTGCCCTATTATATCCGCACCCGTCTTTTCTATAACGTTTCCAACTTTTTCATAATAATCTTCACACGCAGAATAAATATCACCGCCAAACTCTTTGTTGACGCAATCTATTAAATAATCTTTACTCATATCAATGTGGTAATATTTTCCATTTACGTAAAAATAATGCGCTGAACCTATAGAATAGTCGTACCCGTCAAGTGAACAATTAGAAAAATACTCTTGCTCAACCCCACAAAGAACACGAATTTTATCCGCATATTTAATTTTTAGCGCATTGACGTGCAATTGAAATTCTTTTACCCTTTCTTTCTTTATGCAATATGAACTTCCGTTTTCAGTATAAGAGTGTGTTGCAATTCCAATCGTTTCAAGCCCTTTTTCTATTGCTGATAAAACCATCTCTTCAGGCGTATCTTTGCCATCGCAAAAACAAGTGTGAGTATGAAGGTCACATTTAGTTAGATTGCCAAATTCAATCATTTAGTCATTTTCTCCTGCTTAACTTTGTGGTCTATAACGTGGCGGGAAGCAAGCTCGGCGTGAATTTCATCGAGTGAAATTCCTTGCTCCACCATAAGCACCATAACGTGATAACAAAGGTCTGCAATCTCGTAAATAGTTTCTTTTTTGTCTTGCGCTTTTGAAGCGATTATAACTTCGGTGCATTCTTCACCGACTTTTTTCAAAATTTTATCAATTCCCTTTTGGAAAAGATAGGTTGTATACGAACCTTCGGGCAAACTTTCTTTTCTACCCTTTAACAACTGCATAAGCCCGTCCAAAGAGAACTCTTTCAATTCTTCATTAGTAAAAAGCCTATTGTGGAAGCAACTTTCTTCTCCTAAATGGCAAGCAGGTCCGTCTTTTTCCACTTCAACCACTAAAGCGTCGTAATCACAATCAGCAGTTATAGAAACCACGTGTTGATAATTACCACTCGTTTCACCTTTTAGCCAAAGTCCATTTCTTGACCTTGAATAAAAACAAGTGAGTTTCTTTTCCAAAGTTATTTCAAGGCTTTCCTTGTTCATATAAGCGAGCGTCAACACCTTTTTAGTCACGCTGTCAACTACGATTGCTGGAATAAGCCCTTTTTCATCAAATTTTAATTTACTTACGTCTAACATAATTATCTCCTAAATTCTAACGGGTATTCCGTTATTCTTTAACGTTTGTTTTAAATCTTTAATTTTAACTTCACCAAAATGGAAAATAGATGCCGCAAGCCCTGCGTCCACCTTGGGCAATTTCTTAAACAATTCAACGAAGTGTTCTTGGTTGCCCGCGCCACCAGACGCAATTACAGGAACTGAAACGACCGAACAAACAGCGTCTAACATTTCTAAGTCAAAACCGCCTTTAACGCCGTCTGTATCAATAGAATTAAGCACTATTTCGCCCGCGCCGTTATCAACACCGCGTTTTATCCAATCAATAGCGTCTAACCCCGTGTTTTCCCGTCCACCTTTAGCAAACACCTTAAAAGTGCCGTCAACTCTCTTTGCATCAACCGACAAGACTACGCATTGATTGCCGTATCTCTTTGACGCTTGACCAATAAGGTCTGGATTTTTTATTGCGCCCGAATTAACGCTAACTTTATCCGCACCGCATTTAAGAACCCTATCAAAATCGTCAAGCGTGTTTATTCCACCGCCGACGGTTAAAGGAATAAAGATAGTGCTTGCAACTTCTTTTAAGATATCAGTAAAAAGTTTTCTGCCTTCGCTTGACGCGGTTATATCGTAAAAAACTAACTCGTCAGCGCCACAACTGCTATAATACTTGCCAAGTTCAACGGACGAAGAAACGTCCGCTAACCCTTGGAAGTTAACCCCTTTAACTACCCTGCCGTCCTTAACGTCTAAACAGGGAATTATTCTTTTAGTTATCATTTTGCCACCTTTAACGCTTGTTTTAAGTCTATTGCGCCCGTATAATACGCCTTGCCGATAATTGCGCCGTAAATATCAATTTCGCGTAATTTTATAACGTCTTCAATTGCCGAAACGCCACCCGACGCAACTACGTCTATATTGAGTTGCTCTTTCAATCGTTTATAAAGGGCGTGGTTTGCGCCTTGCATAGCACCGTCTTTACTAATATCCGTGCAAATAATAGTTTTAACTCCTATATCTTGCATTTTTTTGCAAAATTCAAACCCGTCTTCTTGGGACTTTTCAGTCCAACCCTTTATGGCTACAAAACCGTCTTTAATATCCACTCCAACGGCAATTTTATCACCATATTTTTTAACTGCTTCAATTAAAAAATCCGGTTCAGTCACGGCGACCGTGCCTAAAATAACACGGCTTACGCCCGCATTTATATATCTTTCGATAACTTCCATACTGCGCACGCCACCGCCCACTTCAACGAACGAATCGGTTGCGCTAACTATCTTTTTAATTGTCTCTAAGTTTGGCGTTTGCCCCGTCTTTGCTCCTTCAAGGTCTACTAAGTGCATATATTTTGCACCTTTACTCTTAAAATCGAGCGCAACGGACACGGGGTCGTCACTATACACGGTCATATTTTGATAATCACCTTTATATAGCCTAACCGCCTTACCGCCAAATAAATCTATTGCTGGAAAAATTTTCATTTTTAGTCCTTTATTATACGTTGTTTGGAAGACCCGTTCCGATATCTCCCATAAAATCGTCTTTGCCGTATTCAATCAAATTAAACTTGCCGTCTAAATATTCTATTTTAGTCACGGACGCGTTGTTTGCCCACGGAATATCTTTAACCCCGTGCGCTCCTTTGCCCGTGCAAAACCCAGCGAAACAACGGATTGCCGTAGCGTGTGAAAAAACGAGCACGGTTTTTTCTTGGTTTTTGTTTGCAATATCAGTTAGCGCATTTACCATTCTTTCTTGAACTTGCTTAACGCTTTCACCGCCGTCACACTTAGCGTTGCCAACGTCCGTTAACCAAACGTCAAAGGTGTCTTTAAACTTTACTTTCAACTCGTCAAAGGGCATAAAATCCCACTCACCGCAATCAATTTCGCGCAAACGCGCGTCTTTAATAACGGGTAAGTTCAATAATTTTGAACTCTCTTTTGCCGTGTGGTAAGCGCGCAATAAATCACTTGAATAAATTGCGTCAACCTTTAACGTTCTTAAATATTGGGCAGTTTTTCTTGCTTGGGCGTATCCCCTATCCGTCAAGTCTAAATCACCGTGCCCTAAAAACAAATTTAATTCGTTTGCTTTGGACTCGCCGTGACGGATTAAATATATAGTCATTTTCTCTCCTAAATTTCACAGAATGCTTTAAGGATTTTTAGCCCCACGTCACCGCTCTTTTCAGGGTGAAATTGACAGCCGTAAACGTTATTTTTAGCAACCGAAGCGGTTAACGGCGCACCGTAATCGGCAGTAGCCGTCACACAGTCACAATTAGCGCCGTAATAAGAGTGAACGAAATAGACGAAATCACCTTCATTTAAATACTTAAAAATTTCGTTCTTTTCGCCCTTAAAGTTTAAGGCGTTCCAACCGATATGCGGAATTTTATAATTAGCAGGAATAACTTCTTTAATAGGACGGATTTCACCACTAATAAGTGAAAGTCCTTTATATTCGCCGTGTTCAAGGCTTTTATCAAACAATAGTTGCATTCCAAGGCATATGCCCAAAAGCGGTTTGCCTTTTTTGGCTTGGTCTATAACCACTTGCGCAAGCCCTGAAGAAAAAAGTTTTTCTGACGCGTCACCAAACGCACCAACGCCTGGAAGGATTATTTTTTCCGCCTTTTCTATAACTTCTTTATCACTCGTTGCTATTGCATTTACACCGATAGCCTTAAACGAACTAACAAGCGAAAACAAGTTGCCTACGCCGTAATCAACGATAGCAATCATTAAAGAACTCCCTTTGTTGAAGGAATTTCATCTTTTGCGCTTTGGTCTATTGCAACCGCGCTTTTAAGCGAACGTGCAAGCGATTTAAACACCCCTTCAATTATGTGGTGCGCGTTAGAACCTGAAAGTTGACGAACGTGCAACGTGCAATTTGCAGAACGCGTAAACGCAAGCAAAAATTCTTCGACGAGCTCGGTGTCAAAATCGCCAACTTTATTTGCCTTTATATCAAGTTCTTTAACCAAGAAACTTCTGCCAGAAAGGTCAACTGCAGTTAAAATAAGCGCTTCGTCCATAGGCAAAATAAAGTTGCCGTATCTAACGATACCTTTTTTATCGCCAAGCGCGTTTAAAAATGCCTGCCCTAAACATATCCCAACGTCTTCAACCGTGTGGTGATAGTCAACGAAAGTATCGCCTTTGCACTCAACTTGTAAATCAAATCTACCGTGCTTAGCAAAAAGGGTTAACATGTGGTCTAAAAAGCCACAGCCCGTTTGCACGGTTGAACTTCCTTTCCCATCAAGGGCAAGTGAAAGTTTAATATCCGTTTCCGCAGTTTTTCTTTTAATAAGAGAATTTCTCATTATATCTCCTCCAAAATGGATTTTACCGTTTGAATAAATATTTGCATTTGCTGATAATCGCCTATCGTTATTCGATTATACTCTTTTATTCTATCTTTGTCAAAGTGTCTAACAAGCACTCCGCGTTCTTTTAGTTTTAGATATAAATCTTTTCCTGAAATTTTATCACTCTTAGCAAAAACGAAGTTTGCGCTTGAATTGGTTAGCGTAAACCCTAAATCTTTTAACGCGTTTTGGGTATAATTTCTGTTTTCGATTATCTTCTTGCAGTTTTCGATAAAATATTCTTTATCCTTTATCGCGCCAAGCCCTGCGCCAGCAGTCATACGGTTAACGTTATAGGGGTTTGTTGAATATTTTATAGTCATTAAATCTGCGATAATTTCTTTATCCGCAACGCCAAAACCTAACCTTGCGCCTGCCATTTGGCGTGACTTAGAAAAGGTTTGTGTGACGATTAAATTTTTATACTTTTTTGTTAAATTAACCGCGCTTTGCCCACCAAAATCAACGTAAGCTTCGTCAATAACGACTATCCTTTTTTCGTTTGACGAAACTAGCCTTTCAATTTCAGAAAGTGAAAGGGCTATGCCCGTGGGCGCGTTTGGGTTTGCAATAAACACCGTGCCGTTTGAATTGATATACTCGTCAACGTCAATTGTAAAATCACTTTTAAGCGGAATTTCCTTATACGGAACGCAGTTTATCTCTGCAAAAACCTTATAAAACCCGTAAGATATATCTGGAAATACGGCGGGGTTATCTTTATCACAATACGCCATAAACGCAAAGTTAAGCACTTCGTCAGAGCCGTTGGTTAGAATAACGTTTTCAGACGATACCCCTAATTCTTGTGCTACTGCACTCGTTAATTCCTTGCAGTCTGGGTCGGGATAAAGAAAAAGTTTTTCCGCCTGTTCGTTTGCAAGTTTGATAGCGTTTTTTGAAGGGGCAAAAGGGGATTCGTTAGTGTTAAGTTTTATATATTTGCGCTCTTTCGGTTGCTCCCCCGGAACGTAAGGCGTTAAATTTTTGTATTTACTGCTAAAAAATTCACTCATTTTCAGTCACCCTAATAACCGCGCTTTTTGCGTGTGCGGTAAGCCCTTCTTTTAATGCAAAATATTCAACGTCTTTAGCCGATTTTTCAAGCGCGTCGCGAGAGTAATAAATATATTGCGTTTTTTTAATAAAATCATCAACCGAAAGTGCTGATGAAAATCTTGCCGTTCCACTCGTCGGTAGCGTGTGGTTTGCGCCCGCAATATAATCGCCCATTGCTTCTGGGCAATTTTTCCCTAAAAACACCGAACCTGCGTGTTTGATTTTATCTAAGTAAATAAAAGGATTTTCAAGGCAAAGTTCTAAGTGTTCTGGCGCTAAAAGATTTGCAAGTTCAATGGCGTTATCTAAGTTTTCGGCAACTATAATTTTGCCGTTATCGTCAATGGACGCCCTTGCAATTTCAGCGCGCAAAAGAAGTGGAATTTGGTTTTCAATTTCATCACTAACTCTTTTAGCAAAGTCTATGCTATCAGTTATTAAAACCGCGCTTGCCATTTTATCGTGTTCGGCTTGGCTTAAAAGGTCTGACGCGATATACTTGGGGTCGTTATCTTTATCGGCAACTATCAAAATTTCGCTCGGCCCTGCAATCATATCGATTGAAACTTGCCCAAACACTTGCTTTTTTGCTTCTGCAACGAAAGCGTTGCCCGGCCCGACTATTTTATCAACTTTTGGAATAGTTTGCGTTCCAAAGGCGAGCGCGCCAATTGCTTGCGCCCCACCCACTTTATAAATTTTATCAACGCCTGCAACTGATGCCGAGGCTAAAATTACGGGATTGATTTTTCCGTTTTTATCGGGTGGCGTCACCATCACCACTTGTTCGCACCCCGCTATTTTTGCAGGTATTGCGTCCATAAGCACGGTTGACGGGTAAGACGCCGTGCCCCCTGGAACGTAAAGACCGGCTTTTTCAATCGGGATTATTTTTTGACCCACGATTGCGCCGTCAAGATTTTTAACTTCAAACCCTTCTCTTTTTTGCGCAGAGTGGAAAAGTTTTATGTTCTCACTTGCCTTTTTCAATACTCTTATAAATTCGGGGTCAACCGACTTTATTGCCTCGTCAATTTCTTCTTGGCTAACTAACAAACTTTCAAGTTTAGCGCCGTCAAACTTTTGGGTATATTCGTAAAGAGCGATATCTCCTTTTTCTTTGACGTTTTCTAAAATCTCTTTAACTATTGCAGTCACGTCGATTTTGGGTTCGGTGCGCTTAAAAATAGCGTTTTTATCCGTGTTAGCACTCAAAATTTTAATCATACTTCCTCCGTTTGCTTTTCAAGTGAGCGCATAATTTTTTCAATCAATTCGTTTTTAAACTTAAAGTTTGCCTTGTTCGCGATAAGCCTTGCCGATATGGGCAAAAATTTATCCACCACTACTAAGTTGTTTTCTTTAAGCGTCGTGCCCGTTTCAACAATATCCACGATAACGTCTGAAAGCCCCAAAATAGGCGCGATTTCTATTGAGCCGTTGAGATGAATAATATCTATATCTCTGCCTTGACTTGCATAATATGCTTTTGCGATATTAGTAAACTTAGTTGCAACGACAAGCGTTTTACTTCTATCGTCGTTAAAATCCGCTTTAGATGCAACCGCCATACTGCACTTGCCCATTTTTAAGTCGGTTAATTCATAAACGTCAGGGCGATATTCTAAAAGGATATCTTTACCAGCGACGCCAATGTCTGCAGAACCGCGTTCAACGTAAATAGCAACGTCTGACGGTTTAACCCAAAAATATCTAACCCCAACTTGTTCGTTTTCAAAAATAAGTTTTCGATTGTTTTCTTTAATAGACGGGCATGGAAAGCCTGCCTTTTCAAACATAGCGTAAACTTTTTCTCCAAGCCTGCCCTTAGGCAAAGCAACGTTAAGCATAGTTTTCATTTATTTATCCCCCTTTGTTAAATCTATCATTTCCTTAAACTTCAAAGTTTGGGGAATTTTTTTAAGTGCGATAACGCTTTTGCCTTGCGCTATGCACGTTTCAACGGCAAGATTAACTTGGTCAACGTCGTTATCAGCGTAGCAAATAGCAACGTCAACGTCAAACCCGTTTGCACCGTAAAGCCTTTCAAGTTCGTCAAGATAAACGGCAAACCCGATTGCGCGCGATTTTTTGCCCATTTTTTCCATAAGGTTATCATATTGCCCGCCAGATAAAACGCCCACGGGTATTCCACTAACAAACCCTTTGAAAACTATACCGTTATAATAATTCATATCGTTTACAACTGAAAAATCAATTCTAACGTTGTTTGCAAGGTTTAGCGTTTTAAGAGAGTTAATTATTTTTTCAAGTTGTTTTATCGCTTGGTCGGTTTGGGCGGTTAAATTAAACGTTTTAAGTAATGGCAACACCTTTTCGGGCGAACCGTAAACGTTAACTAAACTTTTAAGAATATCTATAAAGTTTTGAGATAAGTTTTCGCTTGCGCAAACGCTTAAAATTCCCTGCGCGTTCTTTTCGCCTAAAAACGCCAAAACTTTTTTCTTCGCTTGGTCAGATAAACCACACGCATCTAAAACGCCTTTAACGAGCCCTAAGTGTGAAATATCTAAAACGTAATCACTTGAAATGGTTGCAAGGCTTTTATTAGCGAGCATAACCACTTCTGCAATCTCAAAGTCGTCAATATCACCAAAACACTCTAACCCCACTTGCATAAATTCTTTAAAAGAATTAGTGCCTTTAGAAACCCTATAAACGTTTTCGTTATAATAAACTTTTTGCACGTCACCGTCAGCGCCGTCAGAATTTTTTATAATAGACAAAGTGACGTCTGGTTTAAGTGCTAAAAGTTTGCCGTCCGTATCGGTAAAGGTTATAACGTTATCAGAAACCAAAAAGTCTTTATTTCTAACGTATAAATCGTATTCTTCAAATTTGCTCATACGGTATTTTTTAAATCCGTAATTTCCGTAAAGCGCGCGCAAGGCGTAAACGGTGCGCTCTATTCCACTAAAAACGCGTTCAAAATCTTGCATAACGTTCTCCTTTACTTTTCGCCCACAACTAAGTTGTATCCGCCACTTCCATAATTAAGGCATTTGTTCACACGGCTAATAGTTGCCGTGCTTGCGCCCGTGGCTTTAGAAACTTCTTGATAATTTTTGCCCTGTTTTAAAAGCTTTGCAACTTCTAAGCGTTGCGAAAGGTCTTGCAACTCTTTAATGGTGCAAACGTCTTCAAAAAATTTGCGACAGTCTTCTATGCTGTTTAATTTTAACACCGCATCAAACAATTGGTCGTATGCGGACACGTGAAATTTTTCCATTTTATTTCTCCGTATTCTTTAATGCTTTAACATTTTAGCACGGTAAAGTGATAAAGTCAACTATTTTTTAGGCTGTTATTTAAGAATTTTATAAAAATTAAAATTCCTGCTTTTCGGCAGGAATTTTCTTTATTTTAAGTTTATTACGTCGTCAAGGGCTTCTAAATATCCGTCAAAGCCTTTGCCTGCAATAGTTTTAAAGGCAAATTTTTTAACGAACGAAATTTTTCTAAAATCTTCGCGCTCGTTAACGTTGGTGACGTGAACTTCAACGGTTGGGATATTGACTGATTTTAACGCGTCTAAAATGGCAACGCTCGTGTGAGTATATGCACCGGGGTTAATAACGATGCCGTTAAATTTTTTATACGCTTTTTGAATTTTGGTCACTATATCCCCTTCGTAATTAGATTGATAGCAACAAACTTTAACGCCCTTTTCTTTTGCGTGTTTTTTAATCATTTTTATAAGATGAGCGTAAGTGTTTTCGCCGTATAATTCTTTTTCGCGTATGCCCAACATATTTAAGTTAGGTCCGTTAATGACTAAAATTTTCATAAGCACTTATAACTCCTTTAACCGTGTCGTTTATATCCCCGTTGTTATCCACTTTCACGTCCGCAAAAGCGGTGTAAGCATCTTTTCTTTCTAAATATAATTTTTTAACAGTTTCTAAATCTTTTGAAAGTGGTCTGCCATCAGTCACCAGCTTTTCAACGTCTCTATTTATCCAAAACATAACGGAATTTTGTTTAAGCGGAAAATAATTTTCTGCATTTTTGATAACGCCACCGCCCGTTGAAATTATTTTGCCAGAAAGCGTGCCCACTTCACGCAAAACTTCGCTTTCAACCTTTCTAAAATATTCTTCGCCACTGTCTTTAAATATTTGCGGAATATCTCTATTTTCGCGCTTGACGATAAGTTCGTCAGTATCGATAAACTGCATAGAGAGTTCACTTGCAAGTTTTTGCCCAACTGATGTTTTCCCACTCCCTGGCATGCCGACTAAAACTATATTCGTCTTTTCCCGTTCAAGTTCACTAATAATAGGTTCTATAACGCTATCTGAAACTTTTTTGTCTATAAAGAGTTCAAGCGCGTATTTTGCTTGCGCAACTAACATAGGCAACCCGTTGGTGTATGGAAGATTGCGTTTTTTTGCTTGGTATAAAAGTAAAGTTAGCGCAGGGTTATAAACTGCATCGGCAACGCCCGAAAGCATCGGAAAAGCATCTAAATCAATTTTACACGTATAGTTTTCTGGAAACATACCCACGGGGGTGGTGTTTATAACCACTTGCGTTTCGGGAACTTTTTCCTTATAGTTTTCATAATTGATTTGACCCGTGCGCGATAAAACGCTAACGTTTTTAGCGCCTAAACTTTTGCTGACAGCCTGCGCCGTGTTGCTCGTTCCACCGCTTCCCAAAATCAAAACGTTTTTATCTTTAAGCGTTATCCCTGCGCGCGAAAGCATATAGACCATACCGTCAAAATCGGTGTTATATCCCTTAATCTTCCCGTCGCGCTTAACAACGGTGTTAACCGCACCGATTAAAAGTGCGCGCTCGTCAATTTCATCAAGATACGGGATAACGTCCTTTTTATAAGGAATAGTCACGTTAAAAGCGTTAAGCCTGCAATTTAGCACGAAGTCACCCACTTGTTCAGGCGCAATTTCGTGCATTTCGTAAGGATAATCGCCTAAAAGAGCGTGTATTTTTTTAGAATAACTGTGCTTTAAGGTTTTGCCTATAAGCCCGAATTTTTGTGCCATAAATTAAACGATTTCTCCGTATGCGCCAAGGAAGGTGAATTGTTCGGTTGAATTATCGAGTTCACAAAGAAGGTTTTGAACACCCTTTTCTTTTATGTCGCAGTTAAAGTCAAAATAAAACATAAACTCAAAACTTGAGCCAACTATAGGGCGAGATTCAAGTTTGGTTAAATTTATCCCTAAATTAGAAAATTTTGCAAGCAATTTATTCAAACTGCCTGGTGCGTTTTGCGGAAGAGTAGTCATAATGCTAATTTTATTAGCGTCAGAATAAAATTCCATTTCTTTTGTAATAAGGATAAAGCGCGTGTAATTGTTATCGCTATCTTGAACGTTAGTTTCCAAGAGTTTTAAGCCGTAAAGGTCGGCACACTCTCTTGAAGAGATTGCAGCCACGTCTTTTCTACCGCTTTCCGCAACCATCTTTGATGCAACTGCGGTGTTTGGGCATGCGATAATTTGCGCGTTCTTAAATTGCTCTAAGTATTTTTTGCATTGTGAAAGCGCTTGTTCGTGTGAATAAATTTCTTTTATATCTTCTTTCTTTACGTCTTTATTTGCAATAAGGTTATGAGATATAGACAAGCGAACACTTCTAACGATATAGAATTTATGCTCTTTCATAAGGTCGTAAACTTGATTAACCGAGCCCGCAGAACTGTTTTCTATGGGCAACACGCCGTATTTACAAAAGCCTTTTTCAACTGCTTGGAACACGCCGTCAAAATTCTTAAAATAAGTGATATCGGCAAGTTCAAAAAGTTTATCGGTTGCAATTCCTGAATAAGCACCTGCAACGCCTTGACAAGCAACCTTTGCTTTAACGGGGAATTTTAGTTCTCCCTTTTCAAGCGCAAGTTTAATTTTTTCACCTATTAAAGAGTGATATTCGGCGTGCATCGTTTGATACGCTTTGCTCGTTTCAAAAATAGTTTCAAACACGCGCTTTAAGTAAACCTGTTCGCTTTCGTCAACTTTTTCAGTGACGCGCAGAAGAATTTTCTTTTCTCTTTCGGGGTCGTTTACCGCTTTGCCCGTTTGTTTTTTTGCCTCGCTAACCATATTCACAAGTTTCATACGCTCGCCGTATAAACTTGCAATTTTATCATCAATAACGTCTATTTGTTCTCTTATTTGGCTTAAATCCATTTTTCTGCTCTCCTTATAAACTATCGTAAATCGCCATTGAAGCGATTGCTTCTATAACGGGAACGGCCCTTGGCGTGATGCACGCGTCGTGCCTACCTTCAATTTTAAGTTTAACGTTCTTTTTCGCAACCATATCAACCGTGTCTTGCTCAATCCCTATACTCGGCGTGGGTTTAATAACTACTCTAAAAGTTATTGGCATGCCGTTTGCCATTCCGCCGTTTATTCCACCGTTATGGTTGGTTTTCGTTTTAACCTTATCACCGTCGTAATAAAAGGCGTCGTTAGCAACGCTTCCGCGCATACTTGCTAAATCAAACCCAAAGCCAAACTCAATGCCCTTAACTGCGGGAACTGCAAACGCAAGGTGAGATATAACGCTCTCTAAACTGTCAAACATATATTCGCCTGCACCCACGGGAACGCCCCTAATCACGCACTCGATTATTCCACCAACCGAATCTTGATTAAGCCTTGCACTTTCAATTTCAGCCATCATCTCGTCTTTAACGCTATCATCTAAAAGCGGAAATTCTTGGTTAAAAATTTCTCTTTCAACACCGTCTTTATAACTTGCGCCCTTAACCTTTCCTATTTGCGTTATATAAGCGTCAACGGTTATACCCTTTTCTTTAAGGGCTTGTTTGCAAATACCGCCGACTATGCACATAGGTGCGGTTAGCCTGCCTGAAAATTTTCCACCCCCGCGATAATCAAACCCGTCGCCATATTTACTCCACGCAACGAAATCTGCGTGGGCTGGACGCGGAGTTTTAACCGTGTTATCGTAATCAGAACTGCGCTGTGCCGTGTTTTTTATAACCGCCTTAAACTGTCCGTCGATAATCCCGTCTTTAACGCCTTTTTCAATTATAACCTTATCCCCTTCTAAGCGCTTGGTTGAATAAGCCGTCTTTTTTGCCCTACGTCTATCCATAAAGCGTTGAAGTTCGTCCATATCAGGTTTAAAGCCGTCAAGCCCCGTAAATAAAACGCCTATTTCGGGTGCGTGTGACGCACCGAATATTTCAACGCACAACTTTTTTCCATTAAATATAGATTGTTGCTTATCGTTAAACTTCACTTGCCTTGCCCCCTATTCCGTTATAATCTATAAAAAAAGTTGGGTAAGATTTGTTGACTGCTTGCGCCCCGTTTATAAATGAACTGCCGTTTGCCCCTAGTGCAAGCACCGCCGTAGACATCACTATTCGATGGTCGTTAAACGAATCAACTTCGCCCCCTTTAATATTTCCACCGTAAACGGTTAAATTTTCCCCGTCACAAGTTGCTTTAACGCCAAATGCGGAAAGCATAGCGATTGTGCTTTCAACTCTATCACTTTCTTTTATCTTTAATCTTTGAATATTTTTAATAACCGATTTCCCGTCCGCATAACACGCAAGCACCGCCGATATAGGCACTAAGTCTGGGCAGTCTTGAGCGTCGAACGTAAACGGTTTAAGCGAACTCTTTTTAACCTTTACCGCGCCTTTCGTCACTTCAACGTTTGCCCCTGCGAGCGACAAAATATCTAAAATATATTTATCCCCTTGGACGCTATTTTCATTTAATCCCGTCACCGTCACGTTGCCGTTTATTGCGCCTGCGCACAAGAAAAAGGCTTGGTTTGACCAGTCGCCTTCAGGCATAACTCGTCCACTATATTTTTGATTACCTTCAATAAAATATCCGTCTTTAGTCTTTTCAATTATCACGCCGAAAGACCTTAACACTTCAAGCGTGATTTCTACGTATGGCGCAGAAACCAAGGGCGTGGTTAAAACTATTTCGCTATCTCCATTAAGTGTTGGCAACGCCATTAAAAGCCCTGAAACGTATTGCGAACTAACGTCTCCGCGAATAGCGTATTTCCCTGCTGAAAGTTTTCCACTTAAATAAATTTTATCAGTTTGTTCAACGTTAACGCCATTTTCACTTATAACCGAAAATAATTGGTCGTTTGGCCTTTGCATAAGTTTGCCGTGCCCAAAAAGTGAATAATTGCCACCGAGCGAGGCGCAAAGCGGAATCATAAACCTAAGCGTTGACCCCGATTCACCACAATCAAGGTCTTTTTTTCCGTCCATTAAATCTTTTAAGCATTTTTCTGTGACGGCAATATCGTTAGAAGAAAAATCTCCGCATTCTGCCGTAGGATTTTTTCCTGCTAAAAAATTGCAAATGGCAATTCTATGCGCGTAAGATTTAGAAGGTATTGCCTTTATTTCCCCCGATAAATACGCGTTATCTAATTTTATTTTCATCTTAAATACTCCGCCATATCAGAAACGCTTATCTTAGTTGGCAAACATTTTCCCACGCCGTGCACGGTGATAAGCGTTATGCTGTTTCCACTACGCTTTTTATCCGTTTTAGACGCTTCGCAAATTTGTTCGATAGTATAAGGGCAAATATTTTCCGGCACGCACTTTCTAATCACTAGATAAATTTTATCGTACTCTTCTTTTTTAATAAAACCGTGTTTTAAAGAACTTTTAACTATTATATCAAGACCCATCGCAACTGCTTTTCCGTGCGGAATAGTGTAATTTGAAAGCCTTTCAATGCCGTGAGCAGGGGTATGCCCAAGATTTAAAAGCCTTCTTTCGCCACTTTCAAATTCGTCTTTTTCAACAACCTTGCGCTTATAATCAACGCAAAGGTAAACTAAGTCGTTTAAGCAATATTCTCCCGATAACAAATCAAAAATATTTTGGTCTAAAAGGGCGTATTTTGCGCTTTCCCCCATTCCGTCGTAAAAAATATCTTTGTAGAGTGTTTTAAGCGCATCAGTATCGCAAATTACTAGAGCGGGTTGGCAAAACGCACCGACTAAATTTTTGCCTTCTTCAAGGTCTATCGCCGTTTTGCCACCAACCGAAGAATCTATTTGCGCTAATAACGTGGTGGGTATTTGCACGTATTTTATTCCGCGAAGATAGGTTGCCGATGCAAACCCCGCCATATCTCCAACCACACCGCCACCAAGCGCAACTATTGCGTCCGTTCTGGTGAGTTGGTTTTTTGCAAGAAAGTTTAAAATTGAAGCGTAAGTGTTAACGTTTTTGCTTTGTTCACCGTGCGGGAACACGTATTTTACAACCGAAAAACCGTTTTCGGACAAAGATTTTTCAACGGTGGCTGAATAAAGCGCGTCAACCGTGTCGTCGGTGATAAGCGCAATTTTGCAAGCGGGCAAAACTTCTTTTATGAGTTGCCCTGCCTTAATAATAATTCCACTTCCTATAATAACTTCATATTCGCCCGACGCTTTAACCTTAATAGTTTTAACGTTATTTGTCATCGCCAAGTTTTCCCCTTCTCATCTTTTCAGATAAAAGTTTGCGTTCGTTGCCATCGGCAAGAAGACTTTTCATCTGATTTATATCCGCGTTCTTTAACGCGTTTTTGTATTCAACTAAACTATTTATAATGCTATCAATTTCATTAACTAGAAAATCGGCGTTATCAACGGTAAGTTGTGCCCACATCTCAGGGGATAGCCTTGCAACTCTAGTCATATCTCTGAAACTGCCTGCCGAAAACCCCATAAACTGCAACGCCGTTTGACTTTTAATATAAGAACTTGAAACCAAGTGCGCAAGTTGAGAAGTAAAAGCAATAATTTCATCATGTTTTTCAGCCGTAGTTATAACCACTTGCCCAAACCCAATAGAGAGTGAATAAGCCTTTAAGAACGCAATCTTTTTTAAATCTGCTTTAACGGGTACTAAAATCATAGACGCCCTGTCGAAAAGTGTTGCCGTTGAATGATTTACGCCCGAAAATTCACGCCCTGCCATCGGATGCGCGCTTATAAAATCGAGCCTTGGATATTTTTTGGATAATTCTTTCATTTGTTTAACGACCCTGCGTTTATTTCCGCAACAGTCCATAACCAAACACCCGTCTTTAAGCAATGGGCAATATTCTTCCAACGCACCTTCTAAAGCGTTGGGATATAAAGAAAAAACCAAAACGTCCATTTCACAAACGTTATCTTTATTTAACTCGTGATGATACGCACAAAGCAATTTGCCGTCAAGCATAGCCTTTTTATTTATATCAATCGCGTAAACTTGGTCGTCTGTTCTCTTTACGATAGTTCTACCGAGTGAACCACCTATCAAACCTAAACCGATTATACCGATTTTCATTTTTAATTCTCTTCTTTAATTGTTTTTTCCGTCGTAATGCTTGCCCACGATAGGTAGCATATTGTTAATTTTACCCATAAGGTTATCAAATTGTTCGGGGTTAAGCGACTGAGCGCCGTCACAAAGCGCGCGTTTGGGGTCGTTATGAACTTCAATGATAAGCCCGTCAGCACCAGCGCCGATAGATGCAAGCGACATAGGTTCAACAAGCCTTGCAATACCCGTTGCGTGACTTGGGTCAATTATAACGGGCAAGTGCGTTTTCTCTTTTAGAACGGGAACGGCGGACAAGTCAAGCGTGTTTCTCGTCATCGTTTCAAACGTTCTTATTCCCCTTTCACAAAGTATAACTTGGCAATCGCCTTCTGCCATAATGTATTCGGCACTCATAAGAAGTTCTTGTAAGGTGTTTGCAAGTCCACGCTTTAATAAAATAGGTTTACCCGTTTTGCCAACTTCTTTTAATAGTTCAAAATTTTGCATATTGCGTGCGCCAATTTGAATTATATCAACGTCCTTAAACAAATCAAGATGGTTAACGCTTAAAAGTTCGGTGACGATTGGCAAGCCCGTTTCTTCTTTTGCCTTTAATAATAATCCTATACCCGTGTCTTTAAGCCCTTGGAAAGCATAAGGCGAAGTTCTCGGTTTGAACGCTCCCCCTCTAAGTAAAGTTGCGCCCGACGCCTTAACTGCTTTTGCAACGGCAATTATTTGCTCTTCTGATTCAACCGAGCACGGCCCTGCAATAACGTTAAAATTATCACCGCCGATTTTATGACCACCAACTTCTATAACGGTGTCTTCGGGGTGGAATTTCCTGTTGGCGTTTTTATAAGGCTCTTGAACGCGCTGAACTTGTTCAACCATATCAAGCGAAGAAATAAGGTCGATATCAACTTTGCTAGTATCCCCCACCAAACCCAAAACGGTAGAATGAGAACCACGGCTAACGTGAATATCAAGCCCAAGTTCTTTAATCCAATCTACTAAATTGTTAAATTGACTGTCTTCATAATTATTCTTTACTACGATAATCATTTCGCATCTCCGATAAAGCGTTTATATAAAAATTTTGTTTTATTTTTTTAAGGTTTAGAAACGAGCAATCCAAGGCTCGACCAAGCAAAAGGGTGAAATTAAACTTTACCCTTTGTTTTAAGGTTTAGAAACGAGTTAGGCTAGGCTCGACAAACCGTGGGGTGAGATAGACCGTCTGGTCATCGAAGTCCACGGTACAGTCAGTTAACGACGCCTAACGAAGTTTATAAGCCTTAAAAAAGAAAGGCTTTGTAATCACTACAAAGCCTTGGTTTCGTTTTTATCAAGCAAAAACAATCCGTATAGTAATTACTAACGAGATATTGAAAACCTGTTATTAAAGTAAAAATAAAAGTAATTAACGAATTTCATAAATTTTTGCTCCAAAATTGTTTTTATTATACACCCGCGTTTTTTAAGTGTCAAGTATTTTAATAAAATACAACTATTTTTTTTAAGTTTTTTGATTGATTAATTTTTCGCCTTTTGTCATAAGTAAAAGGTAAACTACAACATTTAAAACAATCGTGAAAGAAAAAGCTATAAACAATATCCAAAAAGTTGCTATTTTTAGATATATTGCCCCCACACCGAAAAGCCCTGCAAAAACAAATGCGCAAAGCATAGTTAAAAGTAATGCGCCACCTTGTTTTACTGGTTTATTTATATTATCCCATTTCATCATAGGTAGCAGAATATTAAAAATCATTCCTAAATTTCCACCGAGAAGTGAAATTGAAAGTGCGCACAAAACAACCAAAATAGAACACCAAATGGAAACGCCGTTAAACGCCACCGCAAAAAGAATTGAAGATATAAACGCAGGAATTACCCCTAAAATTAAGTTTACAGAAAGTTTAACGTTTATGAGTTTTTTTATTGAAACAGGCATTGTTTTAATTATCCAAAAAGTTTCGCCCTCAATAGAAAGTGAGCACGAAGTTGTTGGCGCCAACATAAACATAAAACCAAAAATTGCGGGAACAAGCCTTATAAAAAGGTCTGACAAGAGCGAAAGAGATGGCACAAAAATAAAACTAACCCCTGCAACAATGGTAAAAAATGCGCCCATAACGGTGTTTAATAAGTAAGTGGGGGCACTTGTTAAACGCTTTAATTCTCTAACGAGTAAAACGCGTGTTGGAGAGTTTATTTTTAATTGTTTTAACTTAAAGTTTGCGCTCTT
Organism: Clostridiales bacterium; assembly: GCA_015055725.1. GTDB lineage: Bacteria > Bacillota > Clostridia > Christensenellales > Borkfalkiaceae > UBA1259. Next base: position 41,101 of record SVHO01000001.1, on the reverse strand, counting down.
TTTCCTTGCTGAAAGCAAAGTGTTCATTTTGCGATACGTTAAGCAAGTTAAAACAGTTACTACGGTTGCAGAAGATATACACGCTAAACTAAACCACACTAAATCAGTAATAGACGAAAAGGCTTTTAAGCAAAGCGGAAAAATAAAATAGATTTTTTCTATGGCCTTATTCATTAGCCCTGCGTCTTCAAGCATGCTAAGCGCAAAAAAACCAACCATTATTAAGACTAGTAAAATTATTTGAGCAAGATTTTTTCTTTTAAACCTTGAAGAAATAAAGGTGACGAGCGCACCGATTACGGTTGAAAGCGCAAATGGAAAAAAAGGCGAAACAATAGAAATTATAAGCGTGCTTATGATAAAATAGCCGTCTATTACACCGCCATAATTTTTATAGACGAATAATGACGGAATAATTATTAAAAGAGTAAAAAGCAAGTCTGCGACGTATGAAAAGAAAACTTTTGAAAGCACCACGGTGTGCGTTTTAACGGGCATTGCCGAAATCATTTCATAGTCTTTAAACCCGTAAATAGCACTACTTGACGCGTAAAAAGAAAATGCAAACGCCACAAGCGAACTCATTCCCACCATAAGCGGAATGAGTTTATAAATTTCGCCCGTTAAACTTAAAGACGTTGCAAACATTTCAGAATAAACGTAGCCAATAAAACCGAAGGCAGATGTAAAAATCAACGCGAAAAGTAAAGCGCCAAACGTTCGGATAGTTTTTGACTTTTTGCCCGAATGCAACACTTTGTTTATTCCAAAATACGATAAAAATTGAACTTTTACAAGGCTAAAAAAATTACTCATCGGCAATCTCCAAGAAAAGACTTTCTAACGACTTGTCGCCTGCAATTTGCTCCATTGTTCCTTCTTTAACGAGTTTGCCACCCTTGATAATTCCAACCCTATCACAAAGTTTTTCGGCAACTTCTAAAACGTGGGTTGAAAAGAAAATTGCCCCACCATCATCACACAATTTGCGCATAAGTTCTTTTAGCCTATGCGACGCAATTGGGTCAAGCCCCACGAACGGTTCGTCTAAAACAAGTAATTTGGGATTGTGAACGAGGGCGGAAATTATAACGAGTTTTTGTTTCATACCGTGTGAGTATGAAGATATTAAATCACCTAAATTTTTTTCTATTTGAAAAAGGGTTGCGTATTCTTTAATTCTTTGGTTTCTCTCTTCGCCAACCCTAAAAATATCGCACACGAAATTTATGTATTGAATACCCGTTAAATAATCGTAAACGTCGGGATTATCTGGTATGTAAGCCATAACTTTTTTGCATTCCACGGGGTTATCTTTTACAGATAAAGAATTTATTAAAATATCCCCTTGCTCAAAATCAATTGCGCCAACTATTGACTTAATGGTGGTTGATTTTCCCGCGCCGTTATGCCCGATAAATCCGTAAATTTCACCCGCCTTAACGTGCAGAGAAAGGTCGTCAACCGCCTTAAAAGTTTTGCCGTAATATTTAGTTAAATTGTTTATTTTAAGCATAATTATCCCCTTGCGGTGTTAACTTTTCTTTTTATTATACTCTCACGCACCTTTTTGTCAAGTTTTTTGGCATCTTTCGCATATAGGTGTTGGTTTATAATAACCCCCGTGACAAGACTAACCATCAATATATACGCCCAAAGCAAAAACACAATAATCCCTGCTAAACTTCCGTAGAACGCGTTATACGAATTAAAAAACCTTATATACAAAGCAAATCCCATAGTCCCTAAAACAATGATAACTAAAGATATAAAACTTCCAAACGCAACTTGCTTAATCTTTAATTTTACGGGACTTATAAAACGGTTAAGCAATAAAATTATGATAAAGCATAAAAGTATTGCCAAAAAGAATACGCCCAAGGTGGTTAAAAGTTTTTTAACGCCGTGAACGGCAAAAGTAAAATTAAAAAGTTTATTACCAAACGCAACTAAAACGGACGCTCCGGCAAATACCGCAAAAAGAGTTGCAAGAGCGATAATTGCCCAAAACTTTCGCATTATTCCGCGTTTGGTTTTTGACTTTACCCCGTAAATGCAATCTCCATCTTTAGACATCTGGCTTAAAAGTCTTATGCAAGAATAAACCGCCGTCACTATAAACAAAACGGTTGCGCCGTTTGACGCCGTGGTCGCCGTTAAAACAATTGCTTCGCCCGCAGTTCTAAATTCTTCGGGCAATCTTGAAACTAAGTCTGTTGTAATCTTTACTCCGAACACGCCGAAAGCCGTCACCACCAAAAACACGAGTGGAATAACTGAAAGCAAAAAGTAAAAAACCCACGCCCCCGCAACGGTAGAAAGCCTTTTTTCAGATAAAATTTTAAATGGACTTATAATTTGATTTTTTTTCATAACAAAAACAGTTTGCGTTTTCCGCAAACTGTTTATGCTTTTTCTTTTAATTTTAGTTTTTATTCTACATTTTTTGAGAATAAATTTTCGTGTAAATTTCTTTATATTTGTCGCGATAAAATAGATTTGTTCCACTCGTCGTGACGGACGCTGTTCCCGCCGCAACGGACATTCTTAAAAGTTCGTGCATAGGAACGCCTTGCAATAACCCAACGCAAGTTGCCGCAACCATTGAATCGCCTGCACCAACGGTAGAATTAACTGCAACTGACGCGCTTTTGCAAAAATAACTTTCTGTCCCGTCTGTTAAAATCGCACCGTCTGCCCCCAAAGATACCAAAACGTTTTTAACGCCCATATCTATGTATTTATAAGACGCCTTTACCATATCTTTAAGGTCGACTATCGTTTGCCCCGTAAAGTTTTCAAGTTCACGAAGATTTGGCTTTGCCATAAAAATTTCACGACTGCCGATTGCCGATAACATATTCATTTTCTCGGTGTCGACTATAACTTTAACGTCTTTTGGGATAACGGAAAGCACTTTTGCATAATAATCAGGGTTTACGCCTTTTGGCAAACTCCCGCTCATAACTGCAATTTGATAATTGGGTGAAAGGTTTTTAACGAGTTCAACTAATTCGTCTTGCTTTTCTTCTATAACCGTTTCGCCCCTATCGTTTATTTCGGTAAGCATTGAGCGTTTATCAATAATTTTATAGTTTACCCTTGCATTACCCTTGTTGCACACGAAATTATGTTTAACGCCTTCTCTATCTAAAACGTGTTCAAACATTTTAGCGTGGTTTTCAAACATAAACCCCGTTGCAAAACTTTGTTCGCCAAGCCTTGCTATACCTATAGCAACGTTTAACGCTTTGCCCGAATAAGTTTCCACCTTGCTGTCAATTTTATTAAGCATACCTACGTTTAAACTGTCAAGTTCAATCGTGCAGTCAATGCTCGGGTTCGGGCATATAGTTAATACCATTTAAACCATCTCCAATGCGCTTAAATCAACGCGCTTATTTTTTTGAATCTGCTATTATTTTTTCTTGTGCAGAAAACGGCACTTCTTCATAACTTGCAAATTCGAAACGGAACTTACCGCGACCTTGCGTCATACTGCGCAAATCGGTTGCATATTTAAGCATTTCAACAAGCGGAGCTTGTGCAGTTATTTCTTGCAACCCGTCAACCGTTTCCATACCGATAATTCTGCCACGGCGTTTATTCATATCCCCTAAAATATCGCCTGTATAATTATCTGGAACGATTATTTTATAAGAATAAATAGGCTCTAAAATAACAGGTCTTGCTTTTTTAACTCCTTCGTCGTAAGCAAGTTTTGCAGCAGAAACGAAAGCAACTTCTTTACTGTCAACGGGGTGATATTTGCCGTCGAACAACGTGCATTTAAGATTAACCATAGGATAACCTGCAAGCACGCCTTTTTGGATTGCTTCTCTAAGCCCTTTTTCTACCGCAGGAATAAATTGCTTGGGCACGGCACCGCCAACCGTTTGGTCAACGAATTCAAACACGCCGTCGCTTGCGCCTGCTTCAAACTTAATGTTAACCACGCCGAACTGTCCTGCGCCACCCGTTTGCTTTTTGTGTTTCCCTTCGGCTTCTGCAACGCCCGTTATAGTTTCTTTAAACGCAACTTTTGGTTCTTCTAATAATGCTTCACAACCAAATTTTGCTTTTAATTTTTTGCACAAAACGTCAAGTTGAGTTTCGCCTAAACCACGGATAACCATTTCACCCGTTTCTTTATCTTTTTCAACCTTAAAGGTTAAATCTTCTTCTGCTAAACGGTTTATACCTTGGAAAACCTTATCTTCTTCACCCGATTTTTTAGCTGATATTTTCATGGTTAAAACGGGTTCTGGGAAAGGAATAGGATAGAACTTAATCTTATAACTTTCGTCTGAAAGCGTGTCGCCCGTGTTGGTGTTGTTTAGTTTGTTAACCGCGCCTATATCGCCCGCAACGAGTTCGCTAACCGCTTCTTGTTTTTTGCCTTTCATAACGTAAAGCGTGTTGATGCGCTCTTTTTCACCCGTGGTTGCGTTATAAACGGTCATACCAGTCTTTAACGTGCCCGTGAACACCCTAACCATATTGAGTTTACCAACGAACGGGTCTGCAACAGTTTTGAAAACTTGTGCCGAAACGGGTTTATCTACGTCACACACGATGGATAGAACTTCGCCATTAGCGTCGGTTGCAAGAACGGGTCTTCTTTCTATAGGTGACGGCAAAAGGTCAACTATTTCATACATCAAGTTAATAACGCCCATGTTTTGCGTTGCCGAACCGCCCATAATAGGCACGGTTTCACCTGCGCTTAAACCGTTTTTAATACCTGCAACTATTTCGTCGTTAGTAAGCGTTCCTTCGGCAAGATATTTATCAAGCAATTCTTCGCTCGTTTCAGCAGCCGCTTCAATAAGCGCGTCTTTTAACGATTGAACGTCCCCAACCATTGAGTCAGGCGTTGCGATTGCGTTTCTGCCACCTTGCGTGAATTCAAATGCTTTACCCGAAATAACCGAAACGTAGCCTTTCATCTTTCCGTCACGCATAATAGGCAAGTGCGTTGGTGAAATCTTTTTGCCGTATTTCGTGCGGAAGGCTTCAACGGTTGCAACGTAATTAGCGTTATCTTTATCAATGCCGTTAACGAATATCATAAGCGGAATATGACGGCGCAAGCAATAATCAATGGCTTTTTCAGCCCCGACGGCAACTTGTCCGTTAGCGTCTGCAACTAGCACGGCAGAACCAACCGCACGCATTGCGCTTTCAAATTCGCCCTCAAAATCATAAAATCCCGGAACGTCTATTATATTGATTTTAGTATCCGCCCACTCGGTAAACGCGCACGCAAGAGAGATTGAAATCCCCCTTGAAGTTTCCTGCTCGTCAAAATCCATAACGGTGTTTTTTTCTGTCGTTTTGCCAAGCCTATCTATACTTTTGCCGTTAAACAAAATGGCTTCGGCAAGAGAAGTTTTACCCGCACCGCTATGCCCTATAATAGCAACGTTCCTTATATTTTCTGCAATTATTTTACCCATAATTATAATCCCCCTAAATTTTCTAACGGTAAAATTCCGTTCTTAAACGGTCGATAATATTATAAACCATAATCTTCCACATTTCAAGGGGGTTTTAAAAAATAATTTGTTAAAAATTGGATTTTTTCTTTTGCGATATTTTTTGCAAAAAATCAATAGTCTTCGTCAGAGAGCCTATCTGAAAACATCTCTCCAAATTGTTCACGCGATAACCCGTTGCCGTTAGAACACGGACTTTCACAAGGATTATGCGGGGGCAAAGGCTTTGGGGGTTTGTGCGGTTTTTCAGGCGGTGGCTTGCCGTAAGGGTCGGCGCATCTAACCTCTACCAAAATAACGTCTCCACCGATTTTTATAATTTTGTTTTCTTCAATAAAAATTTTAGTTTTATCAAACTTTGCGAAAAAACCCCGCCTTTTTGAACCGGGCACGAAAATTCCAGTAAGCACCCCTTGTGGAAATTTTATCTTTAAGTCTATTACGCGCCCAAAACACCTGCCGTCTGCAATATTTACCACGTCTCTTTTTTTAAGTTCGCTATACGTTAATTCCATATTATTAAAATATGACGCACACTTGTCCTAAAATGCAAAAAAGACAAAAATCACCGTTATTTCGGTGATTTTTTTGTTTCTCTCTTTACGCTCTTATTCTATTTTTTATCATTGATAAAGCAGTTTTTTCTAAACGCGAAACTTGCGCTTGTGATATCCCTATCTCTTTGCTTATCTCCGTCTGCGTTTTACCTTCATAATACCTTAAATATATTATCTTTTTTTCTCTATTGTCAAGCGTACCAAGCGCCGTTTGAAGAGCAACGTTTTCAGTCCACGTTTCGTCAGTATTTTTTTCGTCGCCTATTTGGTCCATTAAAAGCAAAGTGTCACCCGATTTGTTATAAACGGGGTCGAAAAGTGAAACGGTGTCTGATATAGCGTCTAATGCGTAAACCACTTCGGAAAGCGCAACGTTCATTTTTTGCGCAACTTTTTCTAAGGAAACGTCTTGCTCTTCTCTTTCAAGTTCGCCACGCGTTTTAAGCACTTGGTATGCAGTATCTCTAATACTTCTTGATATGCGCATAGAGTTTCCGTCACGCAAAAGACGTTTAACTTCCCCGATAATCATTGGCACGGCGTAAGTTGAAAATTTGACGCCGAAACTTAAATCAAAGTTATCAATGGCTTTAATAAGCCCTATGCACCCTGCTTGAAAAACGTCGTCAGGATTAGTGTTTTTAACGTTAAATCTTCTAATGACTGCAAGCACCAAACGCATATTGCCCACGATAAACTCTTCACGGGCTTGCTCGTCCCCTGCCTTAATTTTTAATAAAAGCGCACTCGTTTGCTCTTCCGATAAATTCGGAAGCGTTGCAGTGTTTATACCGCAAATTATAACTTTATTACTCATTATCCCTCCTATGTACTCAATTAAAAGGGGGTTTAACAAGTATGCGCTTTACATTATTTTTTATACCATTTTAGAAAATTCTTTTTTTAGCCTAACTATAATGCGTTTTTCTAAGCGAGAAATATAACTTTGTGAAATCCCAAGCATATCCGCAACTTCTCGTTGGGTTTTTTCTTCTTTACCACTAAGCCCGTATCTTAAACACATTATTTCTCTTTCTCTATCGTTAAGTTTAGTGAGCGCAACGCCTAAAAGTTCTGTTTCTACGCCGTTTTCAATCTTTTTGTAAACGACGTCACCATCCGTTCCAACCACGTCCGAAAGCATAAGTTCGTTGCCTTCCCAATCGGTGTTAAGCGGTTCGTCAAAAGAAACTTCACTCTTTAATTTTACAGTTCGGCGCAGGTGCATAAGAATTTCGTTTTCAATGCACCTTGACGCGTAAGTTGCAAGTTTTATGTTTTTGTCGGCGTTAAAAGAATTGACCGCCTTAATTAACCCTATCGTTCCAACCGAAACCAAATCGTCAAGGTCTACACCCGTATTTTCAAATCTTCGCGCAATGTAGACGACTAACCTTAAATTGTGTTCAACTAGTTTGTCCCTTATCTCTTTATCGCCATCGCTAAGTTTAGCAACCATTTGCGCCTCTTCTTCGGCAGAATAAGGCTGGGGCAAAACTTCCCCACCGCCGATAAATCGCAATATGTTTTCATTAAACGAAAATCTTTTAAGAAACTTTTTCAGTTTTAATATCACGTTTTTCATCATACCTTTCCTCCATAAATGCAGGGTGTAAAATAACGTCGTATCCGCCACCGATTTCGTTGTCAGAAATACAAACGGTCACGTTATTAAATATATTCCGCTTGCCTTCGTTATATATCACTAACCGCTCAATTATTACAGCGTTTTTTTGACTTTCACCTAAAACCGTTCTCACCATAATTTTCTTAAATTTTAATTTGTAAAAATTTTGGTCAATAAATTTTAAAGCAAAACGCTTTGTCGTAATTATCACGGGGTTATTCCCGTCGTAAAGCGCGTTTCCCGTATCCAAAAATCCAACGCCTAAAAGCGAATTTTCACCAAAGCCAAGTTCTATTTTATACGTCCACGAAAGCGTGTTTTTTCGCCTATAAATAAATTTTATAACTTCACTAATCACTTTAATGATAACGTATACGGGCAAAATCATAACGGCTATTGAAAATTCCGCCGAATAATCTAAACCTAAAATAGAATAAACGCCAATTATAGCCCCTCCCGTTAAAAAGGTTAACAAGAAAAAAATTGCCGTGCTTATAAAATATTCTCTTTTATCTCGGTAATCTGCAGATAAAATGGTTAGCAAAAAACCCGTTAAAATTTTAACTGCGGTCGACAAAGTTTTAATTTTTATAAGCGGAAAAGCAAGCGCTATAACACTTCCCAAAAAGGCGCAAAGAAAAAGCCTCTTTCGTGTGGTTTTTACACCCATAAGCACGAAAGTGGCTTTTAAAAGCAAATAATCTATCACGAAATTGTCTATTAACACCAACTCGATATAGACGGTCATAATCTCCCCCGTGCAAAAAAATAATAGCACGGCAAAAATATATTTTTTGATAAGATTTTAGTGTTTATTTTGGTTTTTTGTAGAAACGCTTTTTACTTTAACTTAAAAAAAGAAATAAAAAACGGCAGTTTCTTCCGCCGTTTTATGCTTTTTTTAATTGTTATCCTTTCATAAAAGCAAGAATTATGTCGTTTTGCACGTATAGATAGTCGTCTTTAATTTTTAAAACGTCACCGTTTCTATCCATAAAACGCATTTTTTTATCCAAAACGGATTTATATTCGCTGTCAAAATCGGCGTCAAACAATTTGTTAAATTCTTTAACGTTTAACCCTTCCGCCGTGCGAAGAGCAAGCATAATTTTTTCAAACTTGGCGTCTTCTTTTTCAATTACGTCACTTGAAATTTCGGGTGACTTGTTGAAAATCACGGCGTTCATATATTCGTCTATATTAAACGTGTTGGTAAACCGTCTATCATCTGCAAACGAACTTGCAGAAACGCCAACGCCGATATATTCACCGCGTCTCCAATAATTTAAATTGTGCTTAGATTCAAACCCCGTTTTAGCAAAGTTAGAAACTTCATAACGGAAAAAACCTTTTTGCTTTAAGTATTCTCTAACCCCGTCGTAAAGGTCGGCAATTTCGTCGTCACTTGGCAACTCACCGTTAAGATAATCTGTATAAATAGGCGTGCCGACTTCTGGGGTTAAGGCGTAAACGGATATATGGCTAACGCCACCTGCAATCGCTAAGTCAATGCTTTTTTGAACTTGCTCTAAGGTTTGGCCGTGAATACCAATCAAAATATCCGCACTAACGTTCTCACCTTTTAAAAGATTGCAACAAGTTAAAAAGTCTTTTGCCGTGTGTATGCGGTTAAGCCTTTTAAGTTGGTCGTCATACCCCGTTTGTAGCCCAACCGAAAATCTATTTACGCCAACTTGTTTATATTGTTTAATTTTTTGCTCGTCTACCGTGCCAGGATTAAGTTCAATGGTTATTTCAGCATCTTTTTTAACCGTAAAGCACTTCTTAATTTGCCTTATCGCGCCCGCAATAAACTTTGCGTCAACCACGGACGGCGTTCCTCCGCCTATATAAATGGTATCAATAATTTTATCGGGGTATTGTTTACTGCGCCCTTCGATTTCACGGTAAAGACACGCAAAATAACTTTCCGCCTTACTTATTTCCCTTGGGAAAGACGCAAAGTCACAATACGTGCATTTTTGTTTGCAAAATGGAACGTGAACGTAAATTCCTGCCATAATTTTACCTATCGTTATCCGTTTTAAGAATAGATATAAACGCTTCGGACGGAATTTCAACCGTGCCGATAGAGCGCATCTTCTTCTTGCCTTCTTTTTGTTTTTCTAAAAGTTTTTTCTTTCTGGTCACGTCACCGCCGTAGCATTTAGCAAGCACGTCTTTTCTAAACGCCTTAACCGTTTCACGCGCGATAATCTTTCCGCCAACCGCCGCCTGAATAGGTATTTCAAACATTTGGCGTGGAATAACGTCTTTAAGTTTTTCTGCAATTTGTCTTCCGCGTTCGTACGCTTTATCTTTGTGAACGATTATAGAAAGCGCGTCACAAATATCGCCGTTAAGTAGCATATCAAGTTTAACAAGGTCACTTCTTTGATAGCCACTTATCTCGTAGTCAAAAGATGCGTATCCTTTGGTGCGCGATTTTAAACTATCGAAAAAGTCGTAAATAATTTCATTTAGTGGTAAAGTGTATTTAAGTTCAACTCTCGTTTTATCAAGATACACCATATCTTTATACACACCGCGCTTATATTGGCAAAGTTCCATAATAGGACCAACGTATTCAGGCGGAGTGAAAATGCTTGCGTTAATTATCGGTTCTTCCATATAATCAATTTCAGTCACGGGTGGCAAGTGAGTGGGGTTTTCAATGACTAATTGCGTGCCGTCCGTTTTATAAACTTTATAAGAAACCGAAGGAGCGGTAGTTATAATTTCAAGGTCAAACTCACGTTCAATTCTTTCTTGGATAACGTCCATATGCAAAAGCCCTAAAAATCCGCAACGGAACCCAAAGCCGAGCGCAGCAGAATTATCCGTTTCAATAGAGAGCGCGGCATCGTTAAGTTTAAGTTTTAAAAGCGCGTCTTTTAAGTCGTTAAACTTAGAGCCGTCAAGCGGGAACACGCCCGAAAAGACCATTGGCAACGCTTTTTTATAGCCTGCAAGCGGTTGTTTTGCAGGGTTGTCAACTTGAGTTATAGTGTCGCCAACGGCAGTGTCTTCAATGCTTTTAATGCTTGCCGCAATATAACCAACTTCGCCCGCAGACAAACTGTCTTTTGCTTGCATCTTTGGAGAAAACACCCCAACTTCAGTCACGTCAAACTGCTTATCCGACATAAACGTTTTTATTTTCGTTCCAACCTTAACTTGTCCGTCCATAATGCGCACGAAACAAATAACGCCCTTGAAATTATCGTAATAACTATCAAAGAGAAGCGCTTTGAGCGGGGCGTTGTCATCTCCCTTTGGCGCAGGAATTTTGGTGACGACTTGTTCTAAAACTTCCTCAATATTATAGCCTGTTTTTGCTGAAATTCTTGGCGCGTCAGAAGCGTCTATCCCTAAAATATCTTCAAGTTCTCTGCCCGCTTCGTCTGGGCGCGCGGATGCAAGGTCCACCTTGTTTATGACGGGCATAATTTCTAAGTCGTTGTCAATGGCAAGATAAGCGTTGGCAAGCGTTTGTGCTTGAACGCCTTGCGTTGCGTCAACGATTAAAATTGCACCTTCACACGCTTTGAGTGAACGTGAAACTTCATAAGTAAAGTCAACGTGGCCGGGGGTGTCTATAAGGTTAAAAACGTATTCTTTGCCATCTTTCGCTTTATAAAACATTCTAACGGGGGTTAGTTTTATAGTTATGCCCCTTTCACGCTCTAAGTCCATTGAGTCAAGCAACTGTTCTTCCATATCGCGCTCGCTAACTTGCCCCGTTTTTTCCATAAGCCTATCGGCAAGCGTGCTTTTACCGTGGTCGATATGCGCAACTATACAAAAATTTCTGATGTTTTCTTTGTTTATTGACATAGTGTTCCTTTTTGTTTATAATGAAAAATACAATAAATAGTATATAATATAATATAAAATTTTGCAAGTAAATTAAAAACGGTGATAAAATGAGAATTAAAGAAGATTGTTGGCTTTTAACAAAACCTATTGCCCACCGAGGTCTTTGGGGCGAAAACGTGGTTGAAAATTCAATCTCGGCGTATAAAAACGCCATAGATAACGGCTTCCCCATAGAAATTGACCTTCGCACGAGTAGTGATGGTGAAATTTATTCTTTTCACGACCAAACACTCAATAGAATGACGGGGGCGGACGGAAATATTTACGACAAAACTACTTTAGAACTAAAAAAACTAAAACTTATCGGCTGTGAAGAAACTATCCCAACTTTTCAAAGCGTTTTAAGTTTGGTTGACGGGAAAACCCCGCTTTTAATAGAGTTTAAGGACCAGCCCGATAAATCTTACGTTAAAAAAGCGGTTGACATGCTAAAAAATTATAAGGGCGAATTTGCCGTTCAATCGTTTAATCCACTCATCATAAAAGAAATCAAAAAACTTGCACCACAATTTATTAGGGGAATACTCGGCTCTAAAACTTATTCAAAAAATTTGCCTTTCATAAAAAGGATAGTCGTTAAAAATATGCTTCTTAACAGAGTTATTAAACCTGATTTTATAAGTTATTCGTATAACGATTTACCACTCAAAAAAAGTTTGGTTAAAAACACGCCCGTTATAACGTGGACAGTCACCGATAAACAAACGGCAAAAGAAATTAAACCTTATGCAAAAAACATAATTTTTGAAAAATTTATTCCGTAAAATAATTATGCCGACGCTAAAAATAGCGTCGGCATTTTTTTATCTACCGAATTTTTTCATTAAGAGTGCAACCATATCTTCATTAGACATATTTTTGCTCTCGCTCTTTTTCTTTTCTGCGTTAATTCTGCCTTGCTTTCTTTCTCTATCCGTTTTTTGATTGCCAACGGCAATTCCGTGCGGTAATTCCGCCGTTTTCATCGTGAGTGAAATTTTTTTCTTAACCGTGTCGACACCCAAAACTTTAACTTTAACCAAATCGCCAACTTTTAACACGTCAGACGGGTGCTTGATATAATTATCAGATATTTGAGAAATATGAACCAAACCGTCTTGATGAACACCGATATCAACGAAAACACCAAAGTCTATAACGTTTCTAACAGTTCCGTTGATTTCCATGCCTTCTTTAAGGTCTGCAAGGTCCATAAGGTCGCTTCTTAAAATGGGTTTTGGCAACGTGTCACGAATATCGCGACCGGGTTTTAACAACTCATTTACGATATCTTGAACGGTGGGAACACCAACGCCACACTCGTGTGCACAAACGTCCCAACCCTTTTGTTCAATTCTTTGTTTAATATCTGAAATCTTTCCGTTCGCAACGTCTAAAAGCGTGTAGCCCGTTGCCGATAAAAGTTTTTCAACCGCGGGATAAGACTCTGGGTGAACACCCGTATTATCTAAAATATTTCCGCCAACTATTCTTAAAAACCCTGCGCATTGAAGGAATGCCTTTTCGCCAAGTTTTTTAACTTTCAAAAGGTCTTCCCTTTTCATAAACGGTTTGTTTTTTCTATATTCAACAATTTCTTTTGCAATACCCTTATTTAGCCCTGCAACGTAAGAAAGCAAACTTGCAGACGCGGTGTTAAGGTCAACGCCAACGCTGTTAACGCAGTCTTCAACCACACCGCCAAGCACTTCTTCAAGGCGTTTTTCAGGCATGTCGTGTTGATATTGCCCAACGCCGATAGACTTAACGTCAATCTTGATAAGTTCGGCAAGGGGGTCTTGCAAACGCCTTGCGATAGAAACTGCGCTTCTTTGGGCAGGCTCGTAATCGGGGAATTCTTCCGCCCCTAATTTACTTGCACTATAAACGGACGCGCCCGCTTCGTTAACCACGGCGTAGGAGAGTTCTTTACCGCTTTCCTTTATCATATTTGCAACGAAAATTTCACTCTCTTTACTTGCCGTGCCGTTGCCGATAGAAATAACCGACACGCCATGTTTATCAATAAGTTTTAAAAGCACTGCTTTTGCTTCTTCAATTTTGTTTTGCGGTGGCGTTGGGTAAACGACAGCCGTATCCAAAACGTTGCCCTCGCTATCCACAACCGCAATTTTGCAACCCGTTCTATAAGCAGGGTCAAGCCCTAAAATGATTTTTCCTTTAAGCGGTGGTTGTAAAAGCAAGGGGCGCAAGTTTACTTCAAACATTTTGATTGCTTGTTCGCTTGCTTTTTCGGTTAGCTCGCTTCTAACTTCACGCTCAATCGACGGGAATATAAGCCTTGAATAAGCGTCTGCACACGCATCTTTAACCAAATCTTGCTTTTCCCCTTCCCCTTTAACGTAAACGGTTTGAATTGCTTCAATAAACGCTTGGGTGTCAACGGCAACGCTTACTTTTAAGCACTCTTCCTTTTCACCACGGTTAACCGCAAGAATTCTATGCGACGGAATTTTGCTTATTTTTTCAGAATATTCGGCGTACATATCGTAAGTTTTTGAATTTTCATTTTCTAAAAGTTTGCAAGTGAGTTCGCCAACTTCCATAACTTTTTTACGCAACGTTTTTCTAAGTTCAGCGTCGTCACTAACTTTTTCGGCAATAATATCCTTTGCCCCCGCAATCGCTTGCACGGTATCTTCAACGCCTTTTTCTTGGTTAATATAATTTTTCGCTTGCTCTAAAACCGCACCGTCTTTTTCTTGCGACAAAATAAATTCAGCAAGGGGCAAAAGTCCTTTTTCAATAGCAACCGAAGCGCGCGTTTTTCTCTTTTGTTTAAACGGTCTATAAATATCTTCCGCTTCGGTCATAGTTTCCGCACCTGCAAGGGCAATCATAATTTCATCTGTCATCTTGCCTTGTTCGGTAATAGAATTTGCAATTTCTTCTTTTCTTTTATCAAGGTTTCTTAAATATTTAAGCCTATCGGCAAATTCTCTTAACACTTGGTCGTCACAAGAACCCGTCATTTCTTTACGATATCTTGCAATAAACGGAATAGTGTTGTCTTCGTCAATAAGCGTTATGATGTTTGCCGAATAATCGGCGCGTAAGTTAAATTCTTTTGATAATTTTAATGCGTAGTCCATAATTTAGTCCTTTTTTTATTTATGCTTTTTTGCCTTTTTTCTTTCTAATTTCTTTAACGGTTTTTTCATATCCGTTGTCTTTTGGTTTATAATAAATTTTGTCTTTAATGCTGTCGGGCAAATATTGTTGCTCAACGTATCCACCGTAATCGTGCGGGTACTTATAATTTGCCTTATTGAGTTTATCTTTTTTACTTGCAAACTCGTAATTTTTTAAGTGTGCAGGCACGTTGTCGTCTTTAACAGAAACGGCGTCTTCTTCCGCCGAATACATTGCCTCTACAACCGAATTGGATTTTTCCGCCTCACAAACGTAAATGACCGCTTGGGAAAGTGGAATCAACCCTTCTGGTAAGCCTAAATTTTGATAAGCGGTAAGCGCGCTCGTTGCAACAACTAACGCGTTAGGGTCTGCCATGCCAACGTCCTCCGCAGAATGAACGACTAGCCTTCTCGCTAAAAGCAAGGGGTCACACCCACCCTTAATGAGCCGTTGCATATAGTATAGCGCGGCGTTTGCATCACTTCCACGCAAACTTTTGCAAAATGCCGACAAAATATCGTAATATAAATTTTCGTCAAATGATAGCGCCTTTTGTTGAATAGACTCTTCTGCATCTTTAAGCGTAATCGTAATTTTGCCGTTTTCGTCAGGCGAAGTAGTTAGCGTTGCAAGTTCAAGCGCGTTATAAGCAACCCTTAAATCCCCTGCCGAAGCGCGCGCTATATGTTTAAGCGCATCTTCGGTTAGCGTTAAATCGTAATTTCCTAAACCGTTTTCTTTATCTAAAACTGCTTTAACAAGAGCCTTTTCAATATTTTCTTGTGAAAGGCGTTTAAGTTCAAACACCCTACACCTTGAAACGATAGCAGGCGTCATTGAAGCAAAGGGGTTTTCGGTCGTAGAACCGATAAAAATTATATCGCCACGCTCTATGGCAGGGAGCAAACTATCGCTTTGCGTTTTGTTAAAGCGATGGCACTCATCAAGCAATAGATAAGTTTTCTTGCCGTAAAGTTTAGCGTTCGTTTGCGCTTCTTCGATAACCCTTTTAACGTCTGCAACACCGCTATTAACGGCGTTAAGTTTGACGAAATTCCCGTCCGTGCCGTTTGCTATAACGTTTGCAAGCGTAGTTTTTCCACACCCCGGTGGACCCCAAAAAATGCAACTGCCAAGCCTATCCGTTTTTATGGCACGGCGCAAAAGCCCCGTTTCCGAAACGATATGCTCTTGCCCGATAAAATCTGATAGAGTTTTTGCGCGCATTCTTTCGGCGAGCGGTGCGCTAACGCTTTTTCTGTTTGCCAAATCAAATAAATCCATAAAAATATTTTAACATATCCCATATTTTTTTTCAAGTCTTAATACAATATATTATGACGAAAAGATTAAACGTATTTTTTGAAATTGTTGCATTTTCACTTCTTTTAACTTTTGCCCTTATGCTTTCGTTCGGAAAAAGTTTAGCAAGCGCGGTAAACGACGGTATAATTCTTTGGGCAACTTGTGTTTTGCCCACCACTTTCCCATATCTATTTATAACCGCGATTATGAATTCAATGCAAATAACGGGTGCGCTATCAAACAAACTTTCACCGCTCACAAAAAAACTTTTTAACACGGGTGGAAGCACGGGATACGCTTTTTTTCTAAGCATACTTTCAGGCTACCCAATAGGCTCTAAAACGGTTGCCGACTTAAAACTTAGCGGGGCAATATCCCCAACCGAAGCAGAACGCGCAAGTGCTTTTTGCTCAACTTCTTCGCCTGTATTTTTAATCGCAAGCGTTGGAAACGTTATGTTTGAAAATGCTAAATTCGGCTTGCTTTTGTTTTTAACGCACGTTCTTTCAGCCTTACTTATAGGATTTATTTTTTCTTTTTATAAACGAAAAGAAAAACCGCTTGCAACAAAAAGCGCGGTTAACTCACAAAAATCACAAAACCTTTTATACGACAGCGTTTATTCAGCGGTTATATCGGTTTTGGTGGTGGGTGGTGTTATAACGATTTTTTATTTGCTCACAGAAATTCTTTGTTCTTTTGGAGTTTTAACGCCCATATCTAACGCCCTATCGTCTATCGTTAAGGATAAATCGCTTGCAGAGGGCATCGTTTACGGACTGTTTGAAAGCACCAAGGGGCTTAAAACAATCTCGTTATCCCCAATTTCCCCTTTAACTCTACCCGTGTGCGCATCAATTTGTGGTTTTGGGGGACTATCGGTGATTGCACAATCTATCGCCTACCTTAAAACTGCAAAAATAAAAACCGCACCGTTTATTATTGCAAAACTAACGTGTGCGGTAATAAATTTTTTGTTTGGTCTTTTATTTTCCTTTGCTTTCCTTTAAGCACTCTTTTAAATAATCGGCAATAGCGTGCGGAACGTATTCTTTAATTTCCCCGTTTAGTTCAAGTATGTTGCGGATTGCAGAAGAACTAACGTAAGTCAACTCAACGGGCGTAGGGATATAAACGGTTATAATTTCAGGATACATATCTTGATTATAATGCGCCATAGTGGTTTCATACTTATAATCGTCTTGATTACGAATACCGCGAACGGTCACTTTAACGCCTTTTTGTTTCATAAAGTCGGCAAGCATTCCGTCGTAAGTTAAAACTTCAACCCTGCTTTCATCACTATATATTTTCTTAATTGCGTTTACGCGTTGCTCTTCGTTAAAAAGCGGGGTTTTATCTATGTTAACACCAACCGCAATTATAACTTTATCAAACATTTCAAGGCATTTTTCAACCACGTATGCGTGCCCGTTAGTAAAGGGGTCGAACGTACCTGCAAAAACACAAGTTTTCATAATTATTTCTCCTTTGCAAAAAAGGTTAAATGCACTCTGCCGTATTTTCTTCTATCTATAACGGTTAACCCGTCGATTTCTTTATCAAAAGGCTTTTCATCTTCCAATATAATCTTCCCGTTTTCGTTAAGTACGGAAAGTGCAAGTGGCAAACAAGTTAGCCCTAACTCACTTTTATAAGGCGGGTCAATATAAATAAAATCAAACTTTTTATCCGCTCCCTTTAAGTAAACTTGGGCGTTATAATTAGTTATAGTATAATCGCCGTCAACCTTAATCTTGGACAAGTTCTTTTTTAAAATAGCAAGGCTTTCTTTAGACGCGTCGTTAAAGTTAACGCTTTTTGCCCCGCGTGAAAGTGCTTCAATTCCCATAGCACCCGTTCCACAAAACAAGTCTAAAAAACTTTTGCCGTAAATTTCAAACTGAATAATATTAAAGAAACTTTCCCTAACCTTATCTGACGTGGGGCGAATTTTATCCCCGTCAAACGCAGTCAGAGAAATTCCCCTATATTTACCGCCAACTATTCTCAATCGTCTTCTCCATAAATTTGGCGGTGTTTTTCCTTAATTCTATCTTGTTGGCGTTGAATTTTTCTCGCGCCGAAAATGTAAGGAACACCCGTTGTAATCATTATGATAGGAACTGATATAAGAGTAAAGTAATAGTGCCATTGTTGAATTTCAACTTCACTACTTATCTGCGCTAAAGATGCAAACGCCATATAAATAAAACTTGAAACTCTTCCACAAACGTCATATTGCGGACCCATTGCAAAATATAAAATGGTGTGGATAATCATCATAACGATTAAAGGCACACAAGCCAAAAAACCGAAGAAAAATCCTTTCCAAACCTTATATTCTTCGTGAAGTTTTAAAGGTAGGTCTTCACCTGTTCTAATAATGTTTCTGCGTTCAACGTCGTTAGCAACGCGCGTGGTTAATGCAAACTCTCCTTCTTTATAGGAAATCGCACCCACAAGCGAGCAGTAAAGAGCGATATTAAGTAGCAATAAAACAATTTTTAGCCACATTAAATCGTCACCAATCAGCAAGATACTGAAAGCAATCATCGTCATGAAAATCAAATACATAACGGGGATAAACGTTTGTTTTAAATAGTATTTCATTTTTTTCACCTTATGTAAATTTTTTGTGCGCGAACGGCACACTTGGTTAATATTTCGTAATTTATCGTTTTATACCGCTTAGCGATTTTTTCCGCATCTTTAATAACTAAGCAATATTTTCCGTTAACGTTTTCAGTAATCGCCGTTATATCCATACAGCGATTGTTGAATTGCCCCTTAACGCGCGCCCTAAAAAGTCCGTCGGCATAGCCGTATCTAATTAGCGATATCGTTTGCGCCTTTTTGCTTTTACACACGCCGTAAAGCGCGCTTTCGCCTTTTTTTAACCGCCTTTTGCAAAGCACGGGTGCGTAAACTTTCATTATAGGCTCAACGTGAATTTTATCGCTTTTAAAAGGTTTGTAACCGTAAAGCAAAATTCCAATGCGCACCATATCTTCTTGCACGCCAGATAAAAAACCACCGCTTGCCGATAAGTGACAAGTTGCATTATTATTATAACCCTTAATAAGTTTTTTTGCAACTAAAAATTTATTTACCTGAAACTTTAACCTTTTTTTATTCTCCGGACAAGACAAGTGTGAATATAAGCCGTCTAAAACCACCCGCTTTTTACGCACCAAATAATCCAAAAAATCTTTTAATTGCGTGCCAACGTCTATTCCTTGCCTATTCATGCCCGTGTTAACTTTAACGTGAACGCATGCTCGCCCGTTCACTTTTTTTGCCCACTCTTCTAAAAGGTCTAAATGCTCGCGCGTATAAACGGTTGCGGTCAAATTATATTCAACAAAAAGGCGCGCATCTTTATTAAAAGGTGGATTTAAACAAATTATAGGTTTATCTATCCCCGCTCGGCGAAGCTGTACCCCTTCTTCTGCAAGCGCAACGGCAAAAGCGTCAACGTAAGGATAAAGTGCGTTTGAAATTTCACATGCACCGTGCCCGTACGCATCTGCTTTAACCACAGCGCAAAATTTAACGCCGTTATTAAGTTTACTTTTGACTGCCTTTGCGTTTTTTATAAGTTTATTAAGGTCGATTATTGCTTTATTTAACATAATAAATTATATGCTAAAACTCCCGCATAATTCACGCCTATTTTATCTATTATAAAAGAAGCACAACACAAAAAGCCGATGGCGAACGCCATCGGCTTTTTATTATTTTTCTTGAATATCGTAAAACTTAAAATTAGATGTCCTTACTTTGTTTTGAGCCCAATTCACTGCCGAATTTCTATCACCCCTATAAGTTTCAGTAAAAGCAGGTATACCAATTCTGTATGCACTTTCCGTTAAATAATACTTAATTATAAACGTTTTCACTCTCTCTTCTCCTTTTATTTCTTTTTTCTTGGTATAAATAATGAAAATATAAAATCAGTTATAAAATAACCAATTGCAAAACCACTTAAAAAATCTAAAAATTTTTTCTTCTCGTTCCCTTTTTTCATAAAAACTCCCCTTGCGTTTTACAAGAAGAGTTTAACATATTTATTATCCCAAATTTGGGATTAAAAAGGCAAGTCCTCCCAAAATCTATTTTTCATTTTTTCTGCAATTTCTTCAACTTCAGCATTTGGATTTAAGCCCAAATCTCTTAAAAAGAACTTCTTCTTGCCATATAGTGCTCTATTGCTTTTCTTTGTAAAATTTTCAATAGGACAAAATTTATCTACAAGGTAATAGTAATGTGGAATATCTGTATTATCATATAGCTGTGCTTGATTATCCATTGCGTTCTTTATGCGTTTTAATGTATTTTCATCAATTTTCCCATTTTTTGAATATTTTAATTCACATTGAATTTCTTGATTTTCGAGTCTTGCTTCAACAATCATAACTACTTTTCCTACATATTTTACGCTTTTGTTATTATATAAACCAATATATCTAAAACCAGAGTACTTTCCCCCCGCCTTATCATAATAAATCCTATTCTCTTCTTTTATATTAAAGTCAATTGTTGAACCAGCAAGACGAACCATGATTGTATCGTCCGTTTCATCAATTAAATCTTCGGCATTACAATATTCATAAAATTCCTCAACCATGTCTTTTAGTTCATAATCTCTCATTTCATCTATAACACTTAATAATTTTTCATATAGCTGTTTATATGTTATCGCTAAAAATATTATTTCTTTATGCTTTTGCTTAAGGCTTAGAAAAACATTTTGGTCATTCTCAAATGGGGCAAGAGTCAAAAGAATCTTGTTCTCTATAGATTCGTTTTTAAGTGCCTCCAAGTGTCTTTCAATTTGTGTAATATCGAAGTGATTATACTTTTCTTTAGCTTCCACAACTATCTTAAATGATTTTTGTATAATACTAAAATCCGTCACACCTTTAGCGTGTTTTTCTTGTGTCTTAAATTGTAGTATCCAATTATCGGGCTCTTCAGACTCCAAAAGCTCTTCTAAAAACTTATAAAATTTTCTAGGATTATAGTAATATACTTTCTGCAACATATATAAGACGTTGCTAGAGTGCACATTCTCTTTCCCGTGATACTTTTGAAAATAAACAAATTGACTCATTTTATTTCTCCTTAATCCTTATATTTCTCGTTTGCGACTTGAACATTTTTCTTTATTCGTTCTCTTAATTCTAATGGTGATAAAATTTCAACGGCGTTCATGTATTGCATTGACCAGTATTCCATTGCATTTATACTTGCTTTAACCTTAATTAAAAAACGTCCGTCTTCTCGCTCTTCTATCTTAATATCTTTACCAAACCAGTCTATAATTTGGTCAATCGCCCAACCGTCTGCAATAAATTCAACCACTTGTGGTTCATCGTAAAACATATACGGCATTGAAGAAGAAAATCGTTTATAATCAATTCCACTTTCAAAACCGTTAATTGATTTTAACGGCGTTCGATTTTTATCTATAAGTTCAATATCGGTAATCCTGTCCATACGGTAATACTGAATATGTTGCCATTTTTCATTATACCCCATTAAATAATAGCGTTGATTATGCAATATCATTTGATAAGGACTAACCGTGTGAATTGCACTTCGGTGCATTTTCTTATCTGCGCCGTACTTATTATAATCAAACTTGATTTGTTTGTCCGTTTCAATGGCTTCGTCAATAATTTCAATGTTATAAAAAACGGCAACGTTTTCAGTTTTATTCCAGTCTTGCACCGAATAGATATTTTTAACGTGCTTTTTGAAATACTTATTCGCCTGACCACAAAGTTTTTCAATTAACTCTTTCGATTGCTTGGGCGTAATGTGTTTACTTGATAAAACACCGTCTATTAAGAGTTTTAGTTCGCTATCTTCAAACGTGCGTTCGGCAAGATAAGAGCCTTTTTTTGTAGTTTCAATATCATATCCCGCTTCATTAAGTAGCGATATATTTCTGCCGATTGCCTTTCTTTCAATTGTAAGCCCGTATTCGCTCTCTAAAAGGTCAACTATTTTATCGTGCTTTATTGGATGTTCACAGTCGCTATGCTTTTCTAAAATTTGCAAAACTCTAATTAACGCCAACTTTTTTGGTTCAAAACTTTCCATTTCCATATCGCCTTTATTTTAGTATAATTATTATACCAAAATTGTCGCAATAATTCAAGGCGTTTTAGGAATTTCATTAAAAGTTAAAGAATTGTTATCAAATTTTAAATTTATCCAAGGACTGTAATATTCATCCAAGTCTTTATCAATTCTAATTTCAGCAACATATTTTTCCACCAACCCGTCTCTAATTTCTTTTTCTGTTGCAGTTCTATCAGGGCGATTTATCGTTATGATTTTATCGGCATATTTTATAAATTCTTTATGCCTTAAATGCCTATATATCGAACGCCTTCTATCAATCCAATACGTAACGTCGCTAACAATTATTGCAATTTTAAGTTTTTTTGCCAAATCTAAAAGCTTTAACACGAGTTCTTTTTCATAACAATTTGAATAAATTAAAAAATCTTCAAAATTATCAATATAAATCACGTCAACTCCAAAATTATCTTTATGCTCCATAATTTTATATAATAATTTTTCAAAATTATCAATACTTTCATAAATCCATAATGTACTATTATCACAACTTAAAACACTAATTCTATCAATAGCCTTATGCTTATTTGTTTGCATAGTGAAAAATAAAATTTTTTGTTTCGCCATAGTTCTTTCTATCATAGAGCACATTAAACACGTTTTACCTATCGCTGGATTACCACCTATTACAACTAAATCGCCTTTACAAATTTTTAAGTGTTTGTCCAAACTTTCAAAACCCGTATAAATTCTATCCATAAATTTCTCCTTTTTTGTTTTATAATACAAAGTTTGATGTCCTAAATTTGGGATAGTTAGCATTTTAAGAATACTTTATTATGCTTTTTCGTCTTAAATATAACAACACAAAAAGCCGATGGCGAACGCCATCGGCTTTTTATTAAAACTTTTCTATTAGTTTCTTGGGTTTTTAAGTTGTGCTTGTGCTGCTGCGAGCCTTGCAATAGGTACGCGGAAAGGTGAGCATGAAACGTAAGAAAGACCAATCTTGTGGCAGAATTCGATTGATGAGGGGTCACCACCGTGTTCACCACAAATACCGCAGTGCATGTTTTCGCGAACGCTACGACCAAACTTAACAGCCATATCCATCAACTTACCAACACCGTTTTGGTCGATTTTTGCGAACGGGTCGTTTTCAAAAATCTTAGTGTCGTAATAAGCGTTAAGGAATTTGCCTGCGTCGTCACGGCTAAAGCCGTAAGTCATTTGAGTTAAGTCGTTAGTACCAAAGCAGAAGAATTCTGCTTCTTTAGCGATTTCATCAGCGGTGATGCAAGCTCTTGGAATTTCAATCATCGTTCCAACTTCATACTTAAGGTCTGATTTTGCGTTTGCAATTTCAGCGTTTGCAGTTGCAACGACTATTTCTTTAACGTATTTAAGTTCTTTAACTTCGCCAACAAGTGGAATCATAATTTCTGGAACTACTTTCCAATCGGGGTGTCTGTTTTGAACGTTGATAGCCGCACGGATAACAGCCTTAGTTTGCATTTTTGCAATTTCAGGATACGTCACGGTAAGACGGCAACCACGGTGACCCATCATTGGGTTTGCTTCGTGCAAGCTTGAGATAATCGCTTTGATTTGAGCGGTTGTCTTATTTTGAGCTTTAGCAAGTTGTTCGATATCGTATTCCGAAGTAGGAACGAATTCGTGAAGCGGTGGGTCAAGGAAACGGATTGTCACAGGGTTTCCTTCAAGTGCTTCATAAAGTTTTTCAAAGTCGCCTTGTTGCATGGGAAGAATTTTATCAAGTGCTTTTTCCCTTGCTTCAACCGTGTCAGAACAAATCATTTCACGGAAAGCATCAATTCTGTTGCCTTCGAAGAACATGTGTTCAGTACGGCAAAGGCCGATACCTTCTGCGCCGAGTTCACGTGCTTTTGAAGCATCCTTAGGAGTGTCTGCGTTAGTGCGAACGCCAAGAACTCTATATTTATCAGCCCAAGCCATAATTCTGCCGAAGTCGCCTGAAATAGTTGCGTCAACGGTGGGGATTTCTCCGTCGTAAATATTACCGGTTGAACCGTCGATAGAAATTACGTCGCCTTCCTTATAGGTTTTGCCTGAAAGAACGAACGTTTTGTTGTCTTCATCAAAATCGGTGATTGCAGAGCAACCAGAAACACAACAAGTACCCATACCACGAGCAACAACGGCAGCGTGAGAAGTCATACCACCACGTGCGGTTAAGATACCTTGAGAAGCTTTCATACCTTCAATGTCTTCAGGCGAAGTTTCCAAACGAACGAGAATAACTTTTTCGTTTCTTTCTTTCCAAGTCTTTGCATCTTCAGCGGTGAAAACGATTTTACCACAAGCAGCACCAGGTGATGCGCCGAGCGCGCGAGCCATAGGCTCAGCAGACTTCAATGCCTTAGCATCGAATTGCGGGTGCAAAAGAGTGTCAAGGTTTCTTGGGTCAATCATAAGAACTGCTTGCTTTTCATCAATCATACCTTCGTCAACTAAGTCGCAAGCGATTTTGAGAGCAGCGGCAGCAGTACGCTTACCGTTTCTCGTTTGAAGCATATAGAGTTTTCCGTGTTCAACGGTAAATTCCATATCTTGCATATCTCTATAGTGGTCTTCAAGGATTTGGCAAACCTTTTCAAATTGAGCGAACGCTTCAGGGAATTTTTCAGCCATTTGAGCGATAGGCATTGGCGTGCGAACACCAGCAACAACGTCTTCACCTTGTGCGTTGGTTAAGAATTCACCCATAAGTTTCTTTTCACCGGTTGCAGGGTCACGCGTAAACGCAACACCAGTACCGCAATCGTCACCCATATTACCGAAAGCCATTGCTTGAACGTTAACGGCAGTACCCCAGCTATAAGGAATATCGTTATCACGGCGATAAACGTTTGCACGGGGGTTGTCCCAAGAACGGAAAACGGCTTTAACCGCACCGATAAGTTGTTCCTTGGGGTCGGTTGGGAAATCAGTTCCAAGTTTTGATTTGTATTCAGCTTTGAATTGATTTGCAAGTTCTTTAAGGTCGTCAGCAGAAAGTTCAACGTCAAGCTTAACGCCCTTTTCTTCTTTCATTTTATCAATAAGTTGTTCAAAGTATTTTTTACCAACTTCCATAACTACGTCAGAATACATTTGAATAAATCTTCTGTAGCAGTCGTAAGCCCATCTTGCGTTGCCAGACTTTTCAGCCATAACTTCAACAACTTGTTCGTTTAAACCAAGGTTAAGTATCGTATCCATCATACCAGGCATTGATGCTCTTGCGCCTGAACGAACTGATACTAATAACGGGTTTTCAAGGTCGCCGAATTTTTTACCCGTAATTTCTTCCATTTTAACGATATTCTCCATGATTTCAGCCATGATATCGTCACCGATTTGCTTTCCGTCTTCATAATATCTTGTGCAAGCTTCGGTGCTAATGGTAAAGCCTTGGGGAACGGGAAGACCGATTTTAGTCATTTCCGCAAGGTTTGCACCTTTACCACCAAGAAGCTCTCTCATCTTGCCGTTGCCTTCACTAAACAAGTAAACGTACTTCATTATTGATTTTCCTCCAAATAAAGTTTAGATTTTTTCCTTTTAAAACGCCCTAAATAAAGAGCCTTATTTATTTTACTATAAATAAAAAAATATTTCAACCGATATCTTATAGTTTTTGCATTATACCTTTTATACTGATTTTGCTATATACTTATTTTACCCTATGATTTTGAGCATTTCTTTTAACGAATTTAACTTTTCATCCGTGCGATATTCTATGTAATACTCTAACAATTTAAGGGCTTTAACAGTCCCAGGGTCATCTTCTTCTAAATTGCCGTTTTCTGCTTTTTGAAGAGCGGAAAAAGTTAAAAAACTTATTTCTCTGCCCGTGCCGTCAAAACAACTTTCGCACAAAAACGCACCCGAACGGTAGTCAAAATATACCCTTCCTTCAATATCGCCCACACATTTTGCGCAACCCGAAAGATTTAATGCAAAACCCGCAACCTTTAACGCAGAAACCAAAAACTGCACGAGCGTGCTTTTTGCCTTGCCGTCTTCATAAGCAATAGTTTTTAAGGCGTCGACGGTTAGTAAAAAAGTATCTGCTGAAACTATGGCTTCTCGATAAAAGCGTTTAACGAATTCCACCACCGACCCCGCACAAAAATATTTCACAAGGTCTTCTCTAAGCGGATAAAAGCTATCTATTAAACTTGCGTTAATAACCGTGCGATTTTCACCACGCTTAGTAAAGATAAATTCGGCAAAACAAAAAGGCTGAGATGCAAATTTCAACTTTGCCCCCGCCTTTTTAACACCTTTTATTTTAGCGGAAAGAACACCCTTTTCGAGAGTGAACAAATTAAGTATTTTATCGTTTTCACCGAAGGAAACTCCGCCTAAAACGATTCCGCTCATTTTTTCTTCCATAGTTAATCCTTTTCAGTTAACCTTTTATATAGCAAATAATGCGCAACGTTTCCCGTTTGATTAAAAACTCTCCACGCCGACATAATAATCGCATCTTCTTCCAATTGTTTTAATTTTTTAGATTTTCCTTTACTCATACACGAAGTATGCGTAAAAAATATAGTTTTATTCTTGCTTTTTTCTTAAACCGTTTAGAAACGAGCAAGCCAAGGCTCGCGACGCGTTTTGGGTGAGATTAACCGCCTGGTTATCGAAGTCAAAACGCAAAGCAGAAACGCAGGATTGCGCAGTTTATAAGCCGTTTTCGTAGCCGTATTCTTTCATTAATTGAGCACTATTCCGCCAGTCTTCTTTAATTTTTACGTATGTGGTTAAAAAAACTTTTTTACCTAAAAACTTTTCCATATCTTGACGGGCGAAAGTGGAAACTTCACGAATAGCCTTTCCGCCTTTGCCGATTAAAATGGCTTTGTGGTTGGGTTTTTCACAAACAACGTCGAGATTAACTTCATACATATTTCCGCCGTCCATAAGCGCAAATTTATTTATTATAATTGCGACGCCGTGCGGAATTTCTTTATCGAATTTAAGAAGTATTTTTTCACGCATAATCTCGGCAAGCATAAACTTTTCCGACCTATCGGACACGATATCTTGTTCGAAAATTTTATCGCCTTGGGGCAATTTTTCTAGCAAAACTTTTATAAGTTCTTTGATGTTTTTGCCCTTTCTTGCCGATACGGGAACTATTTCAACTTGAAGTTCCGAAAGTGTTTTAAGTTCTGAAATAAGTAAACTTTCAGGCATTATATCTATCTTTGTTAGGGCAACTACAACAGGAACGTTTTGCTTAACGTATTTATTTAAGAGATTAACGTCCGTTTCGCTTATACCCTCGTGCGCGTCTAAAACGAAGAGAATACAATCAACGTCGGCGCAACTATCCGCCGTGGTTTTTTGCATAACCGAGTTAAGCAAATTATCCGCCTTATAAATACCAGGCGTATCAATAAAGGCAATTTGATAATCGCTCGTCGTTAAAACTCCCAAAATTCTATCGCGCGTGGTTTGTGGCTTTGGCGAAACTATTGCAACCTTTTCACCAACCATAACGTTAATAAGCGTACTTTTGCCCGCGTTTGCCCTGCCAACAACGGCAACAAATCCACTCTTCATACTACTCTTTAACTCCGCGAAGAATAAACCTTATTTGTTTTTCTAAATCACGCATTTCTTTTTTATCTGCGTCGTTTAAGTGGTCATAGCCGAACAAATGCAACAACCCGTGCGTTATCAAATATTCTCTCTCTTCTTCTTCGCTATGCCCATATTCTTGCGCTTGAGAGCGAATTTTTTCTTCGCAAAGAACGATTGAACCAAGGAAAATATATTTGCCTTCAAGTTCCGTGGGGCAATCTTCTGGGCTCAAAATTTTACCCCTTATACCCTCTAAACTTGGATAAGACAAAACGTCTGTGACACTATCAACGCCACGCGTGTTGCGGTTAAGCGCGGTTATGCCCTCACCGTCTTGAAAAACTAATTCTGCCTTAAAATATGCTTTTTGCCCAAGCGTTTTATAAACTGCTTTGGCGATTTTTCTAAGTTTAACCTTTTTGTCAAAACACTCGATTTTAAGTTTTCCCATTCTTTTATTCCTTTGTTATAACTCTATTCCGTCAAGATTAACTTTAGGATATTCTACACGGCTGTGATAAATACCCGTTAAATTGTTTACTACCGTGTGGACGATAATATTAAGTTCTTTAAGCGTGATTTCACAGTCTTCAAACTGACCTAATTCCATACGTTCGTTAACGATTTTTCTAACCACTTTTTTAACGTTCTCACGCGAACGGTCGGTAAGCGTTCTCGCAACTGCTTCACACCCGTCGGCAATCATTATAATTGCGGCGATTTTCGTTTTTGGTTTAGGCCCTGGATAGCAATATTGCGCTATATCAACTTCACCATCGGTAAACTTTTGCGCTTTCCCGTAAAAATAAAGTATGGGCAAAGTTCCGTGGTGCTCAACACACACTTCCGCAATAACTTTTGGCAATCTGTTTTTGATAACTAAATTATAACCGTCTTGCGTGTGAGATTTAATAATGTTTGCTGAAAGTTCGGGGGTTAAATCGTCATGCGGGTTAAACTGGTCGGCTTGATTTTCCTTAAAGAACTCAGGACGGCGAAGTTTACCTATATCGTGATAATAAGCACACGTTCTTGCAAGCAAAGCGTCTTCACCGATAGCCGAGGCGCACGCTTCCGCTATGTTTGAAACCACTATCGAGTGATTAAAAGTTCCCGGTGCTTGTTGAATCATTTTCTTTATAAGTTTTGATTTGTGGTCGGTTAGTTCGCTAAACTTAAAACACGAAACTTTCTTAAACAGCGATTCGAAAACGGGCAATAAAATCAAGAAAGAAGCAACGGCAAGTGGCCCTGAAAATGCAGAAGAAGCAATCGTTCCACCCAAGTCTTCCGTGCCATGTTCTATTATAACCATCGCTATACAAATAAGGTTAGGAACGGAAATTATAACGCTCATCATTAAAAGTTTTAGCCTTGAATAAACGTTATCTAAACACACGGTTGCAATTATTCCTGATGAGAAACCCATTATAAGCGCGGGGTAGTTATCTATCGTAAATTTAGTGCCGATAAACGCATCGAACAAGAACACCAAAATGCAAAAGATAAAGTTCATAAAAATAGCCGTGCGCCTATTGGTTAAAAACAAGGTTAAAACAGCAGCAAGCGATAACGGGCGCAAATAAATATTTACGTATTCGCCAGTTGCAAAACAAATAATCAAAGAAAGCTCTATTATCAAAAATAGCATTTCGGAATTTGCAGGGCTTCTTAAAAAGTTTTTATCTTCAAACGCGAAGTAAAAAATCATAACCGCCACAACTAAGATTAGCAGTATGAAAAAGTGTATGGGCGTACTTACGTTTTTAAAATACACGTCAATACCGTCGGTTAAATGTACGGCAAGTAAAAACAACGCGCCTATAATAATGATGTTGATGGCGTAAGTTAACGCAACTAGCACCACGTCTTTACTAAGCCACGGCACTATCTTTTGTGATTTTGTTTTCTTCATAAGACTTTTCCTTTTTTCTTTGTCTTTTATCCCACGCGCAAAACGTGTTTATAAGTTAATTTAACTATATATTCGAATTGGTTATCGCTAATCGGATTTTTAATAACGGTATTTTGCGTGATTGTTTTATCGCCTAACTGCTGTTCAGCAAGTAAAATCGCCTTTTCTTCGCAATCGTTTCTCTCGCTAACGTAAACGTATTCATAAAAGCAAGATAAACTTATACATGCAAGAACGTTGGTTTTAACTTGAACGTCTTTAATAATCACGTACCCGTCGACGAGCAAATCCCCCGCGCGAACGCTATCGCCAACGCTAACCACGGCTGTACCTCGGTAAACTTTAAGGCTTTCAATCACACCGTCAACGTCCGAAAGGATTTTATAAACGTCCCCTTTGACCTTATCCACCCTATCTTGTGAAAGCGCGCTGTCTATAACCAAACGGTTGCCAACTTTTAAGCAACTAACAAACGAGAGATTGGGGTTATCGGCAAAAATTTCATCTTCAAGTTTTTCAAGGTTAAGCGACGAAAACCGCGAAAGTTTCTTTATCCCTTTTTCGTTTAAATATTCCCCTATTTGTCTATAATAAACGCTTCCGCTACCTGTAAACTTAAAGTCAAAAATATAATCGCTACAAGTATAAGCGCAAAAGCAAATAATAATCGCGCCGATTAAAATTCCAAGCGAGCGATATAATGCAAGAAAGGGGTATCCTTTGCCTTTATCGCGTACTTTTTTTATATTATAGCACAATTCTTTGCCGATTGCAAAAAATTTTCGATAATCCTTAAAGTTTACGGCTAGTATTAATTTATCGTTAGACACTTTTTTAACGTCGTATACGGCTATTTTGCGATTTCTTAACAAATTTATAAATCCGTCAAGATTGCGCCCTTTGACGATAAAAACGCTTTTAATCAAGGCTACACTCTCTCTATCGCACTTATTTTTCCACACACAACAACGTCTCCCGCGCAATATTTTTTAACGTAAAGATTTGCGCCCCTAACGATTAAACCGCCTTTTTTTAAACACAAACCTATTTCTTCGGGAGTGTAATATTTAATTGCCCTAACGTTTTCAAAATACCCCGCTCCGTCCCCAAATAACACGGCGCGAAAACAAGGTTCTCTTGGCAATTCTTCTGGTGAAAAACAATTAGAAATATCGTCTATAAAACCCATAAAGCACCTCCTAAATATTATTGAATATAAATATTTTATGCTTTATTAGTATAAAAAAGACGAAAAAGACCCGTTTGGGTCTTTTCCATTTATTTTTTGTATTAACCTTTATAATAGTTTATCAAGCAACCTTTAACGATAATTTGTTTTTCCGCATCAGTAAGCGCATCTATTTTAAGAGTTATATCTCTGCTATTTTTGCCGATAACTTTTGCCTTAACTTCTTTCGCGCCTGATAACACGCCGTCTTTAACGTTTTCAACGTAAATATAATCACCTACGTTAAAATCGTTATTATCACTTAAAAACGGCAACATACCCCAGTTAATAAGGTTGCTTCTATAACGCTTTGTTGCATATTCTTTAGCAACGTTTGCAACACCGCCCAAAACTCTTTGGCAAGACGCCGCTTGTTCACGAGCAGAGCCGTCACCAGGTTTAATAGAACAAACCACGCTTCCGTAAGAAGTTTTGCTTTGGTCAAAGCCAAGTTCTAAGGGGAAACCAC
This sequence comes from Clostridiales bacterium, assembly GCA_015055725.1. Classification (GTDB taxonomy): domain Bacteria; phylum Bacillota; class Clostridia; order Christensenellales; family Borkfalkiaceae; genus UBA1259. Next base: position 9,776 of record SVHO01000001.1, on the reverse strand, counting down.
CGTCGCGCACGGCTTTTGCCCTTCCAACGTATTCAGGATCTTTTCTTGAAAGTGCAAATTCAGCAAGTTTTAAGGGGTTTGAGCGATATGACGACGTTTCTCCCGAAGGAATAAGTTCGTCAGTCGTTGTCACGGGGTCGTTAAGCACCGAAACGACTTTTAACAAAAGATTGTCTTTTAACCCTTCCATTTTGGGCCAGTCCGCAATATTCGGTCCGTAAACCAAATTTTCTTTGTCGTTAGCGTTGCCAACTGCGTTAAATACCCTTGCCCTATAAATCTTTGTGTCAAAACGATATTTTTTGATTTTGTTTGAATATTCTAACTCCATAGCAGAAGTTATCGCCCCGCCGTTTTTAGCGGTTGCAGCAATACTTCTTGCATCCATAAGCGCAACGGCAGAAAGTTGCCCGTTTGCAGGCTTACTTCCTTCACGGCTTTCAAAGTTTCTAGTAGTGTGGCGAATAGAAAGTCCGTTATTTTGTGGAACGTCACCCGCACCAAAACAAGGTCCACAGAACGCAGTTTTAATAACCGCGCCGTTTTGCATTAGTTTGCCAACGTATCCGCCGTCAACTAGCCCCTTATAAACGGGCTGACTTGAAGGATAAACGTCAAGCGTAAAGTCGTTATTGTTAATAGGCGTCTCACCCAAAATTTCAGATGCCTCGGCAATATTTTCATACATACCACCAGCGCAACCAGCGATAACGCCTTGTTCAACGTAAACCTTGCCGTCTTTAATTTTATCGGTTAGTTTAAACTCGCCCTTGCCTTGTGGCAAAAGTTTTGCACCAGCTTCTTCTGCTTGTTTTAAAAGTTCATACGGGCGTGACAAAAAGTCTTTAATAGTATACGCGTTAGACGGGTGGAAAGGAAGAGCAATCATAGGCTCAATCTTAGAAAGGTCGATAACGATACCGCGGTCGTAATACGCGCCGTTTTCGGGATTCATTTCTTTATACGCACCAACCCTGCCGTGTTGTTCATAATATTTTTGGGTTTTTTGGTCGGTCACCCAAATAGAAGAAAGGCAAGTAGTTTCAGTCGTCATAACGTCAATGCCGTTTCTAAAATCCATAGATAAGGTTTTAATGCCGTTTCCAACGAATTCTAAAACTCTGTTTTTAACGAAACCGCTTTTAAACGTTGCTTTAACGAGCGCAAGCGCAACGTCGTGCGGGCCAACACCCTTTCTTAATCTACCTTTTAAGTTAACGGCAACGATTTCAGGCATATCTAAATCGTAAGTCCTGCCCAAGAGTTGCTTAACGAGTTCAGGTCCGCCTTCGCCAACAGCCATAGTGCCGAGTGCGCCGTATCTTGTATGCGAGTCAGAACCCAAAATCATTGAACCGCAATAAGCGCGCATTTCACGCATATATTGGTGAATAACCGCAAGGTGTGGTGGCACGAACGCACCGCCATACTTTTTAGTTGCAGATAAGCCGAAAACGTGGTCGTCTTCATTTATAGTTCCACCAACCGCGCAAAGAGAGTTATGGCAGTTGGTTAGAGTGTACGGAATAGGGAATTTTTCTAATCCGCTTGCCTTTGCCGTTTGGATAATCCCAACGTAAGTTATATCGTGCGAAGTTATTTCGTCAAACTTGATGTTTAATTTCTTGTCATCACCAGAGTGGTTGTGTGCGGACAAAATTTTATAAGCCATTGTGCCTTTTTTTGCAGTTAGGTCAGGGGTCTTTGCCCTTATAAGTTTGCCGTCTTTAAAATAAACGCCTTTTTCAATGAGTTTAACCATAAAAGTTCTCCCTAAATGTAAGTAATGATATTATACAATATCATAAAGGTTTTGGCAAGCAAAGTAAATAAGTTATAACGAGTAAAAAAATTTATAAATCATCTTGTGTTTTTTTTCAACATATAGTACAATAGTGTAAAGGAGAAATAAAAAATGAAGTCTTTTAGGTTTCGCTATGCACGGTCAGTTTGGGTACTATTAGTAATAGTTGCCATACTTTCAATAGCAGGTCTTGCGTGGAACGTTTTTAACTTGATAGAGTTTTTGCCAACGGGTTCATTTAAGGTGGGCACTTACTCATTAATCGTTCTTTTAAACCTTGCGCTCACAATTTTAGTTATAAGCCTAATGCTTTACGGGAGATACGTTATTAAAAACGGCAAATTATATTCTTATTTTGGTTTTATCTGTTCTAAAATCAACGTTGATGATATAATTTGCATAACCCACTTCAAAAAAAGCGATAAACTCGTTGCATATTTTAAGGAAGGCACGTACACGGTTATCGTTATATCCCCCCAAGAATACGACGATTTTGTTAAAAGCATACGCGAAATCAACCGTTCAATCTTATTCAACGCTAAAATTGACGGTGAAGACACGCCTAATTAACGCTTAGAAAAATTTTTTACGCTATATCGTTGACATTTTTTTGCCACGGTGATATTATGATAAAAATGAATAAATCCGGTAGGTAAGGCTACCATAGGGATACGGACTGCTGCCGCGACTCAGTGGAGACACTGTTAGTTGGTTAACAAACCCCGTCGAAAACAAGGCGTGATTTAATGCAGTTTCATTGCCCTACGGTGCTAAAGCCAGTATGGTTGACTGCTTTCGTGGTATTCGTGCTATTTGCCCGCCGTTTTATTCGCGGGCATTTTTATTGTCTGAAAGGAGGGTTTTATGAAAGATTTACAAGCAGTATACGAAAGATTAAGTTTTTGCTTTGAAACGCGAAAGTTCGTGGACTTAAGAATTATTTTGCTTGATATGGAACCCGCCGATATTGCGCCCTTTATCGAAAACTATCTAAATGATAAAGAGCAAGTTCTCTTTTTTAGGCTTTTGCCAAAAGAACTCGCAAGTGACGTTTTCGTAGAAATAGAAGCAGACACCCAAGAAACGCTTATTAAAGCCTTTTCGGACAAAGAATTGAAAGAAGTGGTTGACGATATGTTCCTTGACGACACGGTTGACGTGATTGAAGAAATGCCTGCTAACGTGGTTAAGCGTATTCTAAAAAACTCCGCACCCGAAAACCGCAAACTTATAAACCAACTTCTTGAATACCCCGTTGATTCTGCAGGGTCTATAATGACCACCGAATACGTTTCTCTTTCAGCAAGCTTAACGGTTGAAGAAGCGTTTGATAAAATAAGGCGCACGGGCGTTAATAAAGAAACAGTTTATACGTGCTACGTGACTGACCGTCGCAAGAAACTTATAGGCGTCGTTTCCGTTCGCGATATGCTTTTATCAGAAAAAACTGAACTTATCGCACACGTTATGGATTCTAACTTTATCTTTGCCGAAACGCTTGAAGACAGAGAGCAAGTTGCGTTAAAGTTTTCTAAGTATGGTTGCCTTGCCCTTCCCGTTATCGATAAAGAAGGGTGCTTAGTTGGTATCGTCACCGTTGACGACGCTGTTGACGTTATCCAAGAAGAAGCCACCGAAGATATCCAAAAAATGTCCGCAATCTTGCCAAACCAAAAACCCTATTTAAAACAATCGGTTTTTAGCATTTGGAAAGCGCGCTTGCCGTGGTTGTTGCTACTAATGATTTCAGCAACTTTCACAAGTTTGGTTTTATCTAATTACGAAGCGCAACTATCCGCCGTCTTATACGCTTTCGTTCCTATGCTTATGGGCACTGCGGGTAATGCTGGCAATCAGTCTTCTGCAACTATTATCCGTGCGCTTGCGCTTGGCGAAGTTGAGTTTAAAGACGCGTTTAGAGTAATCTTAAAAGAACTTTTAGCATCTTTCGTGCTTGGATTAACGGTATCGGCAGTTTGCTTTTTAAAACTATATTTTATAGACAGTTTGTATAACGACGTGACGCTTGACGTTGCGCTAGTAGTCTCATCAGTTTTGCTTATAACCGTGGTTATGGCAAAGCTCGTCGGATGCTTGCTCCCGCTTATTGCGAAAAAATGCAAGCTTGACCCTGCCGTCGTTGCAAGCCCGTTTATGACGACTATCGTTGACGTTTTATCTTTAATTATTTACTGCTCAATCGCAATAACTTTGCTTGGATAAAAATATTTATAAAAATTCGTATAAAAAAACGACTGGTTTTTACCAGTCGTTTTTTTGTTTCTATTTTTCTAAGGTTTTTTCCAAAAGAACTTTTATGTCTTTAAGCAAATCTTCTGTGGTGGGGTTTGCAAGCCTGTCCGCCTTTGCTTTCTCTTCCGCTATGCGTTTTTCTTCTTCCGCTTGCGCTAAAGCCTTTGCTTCTTTTTCTTCAAAGTATGCCTTAACGGCTTTTCTATCGCTAAGTTTTATGCCAGCTTGTTTAAGTTCTTTTCTTTCGTTTTTATCAACGTGCAATTTATCAAAATTTTTCTTAAACTTTTCGTTGTTATCTTTCATGCCGTTTATAATTTTAACGATAGTAAAGAGCACGAAAGCAATGATTAAGAAGTTTATTATCGCGTTGATAAGTGAACCCCAATCAATATAGATTGACTTTGTAAGGTCAACGGTTGTGATGCCGGTTGCTGTATCGGTGATTTCAACTTTTTTAAGATAAGTTAAAATTCCGTCAAGCGAATTGCTTCCAAAAATAAGTGCCAAAATCCAATTGATAATAGGCTTTAACACAAAGTTGCCCATTCCGTTAACTATTGCCGTAAACGCACTGCCGACGATAACGCCGACTGACATATCAACCACGTTGCCACGGGTTATAAACTTTTTAAATTCTCCAAAAAACTTTTTCATTTTTTTCTCCTTTGTCTATTTGTCTTTAATTTTTATTAAACACCGAACGCAACTTTCGTCACGATAGATGCAATAGCCATAATTACAAGGTATAGAGAAAACCACTTATAGTTTGCTTTCTTGATAACTTTAAGCATTGTTTTTATTGCAATATAGCCCGTTATCATAGCCGTTATCACACCAAAAATCAAGGGCAACGGCTCTATTACTATGCCCGCTTTAACGCATTTATATCCCTCAATCAATCCTGCGCCCGCAATAACGGGTATACTCATAAGGAAAGCAAAACTTGCGTTCTTAGTTCTTTCAAGTCCACAAAAACATCCTGCCGAAATAACCGTTCCGCTACGTGAAAGCCCAGGCACGATTGCAACGCCTTGCGCTAAGCCCATAAAAGTTGCACTCTTAACACTTAAAGGCAAAGTGCTGTTCTTTTTGCTCGCTCTTTCTGCAAAGAACAATTCGGTTGCCGTGAGCAAAAAGGTTGCTGAAAGCAAAATTGCCGATAAAAGATTGCCTGTGTAAAACGCGCCTTCAACCAAATCACCAAGCAACAAGCCCGTTAACATAGCGGGTATCGTTGCTAGAATCAACAACAAAATTTTGTTAAACGGCTTTTTGAAAAGTTCAAGAATATCCTTAAAAAACACTACGATTACGGGAATAAGCGTTCCCACGTGAAGCATAACGTCAAAGAATAAACTACCTTCGGTCACGCCAAGCCATCTTTGTATTAAAATTAGATGACCACTTGACGAAACAGGCAAAAATTCTGCAAAACCTTGAACCGCGCCTAAAATTATCGCTTGCCAAATTTCCATTTATTTTCCCCCTTTATCTTCATTTAACATTTTTATGAATTCTTTCACGGCGAAAATCATATTGCCGTCCTTTGGCAAGGCAAGACCTAACGCACGCGTTGGTAAAGATGGACTAGTTTTAATTTCTTTTAAACTCCCTTCTTCTAATTCGTGCTTAACGAATTCACGCGGGATACACGCAATACCTATGCCGTTTTTTGCAAGTTCGGTCATAAGTTCTAAACTTGCAAGTTCTATTTCTGGGTGTAAATGTACGCCTTGTGAATGCGCAAAACTTACGATTGCCTGCCTTGTTGCCGTTGATAATTCAAGCATAAGAAGCGGGTAATCTTGCAATCTTTTTAAGTCAACCACCCCGTCGAAAAGTTCGCTAAATTTTTCGCTTGCAACAAAAGTGTCGTGCAGTTGCATAACCGTGTTTGAAAGGTTTATATCACTATCGTCAATAGGCAAATTAACAAACCCTACGTCACCTTTATTGTTTTTCAAAAGCTCAATCGTTTCACTTGACGTGCCGTTTTGCAAAATCAAGTTAACGTCTGGATACCTTTCGTGATATTCTTTTATGTATGGCAACAAAAAGTGCGTTGCAACCGTGTCTGACGCGCATATTCTAACTATTCCCGTTGCCGTGTCTTTAAGTTCTGAATATTTGCTTTCCGCTTCATCAAATAGCTTAAGCGCCTTTTCAACCATAGAAAAAATTTGTTTTCCGCCCGTATCCGATAATTCCATACCCTTGTGCGTGCGATTAAAAAGTTTTCCGCCAAGTTGGGTTTCAAGTTGCTTTATCGCTTGCGAAACGGCAGGTTGCGAAATATAAAGTTCTTCGGCTGCCTTAGTTAAACTTCCACATTTAGCAACCGTATAAAAAACCCTGTAAAGTTCAAGATTTACCAAATTCGCATTCCCCCTATGATATAATTTTTAAAAATTAAATTAATTAACCAACCACTTTTTTATAAATGATTAGATTATCTTTTTTGTATCTAAATAAAGGATTAGAAACGAGTTGCAGTAGGCTCGCGACGCGTTTTGGGTGAGATTAACCGTCTCTGGTTATCGAAGTCAAAACGCAAAGCAGAAACGACCTGCAACGAAGTTTATAAGACTTTATTTTCCTACGCAAAACTTAGAAAAGATATCATTTATTATATCTTCAGTTGCGGTACGCCCTGAAATCTCACCGAGAGCATCCCAACCGTCTTTTACGTCTATGGCTAAAAGGTCAAGAGTGACAAGTCCGATGGAATTAAGGGCGGAAAGCAATTTTTCCTTGGCGCGTAAAAGGGCGTTAAAGTGACGCTCTTCACACAAAAAATCGCCGTTAAGGTCTAAACCACTGCCTACGCTTTTTTCAAAAAGCAACTCTTTTAATTGGGAAAGATTGTGCTTTTTAAGCGCAGAAACGTAAACGTCTGCCCTGTCGTCTTTATAATCGTTTTTATCAGTTTTGTTGATTGCAACGATTAAATTTTTATCTTTTACAAGTGAATAAATTTGTTCGTCTTCTTGAGTTATAAACCCGCCGTCTAAAACAAACAAAATCACGTCGCTTTCGCTTAAAACTTTTTTAGAGAGCGAAACGCCCATTTCTTCAACCTTATCACCGCTTTCTCTAATGCCTGCGGTGTCTGAAAAATTAAAGCGAACGCCGTTTATATCAAGGTTTCCTTCAACTATATCGCGAGTTGTTCCAGCAACGTCTGAAACGATTGCTTTATCATAATTTAAAAGTGCGTTAAGGAGCGAACTTTTGCCCGTGTTTGGCTTCCCAACGATTGCAACGCGAACGCCGTTTTTAAGCGTTCTACCCGTACGATAAGTTTTTAAAAGCGCGTCTATTTTTTGAACGACTGAATTCAACGTGTTTTCAACTGCAAGCGTTGACGTTTGCTCTAAATCTTCTTCGGGAAAATCCATATCAGCATCAATTTGAGCAAGAACGTCGGTAATATCGTCTTGCATCGCGTTAATTTCGGCAGTAAGTTTTTCTCTATAAAGATAATAACCCGCCTTAACACCACTTTCCGATTCGCTATTTATCATATCGATAAGCCCCTCGGCGGATGATAAAGAAAGTTTGCCGTTTAAGAACGCGCGCTTTGTGAATTCGCCGTTAGTTGCAAGCCTTGCACCAAGCGAAAGGGTTTTTTTGAGCACGCCTTTAGTTATGGCTATTCCACCGTGACAATGGAATTCAACCGAATCTTCACCCGTAAAACTTTTGGGTGCTTTAAAATATACGCACATTCCGTAATCTTTAAAACCATCGGCTTCAATTTCGCCTACGTACATTTTGTTCGGTTCAAAGTCAGAAACCCCCGTTTTTCCAACGGGGATAAACATTTTTTGAGCAATATTTAAAGCAGAAGGTCCGCTTATTCTTATCACGGCAACACCACTTGCTGAAAGCGCGGTTGAAATTGCCGATATAGTGTCGTTAATCATAGTTTACAAAGATTATTTTTTGTCTGAAAAATCAGAAAAAGGTTCTTCGGGTTTTTTATCCTTTTCGTCTTGAAATTGTTCAAAAGGTGATTCGGGTTCGCTCGGCGCAGAATTGCCTTGATTTGCATATGGATTTCGCCCGTAAGGGTTTGGTCCATACGGATTTGGGCCATAAGGGCCGTATTGTTGATAACGCGAACGCAAATAATCGGTATATTTTATAGGCTTTTTGTTGCGGATAAGGAAAATGAATATTCCGTCTAAGCCAAAAAGTGATAAAATTGACGCAACTACAAAGTGTTGTGGCCAGTATTTTTTGAAAAGATTGATAAACACCGTGACGATAATAACTGCGGACAAAATATCTAATACGGCAGAAACGTAATAAATGCCGTTCATTATCTTGACGATAAGGTCAATGTTTTTATAAGGATTTACGAAAGTTCCTTGCACGCCGTAAACGCCAAAATTTGCCCAAAGTTCATAGTAGTTAGTTGGTAAATTTTCGTAAACGGTTGAATCCACGATTATTTGATTTCCCATCAAATAGTTGCCGATAAACGGGAAATACGCCATAAATTCATAAGCTAAAGTTAGCACTTCTGCAAGTGCAAATATAACGGTTATAACAACTGCAAAATTGCCGATTTTCTTTCCAAAAAAACGAGTTTCGCTTATGAGTTTTATCGCAACGAAAACCCACACGAAAGGTATCCACGCCATAAATGCGCTTTTAAGTTTTTTGTCTTTTGCAAGTTTATAAAGACCTATGCCCCTTAAAACGTGAAAGACTATTGGAATTAAAGCCGTAAATATAGCAGTCAACCAAACTTGCCAATTTTCTAAAGTTAGTTGCTTTCCTAGGCTAATAAAAGTTAACATTTATATTGCTCCTATAACACGGTTTTTACCGCATTTTCTAGTATGTTCTTTTTTGATAAAATATATTAAACACTTAAAACGAAACGTTCCGTCTTGTTGTTTGTCGTTGTAAATAAAGGGTTAGAAACGAGTTGCAGTAGGCTCGCGACGCGTTTTGGGTGAGATTAACCGTCTCTGGTTATCGAAGTCAAAACGCAAAGCAGAAACGTTCCGCCTTGTTGTTTATCGTTGTAAATAAAGGATTAGAAACGAGTTGCAGTAGGCTCGCGACGCGTTTTGGGTGAGATTAACCGTCTCTGGTTATCGAAGTCAAAACGCAAAGCAGAAACGTTCCGTCTTGTTGTTTGTCGTTGTAAATAAAGGATTAGAAACGAGTTAGGCTAGGCTCGACAAACCGTGGGATGAGATAGACCGTCTGGTCATCGAAATCCACGGCGCAGTCAGTTAACGACGCCTAACGACGTTTATAAGCCTTTATTTAGTAGGCGCGAGCAAATATCACGGTGTGCTTAGCAGGTTTTCCACATATTGCACACTTTTCGGGCGCGCCGTCTTCAGCACAAATAACGCGAGCGGTGGCGGAAGCGGTTTCTTTAACCTTGTCTTCACACTCACGGCAACCACACCAACCGGCTTTTACGAAGTTTTTGTTTTCAACGCCTGCAAGAATTTGTTCAAGGCTATCTGCCGTGACGATTTTTTGGTCACGACGCTCTCTTGATTTTATCAACATATCCTTTTGAATAACGTCTAAAAGCGCGGGGATTTCGGTTTCTAAATTGTCTATTGAAACCGCAGTTTTTTCAAGCGTATCACGACGCATAATCATAACTTGATTATTTTCGATATCACGCGGGCCGATTTCTATACGGATAGGAACGCCTTTCATTTCCCATTCGTTGAACTTC
>SVHO01000017.1 GCA_015055725.1 Clostridiales bacterium | reverse complement strand
CCCGTTTACTTTCGCTTTTATCTGTGATACAACGACACAAACGCAAGGCAATAATTTTGGAGAAATTAAAAGTGCGAATAAGGTAGGTAATCTCTCTTTACTTCTCAATATTCCAAGAGTGCAAGGGGCAAGAATATCAAGAATTTCAATGGGTGTTCAGTTGAGGTCTTTAACGGGTGCGTTCTCTGGTTGCAGTTCATTAACAAGAATAGTAATACCAAATAGAGTAACAAATATAGGCTATCTCGCATTTCAGAGTTGCAGTTCAATAACAAGTATAGTAATACCAGATAGTGTAACAACAATAGAGTATGGAGCGTTTCGCATTTGTAGTAAATTATCAAGCATTACAATAGGTAGAGGTGTAAAAACTGTAGGAGGTGACACGTTTGAGGCTTGTGATTCAAGTCTATATACTACGGAAAACAACTTGAAATATGTAAAAGCAAATGGAAATCCATATTGCATTTTAATTGGAACAATAAATAAAAATTTATCTTCTTATACTATTAATGAAAATACCCAATATATTGGTAGTGGTGTATTTGCGTTCTGCGAAAGAATAGGTAGTATAATAATACCGGATGGGATTATAAGCATAGGGGATAGTGCATTTTCGGGGTGCTATTTATTAACAAGTATAATAATACCAGATAGCGTTATAAGTATAGGCGAATCTGCATTAGAAGCTTGTCGTTCGTTAACAAGTATTAAATATCGTGGAACAAAAGAACAATGGGCTGAAATTGAAAAAGATTATTCCTGGGACTTAAACGCTGACTCATATACGATAACTTATAATTATACTGATGATTGAAAAGGTTGTGAAATAGCGTAAGATTAAAATAAAACAAAAAACACCGCCGTCAAAATTGTTTTGACGGAGGTGTGATTTTTTAAATGTTATTAAAATTTAATTCTTTCTGAAACGTAAGATTCAAGTTCACTAATAGGAATTCTAACTTGTTCCATAGTGTCACGGTCACGAACGGTGACTGCGTTATCTTCTAACGTGTCAAAGTCAACGGTCACGCAGAAAGGCGTTCCAATCTCGTCCTGACGGCGATAACGTTTTCCGATTGAACCAGATTCGTCATAATCAACGGGGAACTTTTTGATGAGTTCGCTATAAATTTCGTCTGCCTTTTCACTAAGTTTTTTAGATAACGGCAAGATTGCAACCTTAAAGGGCGCAAGGGTGGGGTGTAAGTGAAGAACCGTTCTAACGTCGTTCTTTTCGGTGTCTAAAACTTGTTCTTCGAAGGCGTTGCATAAAATTGCAAGCACAGTTCTTTCAACGCCCAAACTTGGTTCAACAACGTATGGAATATATCTTTCGTTAGTTTCTTGGTCAAAGTAAGACATATCTTTGCCAGACGTGTTTTGGTGTTGAGTAAGGTCGTAATCAGTTCTATCTGCAACCCCCCAAAGTTCGCCCCAGCCGAACGGGAATAAGAATTCGAAGTCGGTGGTTGCTTTAGAGTAAAAGCAAAGTTCTTCAGGGTCGTGGTCACGAAGCCTAATTCTTTCTTCTTTTAAGCCGATTGAAAGAAGCCAATCACGGCAGAAAGAACGCCAATAACTAAACCACTCTAAATCGGTGCCTGGTTTGCAGAAAAATTCAAGTTCCATTTGTTCAAATTCACGCACGCGGAAAATAAAGTTGCCGGGGGTGATTTCGTTTCGGAAAGATTTACCGATTTGCGCAATACCGAAAGGCATTTTCTTTCTTGTCGTTCTTTGAACGTTAACAAAGTTTGTGAAAATACCTTGCGCCGTTTCGGGGCGGAGATAAACGGTATTTTTAGCGTCTTCCGTCACGCCTTGGAAAGTTTTGAACATCAAGTTGAATTGACGGATATCCGTAAAGTTATGTTTTTTACACGTGGGGCAAGGGATATTGTGTTCTTCAACGAACGCTTTCATTTCAGCGTGTGAAAAAGCGTCGATAGGCTTTTCTAAAACGTATCCCGTTTCGCTTGCCCAGTCTTCAATGAGTTTGTCTGCCCTAAAACGTTCGTGACATTCACGGCAGTCCATAAGCGGGTCTGAAAAACCTGCCAAGTGACCAGATGCAACCCAAGTTTGAGGGTTCATTAAAATTGCAGCGTCAAGCCCAACGTTGAGTTTGTTTTCGGTCACGAATTTTTGCCACCAAGCACGCTTAACGTTGTTTTTAAGTTCAACGCCTAAAGGACCGTAATCCCACGTGTTTGCAAGGCCACCGTAAATTTCACTGCCGGGGAATATAAAGCCCCTGCTTTTGCAAAGGTTAACTATTTTTTCCATAGTTGCCGTGTTTTCTGCCATATCTCTCTCCATAATTTATCTTTTTTAACCACTTAATTTTACATTATATCGCTTTTTTAGTCAAGCAAACGCAAGTAATAATAAAATATTTAAAATTTTGCTTTGAATTTTTTATTATTTGTGCTAAACTATTACAGTAATTATATTGCAAAGGATACTGTTATGGTAGAAGCAACTAACTTTATTGAACAAATTATTAACGACGAATTGGCGAGTGGAAAGGTTAGCGGAACTTACACCCGTTTTCCGCCAGAGCCTAACGGATATCTTCACATCGGGCACGCTAAAAGTTTGTGCATTAACTTTGGCGTAAAAGAAAAGTATAACGGAAAGTGCAATCTTTTCTTTGACGACACTAACCCTTCAAAAGAAAAAACCGAATTCGTTGACGCTATTAAGGCAGATATTAAATGGCTTGGTTTTACTTGGGATAAAGAAAATTACGCCTCTGATTATTTTGAAAAAATTTACGACTTTGCCGTTGAACTTATCAAAAAAGGCAAAGCGTTCGTTTGTGATATGACGCCTGAACAAATAAGCGCAAATCGCGGAACGCTTACTGAACCTGGTAAAGAAAGCCCTTGGAGAAATAGAAGCGTTGAAGAAAACCTTGCGCTTTTTTCGGCGATGAGAAAGGGTGAATTTAAGGACGGGGAAAAGTGCTTGCGCGCTAAAATCGATATGGCGTCGCCAAACATCAATATGCGTGACCCCGTTATTTATAGAATTTTGCGCCAAACACATCACAGAACGGGTGACAAATGGTGCATTTATCCTATGTATGATTACGCACACCCTATCTGCGACTATATGCAAGGCGTCACACACTCTCTTTGCACTTTAGAGTTTGAAGACCACCGTCCACTTTACGATTGGGTTGGCATTGAACTCGGCTTTAATCCAAAACCACGCCAAATTGAGTTTGCAAGGCTTAACGTGACTAATCTCGTTATGAGCAAGAGATATCTTAAAAAACTCGTTGAAGACGGCTCTGTCGACGGGTGGGACGACCCGCGTATGCCCACGCTTGCGGGTATTAGAAACCGTGGCGTGCCTGCAGAAGCGCTTAAAGATTTTTGCGCAAGAATAGGCGTTAGCAAGGCTAATTCTGAAGTGCAAATAAGTTATTTAGAAGCTTGCATTAGAGAATATCTTAACCTTCACGCTGAACGCGCTATGGGTGTTTTGAAACCCTTAAAAGTGACTATCACTAACTATCCTGACGGGCAAACAGAACAAGTTGATTTTGACGTTAATCCTAACGAAGAAATTAAGAGAACGCGTAAAGTGACTTTCTCTAAAAATATCTATATTGATGCGGATGATTTTTCACTTAACCCACCGCCCAAATATTTCCGTTTGAAAAAAGACGGTTTCGTTCGCTTAAAGAGTGCTTATATCATTAAGTGTGACGACGTTGTTATTGATGATAACGGCGAAGTTAAGGAACTCTTGTGTTCTTACGTTCCTGAAAGCAGAAGTGGAAACGACACTTCGGGTATTAAGTGCAAGGGCGTTATTCAATGGGTTGAAGAGTTCACCGCTAAAGACGTTGAAATCCGTCAGTACGGATATCTCTTAAACGACGAAGAATATGCGGGACAAGATTTTTCAGAACGTATGAATAAAGATAGCGTTAAAATCTTTAACGGAAAGGTTGAACCGTATATCTTTGAAAACGATAAGGATACTGCTTATCAACTTCTTCGCACGGGATACTTTAAGCGCCTTGACGTTAAGGGAAAAGAAATTATTAGCGAAATAGTTTCACTTAAGGATAACTTTAACGTTAAAAAATAATTGATAAAATAAAGCCGAACGCATTGACGCGTTCGGCTTAAATTTTTTGTTATTTTTGGTTAAAATATCTCGCGTATAGCATGGGTTTTGCCTGTGAAACCGTCTATTAAAAGTGCTTTTAATCGGTTGTTTCCACTCGCTATTCCAACGTACCAATAAGGCGCGCCGTTTTTTACAACTAATCTAACTATGAGTTCGGCGTTAAAATTACCGTTTTCGTCAGTATAAGCGGAAATTAAATTTTTTTGCTCTTTTTGCAAGGCGTTTAGCGCGCTTTCATAACTTATGGTTTTTTCGGGAATGATAGACTTTAATTTAACCGTTTGGCTTTCGCTACCCGCATTAACCGTCACGCTAAACTCTTTTTCGTTGAAGTTTTCAAGTTCTATAAAAGCCGTCACCGTGTCTGAAACGGGGTTTAACTTAAAATCCGTTTTATAAGTTTTGCCTAAATAATCAAAGGTTAAAGAATAAGCAACGTCTTCCATTTCTTTATCTAAAAGCCTAAAAGATAGACGATAGATTTTTTGACCAACTTGAGCATCGTTATTTAGCGGAACTTCGTTAAAACCGTAGCACGCTTTTAAGGTAAAATTTTCGCTTTGACCTTCAAAGAGCATAAGCCTTAGTTCGCTAATAGATGATAACAAAGGGTTTTGCTTTGCACAACCTGTAAAACAACACAAAAATAAACAACAAACGACCGTTAAAATACTTAGCAATTTTTTCATGATTAACCTACCTTTCGGTATAAATTATGAAAGTTTAGAAAAAGTAATTCATAAAATCAAAAAAAATGCAGTCAAAGTATTGATTTTTTACATAAACTTTGATAAAATAGTTAAAATTACTTATTAGCGGTGGGCTTTCGTATTGAAAAAACTTGTTGTAAGAACAATTTGGATAACGCTTGCATCAGTTCTTGGCGCTTTTGTGATTGCATTTGGCGCTACCGCTATTTTTGCGCCCGATTTGATGGGGCGCGCTTTTGACGGCGTGGGTAATTATTCCGCGTCCGTTTTCTTTTATGAAAAGCAATATGAAAAAACAGGCGATATTGACGACCTTGACGTTTTGGTTTCAAAAATCAATATAAAAAAGGATAGTTCGCGCGCTGTAAAGTATTTTGGCAAAATGGTTGAAAGAGAAGATTTTGATGCCTTTTGCAATAGCCAAAATAACGGCTCTAATATGTCTGCAAAAGAGTATTACTGTGGTTATTACGCATTGTCGCTTGCATATAACGGCAAAAGTTCACAAGCGATAACGTATGCGCAATCGTTCGTTAACGATAATTCGTATACTGAGTTTAACCCTTTGCGTATGCTCGTTTTAGACTACGCTCAACAAGCATCTCAAACTGAAATTGAAAGTTTGGAAAATGCAATAAATTCCGTCTCTAATTTTAGCGCGGAACAAGTTGTGTTTATAAATGCAGATATTTCAACGCTTAACGATTTGAAAAATTAAACTTTTAGATAAATTAAGGAGATTTTTATGGGTACTATTATTAAAGAAGGCTTAACTTTTGACGACGTTTTGCTCGTTCCTCAAGCGAGTGACGTTATTCCTGCAAACGTTAATTTGGCAACCAAGTTAACCGATGGTATTAAACTTAATATTCCGCTTATGAGTGCCGCTATGGACACGGTCACCGAAGCGCGCCTTGCAATTGCGATGGCAAGAGAAGGCGGTATTGGTATAATTCACAAAAATATGTCGGTTGAAGACCAAGCGCTTAACGTTGACAGAGTAAAAAGAAGTGAACACGGCGTTATAACCGACCCGTTCTTTTTAGAGCCTGAAAACCCCGTGACTGATGCACTTAAACTTATGGAAAAATATCGCATAAGCGGTGTGCCTATCACTAAGGGTGGAAAGTTAGTTGGCATTTTAACCAACCGTGACTTAAGATTTGAAAGCAATTTTGAACAACCCATTAAAAATATTATGACTAAGGATAACTTGGTGACTGCGCCCGTTGGCACTTCGCTTGACGAAGCTCAAAAAATCCTTGGCAAACACAGAATTGAAAAGTTGCCTATCGTTGATGAAAAAGGTTATCTTAAAGGTCTTATCACCATTAAAGATATCGAAAAGGCTATTCAATATCCTAATTCGGCAAAAGATAAGAACGGCAGACTTTTAGTCGGCGCGGCTGTTGGTGTTTCTAAAAACACGCTTGAAAGGGTTGACGCTCTCGTTAAAGCAAAGGTTGATATAATCGTAGTTGACAGCGCACACGGTCACTCTAAAAATATTCTTGACACCATTAAGCAAATTAAAAGTCAATATCCAAATCTTCCCATTATTGCGGGCAACGTTGCAACGGCTGATGCAACTGAAGCACTTATTGACGTTGGGGCAGACGTTGTTAAAGTTGGTATAGGCCCTGGTTCTATTTGTACCACGCGTATCGTTGCAGGTATCGGCGTTCCACAACTTACAGCTATTATGGACTGTGCTGAACGCGCTGAAAAATTCGGCAAAAAAGTTATTGCTGACGGCGGTATTAAATATAGTGGTGATATCACTAAGGCTATCGGTGGCGGTGCTGCAGCAGTTATGATTGGTAGTCTTTTTGCCGGCACGCTTGAAAGCCCTGGTGAAATTGAAATTTATCAAGGCAGAAGCTTTAAAGTTTATAGGGGTATGGGTTCACTTCCCGCTATGGCGTGCGGTAGTAAGGATAGATATTTCCAAGAAAATGCTAAAAAACTCGTTCCCGAAGGGGTTGAAGGGCGCGTTCCTTATCGTGGCGCACTTTCTGAAATCGTATTCCAAATGTGTGGCGGTATCCGTGCAGGTATGGGTTATTGCGGAACTAAAACTATTGATGACCTTAGAAAGAAAGCGCAATTCGTTAGAATTACGAACGCTTCACTTATTGAAAGCCACCCACACGATATATCTATCACCAAAGAATCACCCAACTATTCTCCAAGAGCATAAAAAGAACATAACTAAAAAGGCGAGCATTTGCTCGCCTTTTTTGATTAAATTCTAACAAATTTACGGGTTCTCTTTTGCTCGTAGTAGTGGAAACGCAAAAACAAAAAGGATAGAGTTTTCTATCCACGGGGAAAATCGTCCGTGCAAGCACTACCGAGCCCGTGCCCTTCACGATATCCGTCATATGGCGGGCGAACCGCGGGCTTCGCTTCTAGCCCGTGGGTAAAACAAAAACCTAAACCAAAACTGGTTTAGGTTTTTGTTTGGCACCACCACGGGGAATCGAACCCCGGATTCCGCCGTGAGAGGGCGGCGTCTTAACCGCTTGACCATGATGGCGTGCCGATATTTGTTTGCGAAAGTTATTCTATCACATTTTGGTTGGTTTTGCAACCGATTGTAAAAGCCTTTTTAAAAAAATAACCTGCATTGGCCGACGGAAAAGCAAATAATAACCCGTTTTGTTAACAGGCGAATGCCGTGCTTATTGTTTCTGCATCTCTTTTTTTAGGGCCGGAATTTACGACGGCCAAGAGCACCACTCTGCAATATAGACGACGGCTTTCTTTAATATAATCTGTGGATTTTTTTAACAATTCCTATCGCACCATGAAGGCTAATTTTATTATACCACTAAAATATGCTTTTATGCAACGATTAGATTGACAAAATAGACAATTTCTATTAAAATTTATGGCGAAAAACTTTTTAGCAAAACGCGTTTTTGTGCTTAGTTTTTAGGTGCTATTATGCAAAAGAAAAAATTGTTTAATTTAAGACCTATCGTTATGATTGCTTTGGCAGTCTGTTTTAGCATAATTTCCGCGTATTTTTGGGTTTTTGAAAATTACGTTTTATCCTTGCTTTTCGTTCTTTTAACCTTGCTTAGTGCAGGGGTTATTTTTTTGCCCGTTTATTTAGAGTTTTCAATAAAAGAAAAACTTATTTTCGCTTTTATTTGCCTAACGATATGTTTAGTTGGAAGTTTAAGTTTTAGCACCGCGGTTATAAACTATAAAAATGCTAATTTAAACGGGCACTTTTATACGGTGAGCGCACACGTTGAACAGGTTTCTCAAACTGATACGGGCAATAGGTTCGTTTTAAGCGACGTGCAAGTGAACGGCAACTTTAAGGGAAAGTTAAACCATAAAATCTATCTTTACGTTTATGGTGAAAGCGTGGTTGACGTTGGGCAAACGATTAAATTTTCCGCAACCCTTATTGATAAAGATTTGATTTATGAAGAAAAGTTTGCATCTTTTGACCTTGCAAGTGGAATAAAATATTTTGCAGAAGTTGACGCAAGCGATATTGAAATTTTAAACTTTTTACCCACCATTTTTGAGAGTGTTAATTTATTTTTGCGTGACGCCTTGCGTTTGGGGTTAGATGCAGAAGAATTTTCGGTTGGCTACGCTTTGTTAACAGGTAGTGACGGAAGTATGGACCAAGACCTTTTATCTTCGTATAGGCTTGCAGGGGTAGCACATATTTTTGCCGTTTCGGGTTTGCATATAGGCTTTTTAGCAGGCGTTTTAAGTTGGCTGTTTGATAAATTTAAAGTAAAAACACTAATAAAAGCGTTCGTTATAACCTTGATTTTGTTTTTTTATTCGGGCGTGTGTGGTTTTTCCTCTTCTTCTATCCGAGCAAGCATTATGACGGCAGTCGTTTTGTTTTCATCAGTTGGTGGCGTTAGATACGATAGGCTTTCTTCAATCGCGCTTGCTTTTATTATAATTTTAATTATTCAACCCGTTCAACTCTTCACCGTGGGGTTTCAATTATCGTTTGCGGTGGTCACGGGGATTGCGCTTTTAAGCGCACCTATATCGCGGTTATTTAAATTTTTGCCAAAGCCAGTTGCCGAATCGCTCGGCGTAGTGATTTCGGCACAACTAGCAAGCATGCCTATCAGTATAATTTGGTTTGGGCAGGTTTCAGTTATAGCCGTTTTAATAAATTTAATTTTCGTGCCAGCAGTTTCGGTTATATACACTTTTTTATTTGCAACGACGATATTAGGTGGACTTTTCGGAATTGAAAGCGTTTTACTTTTTATCCCTAATTACGTATTAAAATTTGTGAATATGTGCATATCCGCATTTGATTATAAGATATTTATTGTAAGCGGATTAGTGCTCGGCGTTTTCACTTTCTTTTATTACTTTGTTTTAGTTTTGTTGAGCGGTTTAATAAACGGGAAAAGATTAACTAAAACTTGCGTTTCGATTGTTTGCACCGCAGTGTTTTTAACGGGAACTGCAATTTTAACTATAAACGAAAATAAAAGCGTTAACGTTTACGTTTGTGGAAGCGAAAAGGCTTGTGTGACCGTTATTGACACACCCGAAGAAAACGTTATGATAGTTAGCGAAGCGAAAACGACTTATTCAACCACAAGGTTAAATAGGCTTTCAAAAATGCACGCAATATCAACTATCGACACCCTTTTGTTTTCGGGTGGGAACGAAATTGAAATTCAGTCTTTCGTCACAAAATTACGCACGGTATTTGCTATTAAAAGAATATGCTATTACGGGGAAGAAGATTTAGGGCTTGAAAGCGCGGTTAAAAAGTCTTTTTCTAAAGTTGAAATTTTTAACGCGTTTTGCGGAGATAAAATTGAGTTTAAATCGCTTAGTGGAGCGTTTGCTCTTGAAGGGCGAGCGTTTGATTTAACCGTGCAAAATAAAAGAATTGCAGTTTTTGCAAGCGTTGTGGGTGTAAATTATAAAAATTTAAATGGTCAGTTTGACATAATGATTTGCGGAAGTGACGCACAACAAATTATAACTTTTCACAATCCTAACAAAGCAGTTTGTTATCGAAAGTCAAATTGGTGTGACGACGGAGAAAGTCAAGGAACGCTTAAAATACCTTTGTAATAGCAATTTAAGGGTGTTTTTAATGCCAAATTACGCAAAAGCAAATAAAATATCGTTGCAAAAAGAGTTAAAAGGTGTTAAAATGTATAAGAGGTAGTTTGGTTTGAAATACACGGAGTTTAAAAACGAACTCGAAAACGGCAAAACGTTTTCGATATATTTGTTTGAAGGTGAAGACGCGTTTTTTAGAGAGCGTGGATTTGAGTTGCTTAAAAACAAGTTCGTTAGTGAGATAGAACTAAACTTAACCACACTTGCAAGCGATTGTTCTTATGAAGAATTTTTATCTTCGGTCGGTTCGTATCCGTTTATGAGTGAACGCCGAATGACCGTTTTAAAAGAATTCTATCCCAAGCAAGACTTTGTTAAAAATATAAAAGAATACCTTTCAAATCCTTTTGACTTTTCGCTTTTAGTCATATTAAATGAAAAGCCGTGCGAACCACTTAAAAAGTTCGACACCGTTTGTACAGTTGATTGTGGGCGCGCCGATAGTGCGTTGCTCGTTAGGTGGATAAAAGGGGAGTGCTTAAACTCTGGTTTTCAAATTCAAGCCGAAACGGCAAAAATTTTAGCAGATTACTGCTTGTCGGATATGACGAGAATTGAAACCGAAACTAAAAAACTTTGCGCTTACGTTGGTGACGGCGGGGTTATAAATATACAAGACGTTGACCAAATGGTTGCAAGGGATTCGGAATATAAAATTTACGAAATGACTGATTATATTTCAAAGCGTAAATTCGATATGGCACTTACAGTCATCAAAGAAATGATGAGTAAAGGTGAAACCCCACAACGGATTTTAACCGCAGTTTACAACTATTTTAGGCGGTTATTGCACGCTTCGATAAGCGATTTTGATTTGATAGAATTATCTAACGCTTTCGGAATAAAAGAATATGCTTGTAAAAAATTAAAAGAGCAGTCGTCAAAGTTTAAAAAACGTTCGCTTAAAAGTGCGGTTGACGCGCTAACTGATGCTGATTATAAAGTCAAAAGCGGGCAAGCGGATGCGGACGAAAAAATGTGGTTAACGTTATTTAAGATAATGATTGAGAATTAGGAGAAAAAGATGAATCTCATACAAAAAATAAACGAGTTTATAGCGAGGTTTAAGTCGCCTGAAACTATGGTTGCGATGATTGTGAGCATAGTCGTTTTTGCCGTACTTTATTACTATATGATGAAGTTTTTGGCGGATAATAAGTCTGGCCCGATGATTGCGCTTTTCGTATTCGTTATGGTAATCGGCGGTGCGCTTTTAACTTTCGTTGAAAATTTTAACTGCGCAATTTATCTTATAATTCCAGCGCTTTTCTTGATTGCTATTATGGTTCTTTATTCGGTTGAACTTAAAAGAATTATTTGGCAAAGAAAAATGCCAAAGATTTCGGATTTAAGGAACGGCGATATGGTTCAAGACGAAGAGCGCGTTCAAGCGTGTATTGGCGAAATTATAAGGTCGCTTCAAAACATGTCTAAGAACGACGTGGGTGCTATAATAGTTTTATCTAACGGAAATATTCCTAAACAAATTTTAGATAGTGGCGTGCGCCTTGATAGTGATATTTCAAGCGAACTTATTGAAAGCGTTTTCTTTCCTAAAACGCCTTTGCACGACGGCGCTATGATAATTAACGGAACTAAAATCGTTGCGGCAGGTTGCTTTTTGCCACTTTCCCAAAACGAAAATATTCCAAAAGACCTTGGAACGCGCCATAGGGCAGGTCTTGGTGTGACCGAAACGATTGACGTTATTTCAATTATCGTTTCTGAAGAAACGGGTATTATTTCGGTTGCAAGGGCAGGTCAAATCACAAGGTATGCCGATTCTGAAGTTCTTAAAAAGACGCTTGGTCGTTATTATTGGCAAGAACTAGATAGCGCAAGGAATTAAGGGGGAATTATGAACGATAACAGAAATTTTCAACCAAATAACGACAACGGTGAAAAAAGCAAAGCAAAATCATTTTGGAAACACGCTGGATTAGTTGCGCTTGCCATTTGTTTAGCAACGCTTACCGTGTTCATTATAAATTTAAATAGATAGGACTAAACAATGAAAGACATAGCAATAAAAGCAGACGTTATATTATTACCCGATACTACTGATATGAATGCGTGGGCATGCATAGCGTGTGACCAGTTTACAAGTGAAATTGATTATTGGAAGCAACTTGAATCTTTGGTTAAGGGCAAAAAAACCACTCTCGATTTAACCTTGCCTGAAATTTATCTTGAAGATAATCCCGAACAAAGGATTAAAAAGATAAACCAAAATATAAAGGAATATTTAGACGGCGGTGTGTTTAAGAATTACGGAAAAGGATTTATCTTGACCGTTAGAAAAACCCCTTTCGTTGAAAGAAGAATAGGGTTAGTCACAGCGATTGACCTTGAAAAATACGAATACGGGCAAAAAACAGAGTCGCTCGTGCGTGCAACAGAAGGCACTATTGAAGAAAGAATTCCACCAAGGCTTAAAATTAGAAAAGACGCGGACGTTGAATTCCCACACGTTATGGTGCTTTTTGACGACGAAAAAAGGCAAATAACCGAGAAACTCTACGAAAGAAGAGACGAGTTTAAGAAAGTTTACGATTTTACCTTAAATATGGGTGGCGGAAGCATTGAAGGTTATTTTATAGACCAAGTTGACGATATTTTAAGCAAGTTTAGCGATTTGCTCGATAAAGATAGGCTTATTGAAAAGTATGGAAAGGAAGATAAATTCCTTTTTGCCGTGGGTGACGGCAATCATTCTTTGGCAACTGCTAAAACACATTGGAATAACGTTAAAGTTTCTTTAAGCGAAGAAGAACGCGAAAATCACCCTGCAAGATACGCACTTGTAGAACTAGTTAATATTTATGATGAAGGCATTTATTTCGAGCCTATTTATAGATACGTTTTCGGAGTTGATAAAGAGAACTTCTTAAAAGGACTAAAAGAAGTTGACGGCGGGAATATGCAAGTATATGCCGATGGGCAAAGTTTCGTTCAAAAAGGCGAAAACGATTTACCCGAAGGGATACGTTCAGTTGATAAATACGTTAAAGAATTTATTCAAACCTTTGGCGGTGGCGTTGATTACGTGCACGGAGAAGCAAACCTTAAAAAGTTGGTGGACGATAAAGGTGATGCGGTTGGCATTTTGTTTGACAAACTTGACAAAGCGGATTTGTTTAAGTACGTGTCTAAAAACGGTGCTTTCCCAAGGAAAACCTTTTCAATGGGGGAAGGTGTTGAAAAACGCTATTATTTAGAAGGAAGAAGGATTACGAAATGATTAAAGTATGTAAATTCGGCGGAACGTCTATGGCAGACGCAAACGCTATAAGACAAGTTAAAAGTATTATTGAAGCAGATGATAGCAGACGCTACGTTGTGGTTTCCGCGCCTGGAAAACGCTTTAAGGACGATATTAAAATCACCGATATGTTATATCGTTGCTATAACGAAGTGGTTGAGTGTGGCAACTGCGCAAAGAGTTTTAAGATTATCCGCGAAAGATTTGTTCAAATAGTAAAAGATTTAGGTTTAACGTTAGATATTGACGCTATTCTCGATAAAACCGAACAAGAAATTAACGAGAAAAAGAGTGCTGATTTTTCTGCGTCACGCGGGGAATACCTTTCGGCAAGAATAGTTGCGGACTTTTTAGGTTTTGAATTTGTTGACGCGTCTGAAGTGGTTAGATTTGACAGCCACGGTAAACTCAATGAAGATTACACCGACGATAAAGTTTCAAACCGTTTTGCTAAGACTGAAAAAGCGGTTATTCCAGGGTTTTACGGCAAGAATTTCCAAGGCGAAATTAAAACGTTTAGCCGTGGTGGAAGTGACATCACGGGCTCAATTATAGCGCGTGGAGTCAAAGCGGATTTATATGAAAACTGGACTGACGTTAGCGGGTTTTTAGTGTGCGACCCACGCATAGTTCCCGAAGCAAAAGTTATCAACCAAATTACTTATAAAGAAGTGCGCGAACTTTCTTATATGGGCGCTTCGGTTTTGCATGCTGAAGCGATTGCGCCCGTTATGAAAAGAAGAATTCCTATTAACATTAAAAACACATTTAAACCCCAAGATAAAGGTACAATGATTGTTCCTAACGACCAATATAATAGTGCTGAAAACGATAGCGTTATCACAGGTATCGCAGGCAAAAAGAACTTTACCGTTTTGCTTATTGAAAAGTCAATGATGAACGCAGAAGTTGGGTTTATCCGCCGTGTTTTATCAGTCGTCGAACATTATAACGTTTGCGTTGAGCACTTACCATCGGGTATAGACACGTTATCTGTTATTCTTGAATCTGAACAACTTAAAGATGGTGTGCTTTCAGATATGATTGGTGAAATTAGAGAAAACGTTAACCCCGATTATATTCACGTTATTGAAAACATTTCACTTATTGCAACCGTTGGTCACGGCATGGCAAGGCGCATGGGAACGGCGGCAACGCTTTTTAACGCACTTGCACAAGCGAATATAAACATTAGAATGATTGACCAAGGTTCAAGCGAACTTAATATCATTATCGGTGTTGCAAACAGTGATTATGAAAAATGTATTCGCGCAATTTATAACGCTTTTAATTAAAGAAATATTAAGTCAAAAAAAGCCGTAATTTGAAAAAATTACGGCTTTTTTATATGTAAATTTTTCTTATAAAAAAGTTATGTAAAGTATAATAAAAATGATATGGATAAAAGTTATATTATCCGTTGACAAAAATAGACAATTTTAATAAAATGAACTAGAAAGTTTTTTGAAAAAACGTAAATAAAAGTTTAATTTAGGGGTGGATATATATGGACTATGCTAAGGAATCCTTGCGCCTTCACGGAGAGTTGAGGGGCAAAATTGAAGTTGTTTCAAAAGTTAAGGTAGAAAATAAAGAAGACTTATCTCTTGCTTACACACCGGGTGTGGCTGAACCCTGCGTTCAAATAAATAAAGATTATAACAAATCGTTTGAACTCACCGCAAGGGGAAACACCGTTGCAGTTATAACAGACGGAACGGCAGTTTTAGGCTTAGGCGATATCGGGCCTGAAGCAGGTATGCCTGTTATGGAAGGCAAGTGTGTTTTATTTAAGAGTTTTGGTGGAGTTGACGCTATTCCGCTTTGCGTGCGTAGTAAAAACGTTGATGAAATTGTTCAAACGATAAAGTTGCTTGCAGGCAGTTTTGGTGGTGTTAACCTTGAAGATATTTCTGCACCAAGATGCTTTGAAATTGAAAAAAGATTGAAAGAAGACCCCGAAGTTGACATCCCTATTTTTCACGACGACCAACACGGCACGGCAGTTGTGTGCGTTGCCGCTTGCATTAATGCGCTTAAGTTCGTTGGTAAAAAGTGGGATGAAGTTAGCATTGTTTTCAGTGGAGCAGGCGCTGCGGGCGAAGCAATCGCAAAACTTATGATTTCTATGGGCGCGAAAGACGTTGTTATGTGTGACCGCCACGGAATAATCTATAAGGGCAGAGAAGTTGGAATGAATCCTGCAAAAGAAGAAATTGCAGAATTTTCCAATAAACTTGGCAAAAAAGGCTCACTTGCAGATGCCGTTAAAGGTGCAGACATTTTTGTTGGCGTAAGTTCACCAGGGGTGTTAACGTCTGAAATGGTTGCATCAATGAACAAAGGTGCAATCGTTATGCCTATGGCAAACCCCACGCCTGAAATTATGCCAGACATTGCTATTAAGGCAGGGGCAGCAGTTGTTGGCACGGGCAGAAGCGATTTCCCCAACCAAATCAACAACGTGCTTGCGTTCCCTGGGATTTTCCGCGGTGCGCTTGATTGCAGGGCAACCGACATAAACGAAGAAATGAAAATCGCCGCTGCAAACGCAATTGCATCACTCGTTTCTGATGAAGAACTTTGTGCAGAATATATTATTCCAGCACCGTTTGATAGCCGTGTTAGTCAAACTGTTGCAAAGGCTGTTAAAGAAGCAGCAATTAAAACTGGCGTAAACAGAATTTAATTTAAGGCACAAGTTTTAATAAAAAAGGCGTGCAAAACCTTGCTTTTTTACAAAAAAACGGATATAATATCTAATGCTTAACCCATTAAGCATTAGATATTTTTTTAACGGCAAAAAATTAGCACGCTTTCGGGGTGTAGCGCAGTTGGTAGCGCGCTTGGTTCGGGACCAAGAGGTCGTGGGTTCAAATCCCGTCACTCCGACCAGAAACAAAAAGAAAGTGGAAACTAACCACTTTCTTTTTGTTTGTGTTGCAAAAGCAACACGATTTGAACCAAGGTTCAATCCCTTAGCAGGGGACGGCAACCCTTTTGTCAACTTTAGGTTGACATTTCCCCTAATAGGGGAATCCCCCGTCACTCCGACCAATAAAAAAGAGTAGGTGCAAACCTACTCTTTTTATTTAATGTTGGAAATATTTGTATATAATTTGATATTTATATATGATATTTTTCAACTTTTTTATTTTGGCTAACTTTTTTAAATGTTTTGACCAAAAATTCCATTTACTAAAAAGGTTTTTATGTGTTAAAATTTTATTATAAACTTTAATATGTTGTTTTTTATACAATAATAAATGTTAGACAATGGTAAAGTTTATGCTATAATATAAAAAAATTCGGGAGATGTCTATGAAAGTTTTTAACATAAAAGAATATGGCGCGAAGTTTTGTGATAGGCTCCAAACAGAAAAAATACAAAAGGCGATTGATGATTGTTTTTTATCTGGCGGTGGCAGGGTTTTAATTCCTTGTGGCGTTTATTTAACGGGTGGCTTTCGTTTGCGTTCTAACGTTGAACTCTATTTAGAAGCGGGCGCAATTATTAAGGGAAGCAGAGACCCAGAAGATTATTTCGCTTGGAAAAAAGATGAAATTGAACCTATTGAAATAAACGATTCGCTTAACAGTCCAAGTGCAAATCCCACTAGTCGTTGGAGCAATGCATTAATTAGAGTGCATAATGCAAAAAACGTGTCAATTATAGGTGAAAAAGGGTCTTATTTTGACGGCGCTTATTGTTTTGACGAACAAGGCGAGCAAAACTATAGAGGCCCGCACGGGATGAGTATTTGGAACTGTGAAAATTTAAAGTTTGAAGGTTATACGTTTATAAATTGTTCAAACTGGTGCCACGCTATATTTAAGAGTAAAAATATTCATTTTGACAACGTGTCTATTTACGGTGGATGTGACGGTATAAATATTCGCACGTGTGACAACACGTTGATTGAAAACTGCACTATTAACTCTGGCGATGATTGCGTTGCGGGTTTTGATAGTAACGACGTGGTCGTTCGAGATTGCATTCTTAACACGGCTTGTATGCCGTTAAGAATGGGCGGGAACAATATTTTAGTTGAAAATTGTATATCTAACGAACGCAATTTTGGTTCTCGCCGTTGGATGACGGAAGAAGAAAAGAGATTGGGCAATCAAACGAGCGAAAGAGACCGCCACCGTTCACACACTTGTTTTTCTTATTATTGTGATTATAGGGCGGTTATAAGAAAAGACCCTGGCAATATAGTTATACGCAATTGCCATTTTTTGCAAGAAGCGGAACTTATTAGGATAGAATATGACGGCAGACATAGATTTTGTTGTAACCGTGGTTTGCACGATATACTTTTTGAAAATTGCACTGTTAGGGAAATTCGCCAAGTTGGGATGATTTGGGGCAAAGACGTGGAAAAAGTAAGCGTGCATTTTAAGAACGTCACAATGTCTTGCGAAGAAAGTTTTGAAGACTTGCCATTATTGGTTGTTGGAAATTTCAATAAAATTATTTTTGAAGATTGTGTTATAGAAGGTTTCAATAACCCAACAATTTTATTAGGCACAGATGATGAAGATAAAATTGAAATTATAAGGTCAACACCAATTACCATTAAAAAGGTTACGCAGGAAGAATGTTTCAAGGCACATCGCACGGGCATTTCGAGTGCGGATTTTGGAAAAAATGAAAGTGAATTGAATTATTATTAAAAACAAAAAGAGTAGGCAGAAAAACCTACTCTTTAATTTTGGTTAAATTACATATTATCTAAATTTGAAATTGCGTCTTGAATAGTGTTGTTTTTAGCCTGAGCACCGTATTTATCAACACCAGCCTTGTTTTTTTCGCCGTGGGTTAAGCAACCCGCACCGCCAATACAACCGCCAACGCATGCCATACCTTCTATAAAATTGCCTTCTAAAACGCCTTTGCTAAGTTTTAAGAGAGCAAGTCTGCACGCTTCAATTCCGTCACAAACAATGGGTTTAATTTCAAAATCGATATTTTGTTCTTTTAAAGCTTGTTTAGTTGCTTGGCTAAGACCGCCTGTTCTTGCAAAAATACGACCAAAATAAGACGCGTCGTTAAGAGTTGTTTCTTCAAGGGTTGATAAATCAATATCGCGACTATCAAAAAGAGCTTGGAGTTCTTCAAAAGTGAGAACAACGTCAACAAAAGGTTTAACACTATCGAGTTGGGCTTCTGCTTTTTTAGCCGTGCACGGGCCTATAAAAACAACTTTTGCGCCTTGGTTGTTTTCTTTTATGTGTTTAGCAAGTGTTGCCATAGGTGACAAGTTGTGTGAAACGTGCTTTTCAAGCGCAGGGAAAGCGGTTTTTACGTGCTTAACAAAAGCAGGACAGCAAGAGCTTGTCAATAAACCTTTTTCCGAAAGTTCTTTTGCTTCAGATAGGGCAACGATATCCGCACCCAAAGCGGCTTCCACAACGGCGGAAAAACCTAATTTTTGCAAGCCGGTTATCACTTGTTCAAGTTTGGCATAAGAAAATTGGCTTGCGATTGACGGTGCAACTATAGCGAAAGTTTTGTAATTTTCAGTTTTGCTGTTTTTAAGAATATCTATGGCGTTTAATATGTATGACTTATCAGTTATTGCACCGAAGGGGCATTGATAAACGCAAGCACCACATTGAA
This sequence comes from Clostridiales bacterium, assembly GCA_015055725.1. Lineage (GTDB taxonomy): Bacteria > Bacillota > Clostridia > Christensenellales > Borkfalkiaceae > UBA1259. The sequence goes on along the minus strand of SVHO01000017.1, from coordinate 12,258 downwards.
TACATTTATCGTTATTGATAAACGCGCATTGTTCTTCGTTCATGGTGATAGCCTTAACTTTGCAAGCGTTTTGGCATGGGCGTTTTCTGCTAATAATTGCAGTGTAAGGGCAAACTTTTGCACAAGCACCACATTCTTTGCATTTTGATTTATCAATATGGGCAACGTGGTTATGGTCAAAAGAAATTGCGCCGAATTTACAAGCATCTTCACACCTATGCGCTAAACACCCACGACAAGCGTTAGTCACTTCATAACCGCCGACGGGGCATTCATCACACGCAATATTTATAACTTCAATAACGTTGGGGTTATTTTTATCGCCACCCATAGCAATTTTAACGCGTTCGCCTAAAATGGCGCGTTCTTTATAAACGCAACAACGCATAGTAGGTTCGTTGCCAGGGACTAATTTTTGTGGAATATCCATAAGGTTTTCTAACAGTTTATCTTCCCAAGCAAGACGGGCAACTTCGCGAAGCACTTTATATTTTATGTGTTGAACTTTAGTGTCAAATTTACGCATTTTTATCTCCGTTTACACTTGCACAAAAAGGCAAGAAAATTTTGCGAATATATTTTAACAAAGCGCAAAAAGAAAGTCAATGAAAAGCAAGGATAACTTATTAAAAGTTTAGTTAGGTGGGATAAATGATGGTTGGAAAAAAGACTTTTTAAAAAATGGTTGCTAAATCCTTGACAAAATTGTTGTGCGTTGGTATACTTTATTAGCATTTGAATTTTGGCCGTGGGGCAAAGGAAGGTGAAAAAGATGTCTATAGTAAGAGTTGGTGAAAACGAAAATATTGATAGCGCTCTTCGTCGTTTTAAGAGAAAATGTTCGCGTGACGGAATTATCGGCGATTTAAGAAAAAGAGAACATTATGAAAAACCTTCTGTTAAAAAGAAGAAAAAATCTGAAGCGGCTAGAAAAAGAAGCATCAAAGGTTAAACAAAAGACTACCGATTGAATAATCGGTAGTTTTCTTTTTGTGTGCGAATTTTGTCGAATTTACTTTTAAGGAGTTGTTATTATGGATGAAACTAAATCTCTTAAGCAATATTGCAGGGAAGCGAAGAAACGCTTAAAACAAGGTTTTTGGCAAAATTACAGCCAAAATCTTGATAAAGAGTTGGCAAAAGCCGAGTCTCTCGGGGTTTCCACGTCTAAGGTTAAAGAGTATTATACGTGCAAAATTACGGAAAATATAAAGAATAGCAAAGACGAGTTTGAAGAGTTTTATAAAAAAGTTAAAACCTTGCTTGACGCCGAGGGCGAAGTCTCTAACGCTATTGGTAGATTAACCGATAAAGAGCATTTTGATTCTTTGCCTTATGATGAACGCCAACGCTATACGCTAAATCTTTCCGAAAAATATTTGCGCGCCGTTGAAAGATATAAAAAAGAAAAGGCGTTGCAAATCACCGAATAATTTTTTTGTTGCATTTTTAATCGCTTTTTTGTATAATGTATTAAAAATTGTTTTAGGTGATTTATGAAAGATTGTTTTACAAAGTTGGTAAATGAGCGCCAATCTTGCCGTAATTTTAACGATAAACTTTTGAGCGAACAAACGCTTTTGCAAATAGCAAAACAGGCAATGCTTTGCCCGTCTGCTTGTAATTCACAACCGTGGAAAATGTATCTCGTCACTTCTCCCGAAAAAGTTGAACTGACCGCGCTTGCATTAGGCTCAAAATCCCACAATAAATTTTTGGCAAACGCAAAAGCATTTATCGTGCTTGCCGATAGGGTGGCTACGTTAAGGGAAGGGGTAAAGTTTGACCGCAATCACTTCGTTAAGTATGACGTGGGGGAACTCATTGCATATCTAACTTTAACCGCAAAAAGCATGGGCGTTGATTCTTGCATTATCGGTATGGTTGACCAAGAACTAATCGTCAAAGCCGTTCCGCTAAAAGAAGACGAGCATTGCAATATAGCAATTGCTTTTGGTTATTCAGATAGCCCCTTGCGCCAAAAAATCCGCAAATCCGAAAAAGACGCTATTGAAATTGTGTAAAAATAATTGATAAAAAAAAGACCGCAACTGCGGTCTTTTTTTATGAGTTTAATTCATAAATTCATATTTATATTTAACTCTCTTCTTTTTACCATTTTGCAAAGTTATTTTAACACATTTTTAAATATATTGCAACTTTTTATATATAATTTTATTCGTGGCGTTAGGTGGGGAATATATGCGCTTAATTTACGTAATTAGCACTCTCGTTAAACCCTAAACTTATTAGCAGGGCTGTGTTTACTTTTTGCATGGTGGTGGGGGATAGTTCGCCTATCCGCTCTTTTAATCTGCGCTTATCAAGCGTGCGTATTTGCTCTAATAATATAACCGAATCTTTAACTAACCCAAATTCGTTTGCCGATAATTCTATGTGCGTTGGAAGTTTCGCTTTTGTCATTTTGCTCGTCACCGCTGCAGCGATTATCGTGGGGCTATATTTATTTCCCGTGTCGTTCTGCACGATTAGTATTGGGCGCACTCCACCTTGCTCGCTCCCTACAACAGGGCTTAAATCCGCATAATATAACTCTCCTCTCTTTATCATATTCTCTCCGGCCTTTTTGCAACAAGTTTCCCACTATCAGTCTATGTATTTTTACCTTTTTCAGTGACTTGTTGTTTGTGTTGTTTTTCCCTTTTTTTATTCTATCTATACCATAAATTATAAATTTATTGTTGCAATATTTAATTTTACTCATACTTTTATTTGACACCCTTGCCCGTTTGTAGTAGAATATATTTCGTTAGTTTTGCATTATAAACGCTTGTTAGTATCAACAAGTTGTTTCCCTTAATTTATAAAAACAAACTATTTATAGCCTAATTTTATCTGCTCATAGTTAAATGGATAAAACAATGGCCTCCTAACTTTGGGATTAACTCGTGTAAACACGATTTTGTGCTAAAAGTAGTACCTAAAACATGGCATTTCGTCGAGTTTTGGATATGTATTAACACGATGTAGAATTGATGCGGACTAGAACTTAAAAAACAGTGAAAATTGACACAATCGAATACTTAAACTATTCCAAAAGCGTGTAAAAGGCATTTTGAAACGGAATAGAAAAAGAGCCTATTTTTTGGAATAACAAGCGGAATAAAAATAAGTATTAGATAGAGTCAAAACAATAAAAATTTAATAATATGTTCGTGTACCTCAGTAGGATAGAGGGTTCGCCTCCTAAGGGAGTGCTATATCCATAACGAAATGCAAAATATTAGGCATTTTTAAGGGAAAAACCCCCTAAATATCGTATTTTTAAGGGGTAGCAAAAAAACGAGTATAGTTTTGAGTATAGTTTTTCAATAATTTGTATTGACGACTAACTTTCAAAATGAACACTAAAATTTAATAAGAAAACGGCGTTATGTCCTCATAGTTAAACGGATATAATAAGCCCCTCCTAAGGGCTAGTTCGGGGTTCGATTCCCTGTGGGGACGCCAAAGACCACAATATATTGTGGTCTTTTTCTTTTATTTTCCTATATTTTGTGATTGATTTTTTGTTGCAAACAACGAACTAACTATACTAATTCTATACTAATTTCAAAACGCTAAATCTCTTTTATTTCCTAACTTTTTTACGCTTTAATCTTCTAATTTTATAATCCGTTTTTGCGAAAAATTCGTCTATTACCTGTTCAAGCTGGATATAATTTATAATCCATCTATTCCCATAGTGATAGGCAAATACACGCTTATCTTTGATACAACGCTCTACAGTATGCTTATCAATCATCTGCCCGAAACGTTTGTGAGTGTTATTCCATATCCTTACGCATTGACGGATATTTCTCATTTTAGGCAATTCATAGTGTTTCTTCATTTTACGAGGGTTTATTTTATCCATAAACGGCTTAATTTCTATTAGCCAAGCCTTCTCGTGGATTTCCATATAAATGTCATTATCAAGGCAGAATTTACGGCAATTAGGACGCCGTATAATCGTCTTTTCGTCCTCAGCGAGAAACATTCTTTGAAGTTCACCCGAAGTTACAAATCTTTTCATTTTAGTTCACCCCAAAAGAAAGCGTAAAGCTCGTCCATATTGACGAGCCATGCACTTCCGTATTTAATTTTAGTCAGTTTTCCAGTCCATATTAGATGCCGTATCATACTGTAAGTTACGTTAAAATCTGCGTCTTGTTCTTTGATTTCCTTTACAGCATCATTGATATAGCGTAGTCGTGGTATGTAGTATTCCATAAAACCTCCATAAAGGTAAAAGACCGAGAGTTTAACTCCCGGTCTTTCAATTATGATAATTTGTCTAAAGCGGTCAACGCTTTTTCTTGTGTATCGGGGATAAAGTGGCTGTAAACCTGCAAAGTAACGGTTGAGTCACTATGTCCCATATAACGGCTAACGGTTTGTATGGGTACATTTTGCGATAACAAAATACTGCAATATGTATGTCTTAAACCGTGACAGCTAACGTGCTTAAAGCCGTTTTTCTTTTCGATAGCACTAAGCCAAGTTCCAAGCGTATGTGGATAAATCGGCAAACGATATATATTAGAAGCTATGTAATACTGATTTAGTTTTCTTGCAAAGTTAGTGTCTGCAATCTCAAACCATTTCCAGTATTGCCTTAAATCTTCTATTAACGCAGCAGGCATAGGCACGCTACGTTTTGATGTCTTGGATTTTGGCTCTTTCTCGTAAATTCCACGTTCACGAGAAGTCAATCTATTCCTATTAACATTTATAACGCCTTTATCGAAGTCAATATCAGACCAACGCAAACCGTTTATTTCGGCACTACGTAACCCGCATAAAAGCATTATTTTAATGGGTATTTTCCTATAAATAAATTCTTCCGGCAAGGCATTGAGCATTTTAATAAATTCTTGCGTTTCAACAAACGAAAACACTTCTTTTTCTTCAACAGGACGCAACGTTATATTGCCTGCGGAAGTTCCTATTTTCGTTGAACAAACGGGGTTTTTAGTAATCCACTCATATCTTACAGCCTCGTTGAAAAGTGTCCTTAAAATACGCCTATAACCTTTAAGAGTTTCGGGCGAATAAGGGTGACGCTCGGTAACATCTTCAAAATAGGTGTTAAAGCGTAAATTGTATTTGTCGCAAATTGCTTGAGCCGTAGCCAAAAGGATATTTTTACCCTCGTTATTCATTCCATACGAGGAACAGCGAGTGATAATCTTTTCACGGTCAAGCTCTCTAAAACTAACATTATCGGGGAGTGGTTTCTTTAGCTTTGCGACGGGTTTTCCCCGTACATAGCCTTTTCCAAACGAATTTAAGAACAACTGAACGTCACGAACCTTTATATCCGAAATCGGTCTTTTGTCTAAACCAACCGTTTTAAGATATTCGTTGAAAAGATTACAGACGTCAGTTGCCCGTAAATAGTAGTTGTGGGATTGGTGTGCGTTTATTGTCGCAATCCATTCCTGAGCGAGCTGATAGAACGAAAGAACGCCCGTATGAACAAAAGCCATCTGGTCTTTGTAATCGGCTGCGATTTGTTCTTCCATATCCATAGCTAATTTTTGAATTTTCTTCTTGAATTTAGCCTCTGTTAAGCCTTCTTCGTTACGAAAGCTCTTTGGAAACAATTTAGGTTGTCCCGTCGCAGGATCTTTTCCGTATATTTGAACACGTGCGACGAGAACGCCTTTTTTCGTTGTGCTGTACTTAATGTAAGCCATTTTAACCTCCTTTAGATATTTTTCATAGAGATATAATCCAAGAGGCTATCCATATCAACAAGAATTTTAGTTCCTGCGTTTAGACTTTTGACTTTGCCTTCTTTACACCAAATACGAATCGTATGAACGGTGATAGAAGTTTCATTGTCTTGCTCTTTGATTATATCGTAAGCCTTTTTGATACTTCTAAGCATTTCTCGTACCTCCTTATTGTGGATAAAGTAAAAACCGAAATGAACAACGAATTTCAAAATGCGGATTTACTTTTCGACAATAGGATAACTTCTATTTCGTCAGAATGGAAGTGACTCCAAAATGACATAAAATGACTTCACGGGTACGAATAATGACTTATGTAGATAACACAATTACTCTACGGGTAACAAAGTGAACTGAGAAAAACCATAATTTTCGCCTCCTTTTATTTTTCTTCCTTTCGGCAGGGCCAAAGATAATCGGCTAAATTGTTATGGGTTTTCTCTTTTCATATAAGCAAGACCATTGTCAATGCTTTTTTCTTCTTCCAAATCATAAGGCAAGCAAAAACAATCCGACGAATTATAATAAATTGTTATTATCAGATTGAATTTTGCAACATTGATAATGGCAATTAGCCGATTATAATAAGCCCGTCGAAAGAAGAATTGTTTTTCTCTTTAATGTTTTAGGCGACTATCAAAAAAATTTATACCAAAAATTTTCAAAATGGTGTCATACCCTCTTGACAAAGGCATTTCTTTTGAGTATAATTAAATCGTAAATGGAACGAGTGTTCCAGATAGAGAGGATAAAACAAATGAGAACAAAGAATGAGGAAACTATACTCAACATCATTGAGTACATCAACGAAAAATTCTTTACTGTAAGGGAAATTCCCTCTGTTCAAGAAATAGCAGACCATATAGGAATTGCAAAAAGTTCTGCAAGCCGATATTTAAGTCTTATGGAAAGTCGTGGTTTGGTTAAGAGGGGTGATGCTTATTACAGTATTCAAACTCTTAAGATACAAAAAGCCATGAAGAACGTTCAACAACTTCCTATTGTTGGCGATATTGCTTGTGGTACACCTATTCTTGCCGAACAAAACATAGAGTCATACTTGACAATTTCGGGTGATTTTTTAGGAACGGGAAACTTCTTCGTTCTTATGGCGAAAGGAAACAGTATGATTAACGTTGGCATTGAAGATGGCGATTATGTTGTTATAAGGCAGCAACCATCAGCAGACGAAGGTCAAATCATTGTAGCTATGACCGAAGATGGCGAATGTACGCTTAAACGTTATTATAAGGATAGAAGAAGAAAGAAAATCCGCCTCCACCCAGAGAACGACGAAATGGAAGATATGTATTATGACAATATCGAAATTCAAGGTGTTGCGGTAAAAGTAATAAAGAATTTGGAGAACGTATAAATTGGCATTGAATTATTACAGGATAGACCATAAAGTTTTTAATTTAGACGATAAAACGGACTGTTTTTTTATGGTTTGCGACGGAAACGGTATGGTAAATTCGGGCATTCACGATAAAGATTTATTGTTATTTAAGGTAACGGACAACCCTGCTATTGGTTCTATTGTTGCAGCCGAAGTTGACGGACAAGTTATGTGCCGTAGATACATAAAAAGCGGCTCAGATATTATTCTGCGCCGTGAAAACAATCAGTCACCCGATATAGTTCTAAAACGCTGTAAATTCAAAGGAGAATTAGTGTCTTTAATAAGGAATTTTGGATAAAAAATGGAAGAAAAAAGACGAACATATCTTTGCATTGATATGAAGTCCTTTTTCGCAAGTGTTGAGTGTGCCGAGCGAGGTTTGAATCCGTTTGAAACAAATCTTGTTGTTGCAGACGAATCTCGTGGGAAAAACGCTTTATGTCTTGCAATTACACCTAAAATGAAATCTTTGGGAATAAGAAATCGCTGTCGTATGAGCGAAATCCCTAAGAATATAAAGTACCAAGTGGCTATGCCTCGTATGAAAAAGTACATTGAGTATAATGGTGATATTTATGAGATTTATCGTAAATATATAGACCGTGACGATATTCACACTTATTCAATAGACGAGGCTTTTATTGACTGCACAGACTATTTACCTATATATAAGAAAACGCCTAAAGAGTTTGCAAAGTATCTAATCAACGAGATTGCAGAAAAAACTCATATACCAGCTACAGCCGGTATAGGCACAAATCTTTATCTTGCTAAAATAGCGTTAGATATAACGGCGAAAAAAGTACCCGACCATATAGGTTATTTAGACGAAGAATTATTTAGAGAAACCCTATGGACGCACCGTCCTATTACAGATTTTTGGGGTATTGCTACAGGAACGGCTAATCGTTTAGCCAAATTATCAATTTACGATATGCGAGGTGTTGCTAACTGTCCTCCCGAATTGCTATATAAAAAATTTGGAATAAACGCTGAATTGCTTATAGACCATTCTTGGGGACGAGAAAGTTGCACTATGAAAGATATAAAGTCTTATAAAAGCAAATCTAAGTCAATATCCTCCTCTCAGATATTGTTCAAAGACTATTCTTTTAATGAGGCTGCTATTGTAATGGCTGAAATGGCTCTTGCTGGATGCCACAGAATGATGTCAGAACACGTCATTACAAATGGTATATCAATCTATGTCGGTTATTCAAAGGATATTATTCCACCTACAGGCGGAACAGCAAAAATGTCAGAGTCAACGCACGTCTATTCTATTATAAGTAGATATGTGGACAAGCTCTTTCGTGAAACTACAAATCCTACTGTTCCCATTAGGCGTTTAGGAATATGTTTCAATCATATTATGGACGAGGGGTGCGAAGGATATGATTTGTTTACCGATTTTGAAAAAGTCGAGCGTGAAAAGAAATTAGAACACACCGTCCTTGATATAAAAGGTAAGTTCGGTAAAAATGCTATGCTTAGAGCGATTGACTTACAAGAAGGTGCAACTCAAATTACACGAAACAAATATATTGGAGGTCATAACGGTGAATAGAGTAGATCGAGCCAAACAGTTTTTACCATTTGATGCGTTAAAAGGACTACACGAAGAATTAGAAGCACGTGAAGAAAAAATGAGCCGTGTTCCAAGACACAGCTTATCTGAAGAACGTATGGAAGAACTATCTACTGTTTTAGCCCATATCTACAAAGGTTCGCAAATACAAATGACGTTTTATCGTGCCGGGCATTATTACGATTTAAGAGGCACAGTAGTAAATATCAATGTTATATACAGATACATACAAATTGGTGAAGAAAAAATACACTTCGACGATATATACTCGCTATCTTTAGTTGACGATTAAAGTTAGCCCCACTTTAATCTTCTTCTATTTTATAGGAATACAAAAGATGATTGACTTCTAACGGTGGAAAATCCCAACCCCTATATGCAGTCAGTTAAATATCCAACTTTATGTATTCATGGGAAAAGGAGGTTACGAAAATATGGATTTTTCTAATCTTGTCCCGATCAGTATGCACTGTCCGAATTGCGGGCATAAAGTGACGGGATATAAAGATGAGTCTGGAGGCGTAAGAATTAAATGCAATCGTTGTAGAGTTGTCATTTATAGTAAATACCGTCCGGGCAAGCGAGAAACCTTATTACGGGTTATCGAGCCAAAAGACGACAATTAAATACATACGCATATAACGCACAAGTAGGTCAATCTGAAACAGCGATTAGTTAAATCCTATCTTCCATACTTTATATGTAAGTGTTCGTAAGACACCTTCGGGTGTGAAAGTATTGAGCCGTAGAGCCGTAACGAACAGTTTATCTCATTAAACGTGGGATAGCTGTATCGTTGCGGCTTTTTTGTTTGCAAAAAATTTGAAATTTTTGAAATTATTTTTTTAACTGTCGCAAAACCTGCGACCTTTAACAATTATTCTATAGCCATCGAAGGCAAAGGAGGTGAGAAAAGTGAAAGCGTCAGAACGCAGACAAGCTATTTTAGAAGCACTTTGTGAAAGACGCTCTGATAAAGTTGAAAACTTGGCTTTTGAATTTCAAGTCAATAGAACAACTATTATGAGAGATATTCTTGAACTTTCCCTTTCTCACCCGATATATACCCAGTCAGGACGTCATGGTGGTGGTATTTATGTTGCCGACGGTTACTATCTCGGTAAACAGTATTTGTCCGAAGAACAGCGAAACGTTATAGAAAGTTTGATACCAACAGTTGGTGACGATCAACGCAAGGTTCTACTCTCTATCGTTTCTAAATTCGGGCGTCCGAGCAACAAAAAATAACGGAGGTTTTAATAATGACTATTGAAGAAATAAGGCAAGATTTGAAGGATATTCGCTACTACTACGAAATGATGGAGCTGTTTAAGAATACGGCTAAAATCATTCCCCCGATAGCGACAGTTCAAAAGGTAGAAAAATACAACAAGGTTGTGGAAAAAGCACCTATAAAACTCTATATCCTTTACGTTTCTCTTTATGTAAACAACAATTCTCAAGTAACTCTTGCAGATGATTGGGGATTAACGGCTGATTACATAAAGAAACTCAACACCAAGCTGTGCGAGTTCTTCAAAAAAGAGTTCGACAAACAAGAAAATAACTGAGCTATCGGTATCGGGCAAAGGAGATTATAAATTATGGAATTTAAGTTATTGAAATTTGATAAGGCAATTAAGAACGCCGACTTTCTGGATAATACCCACAACATATATAGGACTTCTGATTATATTGTGAAACAGTATTTATATACGGAAATTACGGATAATTGCAACATTATTTTGATTAGCGAGGACACCTACTATGCTCGTACTGAAAAGAGAGATAGAGAGTTTGATTCCATCTTCGGTTGTCGTGAAAACGTTGATGGAAAGCGTATCCGTTCCACCACCTTTACGAGAAAGTACGTAGAGTGATGAACGGGATAGTCACTGTTATTACCCCTTAAGTATTTGTCATTGCTTTTGGAGTTCCTGTTCCTACCCAACAAGTCATTATTTGTCATTTTGGAGTCACTTCCATTCCGGCAAACAATGCTATAAACTAAGTAACGTAATCAGCGCAAGTGAAGAAAAATTACGATTACGGTTAAGCGGTTCTTGCAAGTAAGGTGGCCACCGACTGTTTACGAATCGCCCGAAACGTGTGTTTCATAAGATGCGTTTTGATTATGTAAATTACAACTTAATATCAAAAATGTGTTTAGCCACTTGATTAGTGAGCCGTGACAACACAAAAAAACAAAAACATTCAAATTAGAATTACAAGGAGATTATTAAAAATTATGGCTAAAAATGAAGCTAATGCAACTAACAACAACTACAATTCTGAAAGACGTTGGACTACCCCTTCTAAGCGTGCTAAGGGTTATGCTGACGACAGAAAAGCAAAGGTAAAGACCTACGGTCCTAAGCAGGGTGAACAGCTTAGTGATTATCAGCTTGGTTTGAGATCGGGCTATCTCCAGTGTCAGTCCGACCACGCAGGTATGTATAAGTACAAGAAGGCACTTAGCGAAGGCAAATCTAAGTCTGAGGCTAAGAAGATTTCCCGTCAAAAGGGCAAGAAAAACTAATAGGAGGATATACGAATTATGAGTAACGAAAAGATGTTTGTAGAAAGAGAGCCTTATAAGGCTAAGGACGGAAATACCTACTTTTCTTATTTCATTAAGGGTGTTATCAGGGGTAAAGAAGTAAAAATTCAGATTGCTCCCCCTAACAAAGACACTGATTTCGGCGGTTACACGGTATTGGATATCGTCTTTGGCGATTCTAATGTAGCGGAACTTGTCGTTACTCCTTATGAAATGAAAGACGAAGCTGGAAATATCCGTACCGGCAATACTTACGGCGTTCGCAACGTTGACGAAACGGGCGAAGTTTACGAATGTAAAATTAAGCCGTTCAGGACTTCCGACAAAGCACTCATTAAAATGCTTATCGGCTAATTAAAAAACATCCGTTTCTGCGGCTTGCGGTGGTTAAAAGCCCCACAGGTCGCAGTTTTTTTATAAAAATTTCAAGGAGGATTATATGAATAATCAAGAAAACAAACAAAAATATGAAGAAACCAAAAAGAACAAGAACTCGTATAAGAATGATATCTATACTGCTTACGGCATTGGTTACGTAAAAGGTTGGGACGATTCTTATCACATTCCAGACAGATTTGGTGCTAAAACGGCTGCGGCATACGGATACAAAAAAGGTATCAAAAACCACCGTAAATCGGATAAGTACACAAATCAGTACAACAAAAACAAAAAGTAAAATTGGAGGTTAAAAATGAAATTTACAAAGAAAAGAATTACAACTATGGTGGTAGCTATGTTGTCGCTCGTCGCACTTTGTTTTTCAATGGTGGCTTGCTCAACACCTACTACTGACGAAAATTCAAATACTGCTAATACTCCTACGCAAGAAACTATTTTGGCTGGGGGTATGCAGGTTGGCGAAACGCAAAGTCAAGGCATAAAGCTCATGAGCGCAAAACTTCTCTCGGAAGATTTTGCTACGTATGGTATATCGCCTTTAGCTGAAACGGCTATTACGATTAACGCA